>JBNJEG010000001.1:0-60956 GCA_051745655.1 Pseudomonadota bacterium
CGGGGCTGTTGGAGCCGCGGTGCCTTTTCTCGCCTCGTGGCGTCCCAGTGCCAAAGCTGAGGCAGCTGGAGCGCCACGCAGGATAAGTGTTTCCAAGGTCGACCCGGGCGAGCGGGTTACCGTGGAGTGGCGCGGTCAGCCCATCTGGGTTGTGCGCCGTACCCCCGAGATGCTTGAGCGGCTTGAGAGCATCTCCGACCGCCTTGATGATCCAGAGTCCAAGGAACCCCAGCAGCCTGATTACATTGAGGGGCGTCACCGCTCGATCGAGCCAGAGTTTCTGGTAGTGGTTG
Organism: Pseudomonadota bacterium; assembly: GCA_051745655.1. Lineage (GTDB taxonomy): Bacteria > Pseudomonadota > Gammaproteobacteria > Pseudomonadales > Oleiphilaceae > Halospina. Next base: position 294 of record JBNJEG010000001.1, read on the forward strand.
GTATCTGCACGCACCTGGGGTGCTCACCGAGTTTTCGCCCCAGCGAGGGCGCCGCGGGACTTGGTGACGACTGGCCAGGTGGCTTTTTCTGCGCCTGCCATGGTTCCAAGTTTGACCTCGCGGGTCGGGTCTTCAGCGGGGTTCCGGCACCCAAAAACCTGGAGATACCCCCGTACCGTTTTGAGGATGACGGTCAGACCATTGCCATTGGCCTCGACCCGGAGGACGCAGCATGAACAAACTGATTCAGTGGGTTGATGAACGCTTGCCGGTTGTGGCCGCCTTCGAGCGGCACATGAGCAAGTACTATGCGCCCAAGAACTTCAACGTGTGGTACGTCTTCGGCGTGCTTTCGATGCTGGTTCTGGTCAATCAGCTTCTGACAGGCATCTGGCTGACCATGATGTACACGCCGACGGCCGAAGGGGCTTTCGCCTCGGTCGAGTATATTATGCGTGACGTCGACTACGGGTGGCTGCTGCGATACATGCACTCGACGGGCGCGTCGATGTTCTTTGTGGTGGTCTATCTCCACATGTTCCGTGGGTTGATGTATGGCTCTTACCAGAAGCCACGCGAGCTCATCTGGATCTTTGGCATGTCGATCTATCTGCTCCTTATGGCGGAAGCCTTCATGGGGTATGTGCTGCCTTGGGGGCAGATGTCCTACTGGGGCGCCCAGGTGATCATCAACCTGTTCAGCGCTATTCCCGGTATCGGCGAGGATCTTGCGCTCTGGATCCGGGGTGATTACCTCATCTCTGGTGCCACGCTCAACCGCTTCTTCGCGCTTCATGTTGTCGCATTGCCGATGGTTCTGATTGGGCTTGTGATCCTGCACATCCTTGCGCTCCACGAGGTTGGCTCCAACAATCCCGATGGCATCGATATCAAGAAGAACAAGGATGAAAACGGTATTCCGAAGGACGGTATCCCGTTCCATCCCTACTACACCGTGCATGACCTGGTGCCGATCGCGGTTTTCCTGGCGGTGTTTGCCATTATCGTCTTCTATTTCCCAGAAATGGGTGGCTACTTCATCGAGAAGCCGAACTTCCAGGAGGCGGATCCGCTGCAGACGCCGGATCATATTGCGCCGGTGTGGTACTTCACGCCTTTCTACGCGATGCTTAGGGCCATCACGTTCGACCTGTTTGGCCTCTCATCACAGTTCTGGGGTGTACTCGTGATGGGCGCTGCCATCGCTATCCTGTTTGTTCTGCCCTGGCTCGACCGCAGCCCCGTGCGTTCTATGCGGTATAAGGGCTGGTTCAGCCGTGTTGCCCTGGCACTGTTCGCTGGCAGCTTTGTGATGCTTGGCTATCTGGGGGCTGAACCCGCAACGCCCATCAAGACGATGCTTGCGCAGCTCGGGACGGCGATCTACTTCGGCTTCTTCATCCTGATGCCGTTCTACACACGGATGGAGTCCACGAAACCGGTTCCGGAGAGGGTGACAACCAAATGAAACAGCTTCTGACCGTACTTCTGGTGATGTGCATGCCGGTGGTCGCTTCTGCGGCCGGCGGCGGCGGGGGCAACCTCGACTCTATGGAACCGGATCTGAGTGATGAAGCGTCACTGCAGCGTGGCGCGCAGATTTTCACGAACTACTGCATGGGGTGTCACTCGGCGGAGCACTCGCGTTACAAGCGAGTGGCCAAGGACATCGGCATCCCGCAGGAGCTCTATGAAAAGAATCTGATCTTTACGGACGCCCGATTCGGCGAGCTTATGAAGATTGCCATGCCCGAGGAGCCTTCCTCCTCCTGGTTCGGTAAGGCACCACCGGACCTGACGCTGACTGCGCGGGTCAACGGCCCGGATTGGCTTTACTCCTACCTGCGTGCCTTCTACAAGGATGAGAAGCGGCCGCATGGGGTGAACAACGCCGTGTTTGAAAACGTCGGTATGCCCCATGTAATGGTCAACCAGGGCGGACTCTGTGCGGAAGCTCCGCATGTCGGGGAGGCGTCGGATAGCGACCAAGCCTTCTGTGACGACTGGGCCATTGAGGGCAACATGGAAACTGAAGAGTTTGATCAGGCCATGTATGACCTGACCAATTTCCTGGTCTATCTGGGCGAGCCGGCTCAGGTGGAGCGCAAGCGGCTTGGTGTGTATGTACTGATCTTCATTGGTGTCTTCTTCATCTTCGCGTACCTGTTGAACCGCGAATACTGGAAAGACATCCACTGAAGGAATCCGTTATAATCCCGCCTTCAGGGCCCGGCACCAGATGCCGGGCCGTCTGCACTGAATCCCTTCTTTCCGACCGGCAATATCATGGGGTAACGCTATGGCTGTTGTGACCAAACGGTCATCAATGACGTTCTTTTCCGACCCGCGGAGCCATTACAGTCACCGTGTGCGGATCGTGCTGGCGGAAAAGGGCGTAACCGTTGACGTGGTCAATGTGGATCCATCGGAGCCGCCAGCCGAGCTCTCCGATCTCAATCCCTACAATGCGCTGCCGACCCTGGTGGATCGGGACCTGGTACTCTATGAGCCTAATATCATGATGGAGTACCTGGACGAGCGTTTCCCGCATCCGCCGCTTTTGCCGGTTTACCCAGTGGCAAGAGCGCACAGTCGTTTGATGATGTGGCGTGTTGGCCGGGACTGGTGTGACCTGGTGGATCGTATCGAAGCCGGTAAAGGCAAAGATGTGGAACAGGCGCGCAAGGAGTTGCGTGAGAGCCTGATCTCCGCAGCCCCGCTCTTTCAGGAGACGCCCTTTTTTCTGAGCGAGGAATTCACCATCGTCGATTGCTGTATCGGCCCGATTCTGTGGCGTCTGCCCAGGCTCGGTATCTCGCTTCCTGAGAAAGGCGTCAAGCCACTTGAGCAGTACATGGAGCGGTTGTTCGAGCGCCGGAGTTTCAAGGCCAGCCTTTCCGATGCGGAAGAGGAAATGCGACCCTGACCCTGAGAAGTCGGGCAAAGCCGGGAGTTTTTAATGAGATCGAGCCGACCCTATCTGATTCGGGCGCTCAATGACTGGATCCTCGACAACGATTCAACACCACACATCGTTGTTGATGCGGGTTTGAGCGGTGTGCAGGTTCCGGTGGATTATGTTGCCAACGGGCAGATTGTGCTCAACATCAATCCTTCTGCAATCAAGGGGTTGGTGCTTGGCGATGAAGCGGTGGAGTTTACAGCACGATTTGGTGGCGTCCCTGTCAGTGTCTATGTCCCGATCTACGCGGTCATGGCGATTTATGCGAGGGAAAACGGTCAGGGAATGGTGTTCGGTCAGGAGCCTGGGGATCCGGATCCCCCTGAGGGTTCTGGCATCAGTCAGGTAAGCGACGATTCTGAAGGTGGAGACTCGAACGAGTCGGCGTCTTCCGGGCGGCCCAATCTCAAAGTGGTGAAATAAGGGTCAGCCGTCGCTGAACAGGCGCGCTTCGATCTCACCACAGAGGGCGTTGAGGATCACTATCATGAGTTCCGCCGTGCAGGCGGTTCCCATATCGGGCAGTGTGATATCAATATCGCCGCCGTGGAACAGGGCATGGATGTCGGTTTCGGAACGGCCGGTCACCGCGATAACCTGTATTCCACGATCGTGGGCGGCCTGTAGAGCCTGTATCAGGCTGGACCGGTTGCCATCATCGGTCAGAAGCAGTAATGAATCCCCTTCATGGCCCAGTGCCTGGATCTGCCGGGAAAACACTTCCTGAATCCGGTTGCTCAGGCCGATCGCTGCCAACGTTGTCGCATCCGCGCCGAGGTTGATGACCGGAAGAGCGGGGCGCTCCGTTTCGTAATACGCAAGCATGTTGCTGGAGAAGTACTGGGCGAAGGCGTTGGCCTTGCCACTGCCACACACCAGTACCTGACGCTCGCTGAGCAGTGTCTCAACGATGGCGTCCGCGGCCTCACCAAGGAGCGGCGCTACCACGCCGGCCGCCTCTCCAACGCATTCCATATGGTTCGCGATGTGCTGATTGAAACGTTGCTCTGTATCACTCATGGCGTAGCGTCAAAGGCGTTGGGTATCCATTCGAATTGGTAGCTGCTCCCGGGTGTGATGGTCACTGCGATCATGTCAAAGCGGCAGACGCAGTTGTCCATGGCGTAACGGTGCAGGTAGAACCTTGCTGCCCGGATAAGCTTGCGTCGTTTGCGTTCGTCCACCGAGGCCAGTCCATCCACCAGAGCCCCCTTTTTGCGTGCACGCACCTCAATGAAGGCAAGTGACTCGCCGTCGTGCCCGATCAGGTCAATTTCACCCGCGCGGCAGTTGAAATTCCGCTCCAGAATGCGCACTCCCTCGGATTCAAGAAAATCCGCGGCCGCGGCTTCCGCATCCCGTCCCTGGTCCCGTTGATCCATTCCGTCTCTCTTACTGCTCAGTCTCGCTGGTTTTCGCTGTCAGGTTTTTTCCCATTATCCTCATCCGCCATTGTGGCGGGCAGCAGCTCAGGTTTGCCTTGCCGGAAAACAGCCCATTCCGGGGTACGCTCGAAACTGCCATCGCCGGCATTGCGGATGAGGCCTGTGACGCCCTGCAGCTGGTAACCATCAATTTTTTCAAGAAGCTGAATCTGGCTGGTTAGTCGATAGCTGTCAAAGCCCAGCGCAAAAAGCCGGTCATAGCGGTCCATCAGGGAGGGAAACAGTGAGCGCAGTGTGCCCCGTTCTTCAGGGGCGCCATTCAGCACCCAGGGGATATCCGTGAAACGGATGCCGTCGAGGTCGCTGTCCCTCGCCGGGTCCGGCTTGCCGCGGTACAGCAGTGAGCTGCCATAGACGGGCAGATCACCGCCGTAGTAGAAGGCGAACAGTGGGTTGAACTGGCGTGCCTTGGCCGGAGAGGCAAGCAGTACGATGGCGTCTGTGTCCTGGCGACGACGGGGTTCGAACTGCATGGAGGTGCCCGTCAGGCGCATGAGTGCATTGGCCCGGCGACGGCTCTGGTTGATGAGAAAACCTTCTGCGACCACCTGATTGAGATTGCTCTCGTCGTTGTACTCGACGGCATCCAGGAGGGTGGCGTCGTGTTCCTTCAGAGCGTCCCGGAGAGCGTCTTCCATGCGGCTGCCCCAATCGCCTTCGGGCACGAAGACAAGCGCGTTCTGAAGGTCTTCGCGGTCAAGGCGACTGGCAATTGCACGCATTTCATCCTCGCCCCCAAGTCCGAATTGGAACAGGTTGTCAGGGGGGACAGCCAGATCACGGCGGTAATTCAGTGCCATGACCGGGACGGGCAGGGAGGGTTGGGAGGTCAACTGGTTGAGAGCCTCCTTTTGCAGAGGCCCGACGACGAGGTCCGGGTTGGTCTCCAGCAGTTCCGCATAGATACTGATGAAGGGTCTGGCACTGGTGTCGTGCAGGGTGACCGCCGGCGTCGCCCGATCCGGATCCGCGAGGTCCTGGTAATAGGCCGCCATGAAGCCTTCCCTCACTGCCTGGCCCGCGCCGCCCAGTGCGCCACTCAATGGCAAGGCTAGGGCGACAGAGTTCGGACGCAGCTCTGGTAGTTGCCGCAACAGAGCAAGCTCGCTTGGTAGTGGGTCGCCCGCCTGGTGTTCAGGCCAGGCCTTCTGCCAGTCGCGTATGGCGCTGGACCGGGCTTCAACCTCGTGCTGTTTATGGGAGGACAGAGCCAGAGCAAGCTCCATCCATCCCCGAGTCAGGTAATCCGAGCTGCGTTCGGCGATCGGTTCCAGATCGGGACGTGGGACTTCGCGCAGGGCACCCCAGATCCGCTCGTTCGGTGAATCCGGTTGGGCGGCATCGCTTCCGGCCCAGAGGATCAGGGTCCGAGCCTGCGGAAGGTGGTGCTCCGCGAGGCCATAAAGCTTGGCGATGGCATCGAATGCGGCTGCACGTTGGGCGTCGTCAAGCCGTAGTGGCAGTTCAGGATCCAGCTGTTCGGCAAGTGCGCGCGCGTCATCGGCGTTGTCCCGCTCGACGACATCACGGCTGAGCAGCCAGAGGTAGCGATCGTTAAGTTCGTCGTCCAGTTGCTGCGGGTCCAGTGCCTCCAGCAGCGTGCGTGCAGCCACGAAATCGCCGTCGGATTGCAGCATTGCGGCCGCCTTGAGCTGATATTGCTGGCTAAGGCTGGCATCATTGGTGTCCGCGGCCGCACTAAGCAGCCCCTGAACGGTGGTCGGTTGGCGCTCGGGGCCGGTAGTGGGGTCCACGGCACAACCGGCAATGAACAGCATTAGGAGAACAGTCAGGACCGGCAAACGGAGTGTCATTGGCGTCTCGGCTGGCGTTGTTGCAGGTGGATCGGCTTCATTTGAATCCGACGATTCTAACAGGTAATGGAAGTCTGAGCATGGCCGAGACTTTACAGGCGGGAACGCTTTACGTGGTGGCGACGCCCATAGGCAATCTCGGGGATATCAGCACCCGGGCAGCCTGGGTGCTGGCAGGAGTGGACCGGATCCTGGCCGAGGATACCCGTCAGACCCGGCGGCTTCTGGATCATCTGGCGATCCGCAAGACGCTGACGCCGCTCCATGAACACAATGAGGAGAGCCAGCTTGGCCAGGTGCTTGGCTGGCTGCACGAAGGGGAAACCCTGGCGTTGGTCTCGGATGCCGGGACGCCCCTGATTTCCGATCCGGGGTTTTCGGTAGTGAGGGCATTGCGGGAGCAGGGGCTGCCTCTGGTGTCAGTTCCGGGTGCAAGTGCCGTGACAGCGGCCCTGGCGGTGGCGGGCCTGCCCACGGACCGGTTTGTGTTCGAGGGGTTCCTGCCGCCGAAGCCGGGCAGTCGCAGGCGGGCTCTGGAGGCCCTGGGTCGGGAGACGCGGACGATGGTGTTCTACGAGTCCCCGCGCCGGGTGGTGGGGGCGCTGGAGGATATGGCGGCTGTTTTCGGCGCGGAGCGATCCGGCGCGATCGCGAGGGAGCTGACCAAGGCTCACGAGCAGTCGGTTCATGGGTCGCTCAGGCAGCTTGCCGATGGGGTCCTGGATGGTGGTATCCCCCAGAAGGGTGAGTTCGTGGTGATGGTTGCCGGGTGTGAGGCGCCGTCCAGTGGTTTTGATGTGGACACTGATCATCTCCTTAAAGAGCTTCTGGCACGCCTCAGTGTGAGCGATGCCGCCCGGGTGGCCGCGCGGATCACCGGTCAGGGGCGCAGTGGCCTCTATCGGCGGGCGCTTGAGCTGCAGGAGCAGGAATGACACAGCCTCTTGTAAAAGGTCGCCAGAGGCATTACTTTTCCACCTGAGTCCGCTATGCAGTCGCTGTCTCCGCCTTGTTGCGGGGATGGAGGAAAGTCCGGGCTCCACAGGGCAGAGTGCCAGGTAACGCCTGGGCGGCGCGAGCCGACGGAAAGTGCAGCAGAAAGAAAACCGCCCAAGCGGCCCGCGGGTCGCCGGTAAGGTTGAAATGGTGCGGTAAGAGCGCACCGCGTGGCTGGCAACAGTCCACGGCGATGGTAAACCCCACTCGGAGCAAGGCCAAATAGGAGTCCAGAGGTGTGGCCCGCACCGGACTCGGGTAGGCTGCTTGAGGCCTGCGGTGACGCAGGTCCCAGACGAATGACTGCACGCGACAGAACCCGGCTTATCGGTGGACTCGAACAGGCCCTGGCGTTTCCTGACCGGAAGCGCGGGGCCACCCTCCTTGATTCTTTTCTGACTTAAATAACAGCCCTTCCATAACAAAAAAATCTTGACCTTCAGAATCATTCTTGGAGATGAGTCCAGGTTTCTGAAAAAGCGGGATTTGTTGCCTGATTATTGCGTTCTATTCACTGCATTCACTCCTAAATCACTGGCACAACGGCATTTTTTTGCGGTTCTAGAGGGCGGGGCTTCCTTGCATTGCCCATAGAGTCTTCTTATAGTGTCGGCAAGTGGTAAAAAGTGGCATCAAGTGGTGTCTTGTGGGTTGTGAGTGGTGGCAGTGGGATCAAGTGGTGATCCTGGCCACTGAACCGGGGTAGCGAATCGATCATGACGAATTTTCTCGGCAGTCATGCGATCAATATGGACGCCAAGGGGCGCCTGGCGATCCCCGCTCGTGTGCGCGAGGACCTCGAGACCCTCTGTGGTGGCCGCATCGTGCTGACCGCTCACACCGAGGAACGCTGCCTGCTGGTCTACCCCGAGCCCCAGTGGGAAGAGATCCTGCCCAAGATTGAGGCTCTTCCGAGTTTCAACAAGGCCGTGCGCCGGACCCAGCGGCTGCTTATTGGCTATGCAACGCCGTTGGAGCTGGATGGCGCCGGCCGTGTGCTGGTGCCCCAACCGCTGCGTGATTACGCCGGCCTGGAGAAGAAGCTCTACCTGGTCGGTCAGGGCCGCAAGCTTGAGCTCTGGAGCGAGGATCGCTGGATGGCCTGGCTTGAAGAGGATGACGGCGATGAGGAAATCCCCGAGGAGATGAAGTCCCTGTCGCTATAGCGGGGGCTGGAGAGTGGCCATGGTGCACGAGTCCGTACTGCAAGAGGAAGCTGTTGATGCACTGGTGACCACACCGGCTGGTCAGTACGTTGATGCGACGTTCGGCCGGGGTGGCCACAGCCGCGCGATCCTCGAGCGCCTGGATGACAGTGGCCGGCTTCTGGTCGTGGACCGTGATCCGGAAGCGATCCGTGTTGCGCGCGAGCTGGCGGAACAGGATCCACGAGTGAGCGTCCAGCGTGGTGCCTTCCGCGATCTGGCAGCTCTGTTGGACGAGACCGGCTGGTCCTGGGTGGATGGTGTTCTGCTGGATCTGGGGGTCTCTTCGCCGCAGCTGGACGAACCCGAGCGTGGTTTCAGTTTTCGTAACGATGGCCCCCTGGACATGCGCATGGATCCGGATTCCGGCCAGAGTGCTGCTGACTGGCTTGCCGAAGAGGATGAAAAGGAGATCGCCCGTGTCCTGCGGGAGTACGGCGAGGAGCGGTTTGCAAAGCGGATTGCGCGACGGATCGTGGAGGCTCGGCAGGAGCAGCCAGTGACTCGCACTGCGCAGCTGGCCGAGCTGATCCGGGAGGCGGTCCCGTTCGAGGATCGTTACAAGCACCCGGCCACGCGTTCGTTCCAGGCGATCCGGATACAGGTTAACGAGGAGCTGCCGCAGCTCGATGAAGCGCTCCAGCAAGCGGCGGACCACCTCAAGACAGGGGGGCGGCTGGTGGTAATCAGCTTTCACTCGCTGGAGGACCGTCGGGTCAAGCGTTTCATGCGGGATCGCAGTCGCGGTCCGCAGTTGCCGCGCGGAGTGCCGGTAACCGCGGAGAAAGAAGAGAGCGGGTTCCGGACCCTCGGCCGCGCTATTCAGGCATCCGAAGAAGAGCGCAGCGTCAATGTCCGTTCACGGAGTGCGGTTATGCGCGTGCTTGAGTGCTGCCGCGGAGGGGAGGCCTGATTATGGGGGCAACGACGGTCAGGCCCACTGCCGAGGGGCGGGCCATGCGCTGGCGCGAGGTCCTGGATGCGGCGAGCCGTATTTCCGGGCGCATTTTTTACGGTCTGTGGGACTCCAGGGTGCTGGTGACGCTGCTGATGTTGATCACCCTGACGGTATCGGCGCTGGCAGTGGTGTATGCCTCTCATCTTAACCGGTCCCTCTACGGCAACCTCACGGATCTGCAGGACGAACGGGATGCCTATCAGCGCCAGTGGACACAGCTTCTGCTTGAGCAGAGCGCACTCAGTGCGCACAGCCATGTGGAAGGGCGTGCGACGCGGGAACTGGAAATGAAGGTTCCCGTGCGTGAAGACATTGTTGTAGTGACAACGCGGTAAATTCATGGCGGAACAAAAACACCAACAGGCCGCTCAAAAGCAGAATCGCGCGCCCATGGCTCCGTGGCGGCACCTGCTGGTGCTCATCGCCGTCCTGGGGTCGGCGGTGGCGGTTGCCGGCCGGTTGGTGGAACTTCAGGTCCTCGACCATGAATTCCTGCGGGAACAGGGGGAGGCCCGGACAGCAAGGGTTGAGCCCATTGACGCCAACCGTGGCGTCATCCGTGATCGCAACGGCGAGCCCCTCGCCGTAAGCACCCCTGTTGATACCCTCTGGGCCAACCCCAGTGAGCTGGCAGCGGATGAGCCGGAGGTGACCCGTCTTGCGGAGATCACGAACCTGGATGAGAAGCGCCTCCGCGAGCGGCTTGCGCAGAACAGCGAGCGCGAATTTCTCTATCTGCGCCGAAAGGTACAGCCATCACTGTCGCGGGAAGTCATGGAGCTTGGTATTCCCGGTGTCTACAGCCGCCGGGAATATCGCCGGTACTATCCGGCCGGTGAAGTAACAGCCCACATGGTGGGCTTCACCAACATCGACGAACAGGGTCAGGAAGGGCTGGAGCTGTCATTCAATCACTGGCTTCAGGGAGAGAAGGGCAGCAAGCGGGTTCTTCAGGACAACCGGGGTCGGACAATCCGGGATATAGGGCCGCTTCAGGAGGCGCATCCGGGTAATGACCTGACCCTGAGCCTTGATCTGCGGCTCCAGTATCTCGCTTACCGTGAACTCAAGGCCGCCGTCGAAGCCCACGAGGCGCGGGGTGGCACGGTCGTAATGCTGGATGTCGACAGTGGCGAAATCCTGGCGATGGCCAACCAGCCAGCACTGAATCCCAATGATCGGGATCAACGCGACCCCGCACGGGTGCGTAACCGGGCCATCACCGATCTGTATGAGCCGGGCTCGACCGTGAAGCCCTTTACGGCAGCGGCCGCTCTGGAGACCGGCGAGTTCACACCTGAGACCGAGCTGGACACGAGCCCGGGTTACCGCCAGATGGGCTCGTATACGATCCGGGACAACCGGGATTATGGCCGCCTGTCACTGACTGACATGATTGTGCGCTCCTCTAACGTTGGGATCAGCCGGGTAGCGTCAGAATTGGACGGGGAGCAGCTTCAGGGGTTGTTCTATCAGGTCGGTTTCGGTCAGTCGACGGGCATTGGGTTCCCGGGCGAGTCCGTGGGCATTCTGCCCGCCCATATGAATCTTCGCCCGGTCGAGGTTGCGGCACTCTCCTATGGTTACGGGCTGAGCGTGAATGCCCTGCAGATGGCTCAGGCTTATATGACGCTGGCCAACGGCGGCATCCGCTACCCGGTCAGCCTTCTCAGCAACGAGGAGGCGCCCCAGGGACAGCGGGTAATGTCCAGCGAGACCGCCCGCCAGGTCCGGAAGATGCTGGCCAAGGTTGTCGAGGAAGGTACGGGGTCCCGAGCCAGTCACGGCATTTACCGCCTGGCGGGGAAAACAGGGACGGTCCACCTGGTCGGCACTGAGGGGTACGAATCGGACCAGTACAAGGCACTCTTCGCCGGCATGGGGCCGGCGCATGATCCGCAGATTGTCACAGTGGTCACCGTCGACGCACCGTCGCGCAGTGAATACTACGGCGGTGAAGTGGCAGCGCCCATCTTTGGACGCATCATGGGTGACGCGCTGCGGTTGCTGAATGTGAGCCCTTCCGGGGGCGCTTCCATGGCCGATGGTGCTTCTGACGACGACGGAGGGCAGGGATGAGTCGTGCCGCGCACAGTCTCAAGACGCTTCTCCGGGATCGCGTGACCATTCCATCTGTGCTGGATGTATGGGTCCACGGCATGAGTGCTGACAGTCGCCGCCTCAGGTCGGGGGATGCCTTTATCGCGCTCGCCGGTGCGGGTGGCGATGCCTGGGCACATGTGGACGATGCCGTTGATCGCGGGGCAGCTGCCATCCTGTTGGATACCGGCGCGACGGATGGTGCTCCCAGGGAATATCGCGGGGCCGTCCTGGTTCCCGTGCCAGAGCTGGCTGATTGCATCGCGGGGCTGGCGGATTATTTTCATGACCATCCATCCGCTCATCTCACTGTGGTTGGTGTTACCGGCACCAACGGCAAAACTTCAGTGACCCGCTTTCTCGCTGAAATTCTGGAAAGAGGCGGTTTCCGCACCGCAACCATGGGCACACTGGGCTACGGATTCACAGACGCACTGCAACCTGCCAGCCATACCACACCGGATGCGGTCCGGGTGCATGAATTGCTCGCAGAATTCCGCGACCAGGGTGCGAAGGCGGTGATCATGGAAGTCTCTTCCCATGCGCTCGACCAGGGGCGTGTGAACCGCGTTCGGTTTGATGCGGGGGTGTTCACGAATCTGTCGCCGGAACACCTCGACTATCACACGGACATGGCGGCCTACGGGGCGGCGAAGGCGAGGTTGTTCACCGAGCATGAGCCGGAAGTGGCCGTCATTAACACCGATGATGCGTTCGGCCAGCAGCTTCTCGGCCAGTTGCCAGCGGAGACGCGTCTCTGGCGTTACGGCCGCGCGGACGAACACGGCGAGTGCCGTATCCTGGATTGCAATCCAGCACCTGAAGGGATGCAGGCGACCCTGGATACCCGGGTGGGCCGGCTTCAGCTCAAGACCCGCCTTATGGGGCGATTCAATATCGATAACCTCGCGGCCGCCAGCGCCGCAGCTCTGGCCCTGGGTGTTCCGCCCGCCTTGGTCGAGGCGTCAGCGGCCGCGGTTGAAGCGCCGCCCGGACGCCTGGAAGCACACACAGCACCCAATGGCCCGAAGCTGGTCATTGACTACGCCCATACTTCGGCAGCGCTGGAGCACGCGCTGGCGGCCCTCCGGTTGCATGTGGATGGGGCGCTGTGGTGCGTATTTGGCTGTGGTGGCAACCGCGATCGTGCCAAACGTCCGGCAATGGGTGAGGTTGCCGCCCGGCTCGCGGATCAGGTCGTACTGACCGACGACAATCCACGTGACGAGGCGCCAGAGAGCATCGTTTCGGAGATCCAGGCCGGTATGTCGGACACGACCGCGGTCAGGGTCATCCATGACCGGGAGGAAGCCATCGGGACAGCGTTCCGGGAAGCCGGGTCAAAGGATCTGGTGCTCATCGCCGGTAAAGGGCATGAAACAACCCAGGAGCGTAACGGGAACCGGGTACCCTTCAGTGATGTCGCGGTTGTTCGCCAGCTGATCGAGCAGGGAGGTGATGCAGCATGATGCGGTCTTTCTCCCTGGCGGAAATCACCCCCCTGGTACGGGGCACCCTGAAAGGCAACGACCTCTTCTTTACCGACGTCGGTATCGACACGCGGACCCTCTCCAGGGGAGCCCTCTATGTGGCACTGCGCGGCGAGCGTTTCGACGGCCATGACTTCATCCGCGAAGCCGAGCGGGCGGGCGCCTGCGCGATTGTTGCCGAGCAGCAGGTGGATTCGACCATGCCTGTGGTCCAGGTCCGGGACAGCCGTTACGCGCTTGGTCGGCTGGCCAGCCTGAACCGCGCTGAGTTCGCGGGCAGGCTGGTGGGAATCACCGGCAGCTCCGGCAAGACGACCACTCGACAGATGATGCAGACGGTGCTGGCTGAGGCCGGTACCGTTACCGCCACTGAGGGCAACCTGAATAATGAGATCGGCGTCCCGCTGACGCTTTTCCGGCTCGGTCCCGATGCGGACTATGCCGTCCTGGAACTGGGTGCAAGTGGCGTGGGAGAGATCGCCTGGACAGGCTCACTGGCGGCACCGGAGGTGGGCATCATCACCAATGCCAGCGAAGCCCATCTCGAGGGTTTCGGAAGCCTGGAAAACATCGTTACCGCCAAAGGTGAACTGATTGATTCAGTGCGTGGCGACGGCACCGTAATCCTTAACCACGATGATGCTGCCTTCCAGGAATGGCGCGCACGGGCGGGTCTGCGCCCTGTTCTGAGCGTGTCCGCCGAGGGGAACCCCGAGGCCAGCTTCCGGGCGGAGGATGTTCACGAGGATGCTGATGGTCTCGTCTTTACGCTCAAGGCCGATGTTGTCGAACCCACCGAAATCCGGCTGTTGATTCCGGGGCGCCATAATGTCGCCAACGCCCTGCTGGTGGCTGCGGCTGCGCACAGTCTGGGTCTGAGTATGAGCCAGGTTGCCTTTGGGCTCGCGAACACCCCTGCGGTTGCAGGTCGGCTGGAGCCAGTAACGCTGCGTCCCGGCGTTCGCGTTCTCAATGACAGTTACAACGCCAACCCCGCCTCCATGGCAGCGGCGCTGCGGACACTGGCCGCGATGCCGGCTCCCCGGTTCGCGCTGCTCGGCGACATGGCGGAGCTGGGCGGGGAGGCATCTGAACAGCACCGGGCTCTCGGCGAGCTTGCCCGGCAACTGGGTATAGAACAACTGATGGTCACCGGCGGACACAGCAGCGATTACCGCAGTGGCTTTGGTGACGGGGCCCACATTGACGAATCGCCGGAAGCACTGGCGGACGCGGTGTGGGAGCAACTCGGGGAAACCGCTTCGATCCTGGTCAAGGGCTCGCGCAGCGCGGGCATGGATCGGGCGGTGGCCCGTCTCAGAGAAAGGAACGGTGACACATGCTCGTCTGGTTGACGGATTTTCTGGCGCAGTACATCAGCGGCTTTGCCGTATTCCAGTACCTTACCCTGCGGGGCATTCTCGGGGTGCTGACGGCCCTGCTCGTCTCGTTGATCATTGGCCCCGCCATGATCCGCCATCTTGCCCAGTACCAGATCGGCCAGGCGGTCCGGGACGATGGCCCCGAGACACATCTCAGCAAGGCCGGCACGCCAACCATGGGCGGTGCGCTCATACTGGTCGCGGTCGCGCTCAGTACCATTCTCTGGTCGGACCTGAGCAACCGTTATGTCTGGATCACCCTGGGTGTGACGCTGGCGTTTGGCGCCATTGGCTGGATTGACGACTACCGCAAGGTGGTGGCGCGCGATCCGAAAGGGTTGCCAGCGCGTTGGAAATATTTCTGGCAGTCGGTGATCGGTCTTGTCGCCGCAGTCACGCTTTACGCCACGGCGACCCTGCCCGAGGAAATAACGCTGATCGTGCCCCTGTTCAAGGATTTCGGATTGTTGCTGGGGCCGGTTGCATTCGTGGTTCTGAGCTATCTGGTGATCGTTGGCAGCAGCAATGCCGTGAACCTCACCGATGGGCTGGATGGATTGGCCATCATGCCAACGGTCATGGTCGGCGCGGCGCTGGGGATTTTCGCCTACGCCTCCGGTCATGCGAATTTCGCGGACTACCTGCAGATCCCGAATCTGCCCGGCACCGGGGAGCTGATCGTATTCTGCGGATCGCTGATCGGCGCCGGGCTCGGCTTTCTCTGGTTCAACACCTATCCCGCCCAGGTGTTTATGGGCGATGTCGGCTCCCTGGCACTGGGTGCCGGGCTGGGTGTGCTGGCGGTGATCGTCCGCCAGGAGATAGTGCTGTTCATCATGGGCGGCATTTTTGTGGTGGAGACCCTGTCGGTCATTGTCCAGGTGGCGTCGTTCAAGCTCACCGGGCGGCGGGTCTTCCGCATGGCGCCCCTGCATCATCATTTTGAGTTGAAGGGATGGCCCGAGCCGCGCGTGATCGTCCGGTTCTGGGTCATCACAGTCATTCTTGTACTCGTGGGTCTTGCGACCCTCAAGCTGAGGTAGGGCAGACAGTCATGGCACTGATTGCATCCGATCGTCGCACGCTGATCGTCGGGCTGGGAGCTACCGGCCTGTCGTGCGTGCGTCATTGCCATGCACTCGGTCGCCAGCTGGCCGTGGCGGACAGCCGTGCCCAGCCGCCAGGGCTCGCCGAGGTACGCGAACGCTGGCCGGACCTGGAAGTGGCCACCGGCGCCTTTGATCCGGATTGGTTCCGTACCTTCGATGAACTCATCGTCAGCCCCGGGGTCAGCCTTGAGGAGCCGGCGATTGCGGCGGCCGCGGAGGCGGGCGCGCGCATTTCCGGCGATCTTGACCTGTTCCGTGAGGCTGTTGATGTGCCAGTCGTGGCCATCACCGGTTCCAATGGCAAGAGCACGGTCACCACGCTGCTCGGGAAAATGGCGGCGGAGGCCGGTGTGAACGCTGGGGTGGGTGGCAATCTGGGCACCCCGGCGCTGGATCTGATAGCACCGGACGTATCGCTCTACATTCTGGAGGTCTCCAGCTTCCAGCTCGAACGCACCACGGACCTGAAAGCCGAGGTGGCTACCGTTCTCAATGTCAGCGACGACCACATGGATCGTTACCCGGACCGGATGAGTTACTTCCAGGCCAAGCACCGGGTTTTCCAGGGGGCTCGCAACGCTGTGGTGAACCTGGATGATCCCCTGAGCCAGCCGCTGCTCAACGAGGGCATGGTGCCGCACTTCTTTGGGCTCTTCCGGGTGGATCTGGGTGTGTTCAGTACGCGTGAAGACGAAACTGGCCTCTGGCTGACGCATGGGCTCGAGAACCTGATGCACGCCAGTGAACTCGGCGTGGCCGGTCTGCACAATCTTGCAAACGTGCTGGCGGCGCTGGCACTGGGTAATGCCATCGGGTTTCCCATGCACCCAATGCTGGCCGCCGCACGAAGCTTTCGGGGCCTGCCGCACCGAAGTCAGAGCATCCGTGAACATGATGGTGTTTTGTGGGTGAATGATTCCAAGGCCACCAATGTCGGCGCGACCCGGGCAGCGATCGAGAGTCTGGCGCCAGCCAACGGGCAGCTGGTGTTGATCGCCGGAGGCGATTCCAAAGGGGCGGACCTGCTGCCGCTCGCTGAAGCCGCAGCTGGGCGGGTTCGCCATCTGGTTCTGATGGGACGGGACGCGTCGCGACTGGAAGAGGCGTTTGGAGAACGGATTGCGAGCACCCGGGTGGACGATATGGAAGCGGCGGTTGCGGCCGCGGCCGCTCAAGCCCGGTCGGGCGATCGGGTACTGCTTTCCCCGGCCTGCTCAAGCCTGGATCAGTACAGCAGTTATGAGGCCCGTGGCGATGCGTTCGTCCGGGCGGTGGAGGCGCTATGACGGCCGTGGCGGGAACCATGCCCATACGCGAGCCGAGGCGGGAGCTTGTCGTGCTGCTGCTGAGCGCGGGGGTTCTGCTGACGCTGGGCATCGTGATGATCGGCTCGGCCTCCATGGATATCGCAACGGAAAACTATGGCAACCCGTTGCATTTCGTCCTGCGCCAGACCCTCTATGTGGTGTTTGGGTGCGTGGCTGGGCTGGTGGCGGCCAATATCCCCCTGGTGTGGTGGCTGCGTGGTTCCTGGCTGTGGCTGGCGGGCGCCTTTCTGCTTTTGGCTCTGGTGCTTACGCCGCTGGGGATTACGGTCAATGGCAGCACCCGCTGGGTTTCCCTGGGCGCCGCGAACCTGCAGGTTTCCGAAGCCGCCAAGTGGCTGCTGGTGGTCTATGTGGCCAGCTATGTTGTGCGTCGACAGGATGAGCTTGCTGAGACCTGGCCCGGCGTACTCAAGCCCCTGGCCATACTGGGCGCGGCTTCCGGCCTGCTCCTGGCACAACCGGATTTCGGTGCCGTCGTGGTCCTCATGGCCGCCGCTTTTGGGATCATCTTTGTCAGCGGGGTGGGCCTGGGTCGATTCCTGATTGTCAGCTGCAGCGGGGCCGCCCTGGCAGTCGTGGCGCTGTTCAGTCAGCCCTACCGGATTGAGCGCCTGGTTGCTTACCTCGATCCCTGGAAGGACCAGTTCAACACCGGCTACCAGCTGACACAGGCCTTGATCGCCTTCGGCCGTGGGGAGTGGAGTGGTGTCGGTCTGGGTAACTCGGTCCAGAAACTGTTCTACCTGCCGGAAGCCCACACGGATTTCATCTTCGCCATTGCGGCGGAGGAATTCGGGCTGCTGGGGGCAATGTTCATTCTCGTGACATTTACCGTGCTGGTGGTCAGTGGGCTGCGCATCGCGCGCCAGGCCAGGGATGCCGGAATGACCTTCGGCGCCTGTCTGGCCTACGGCCTGACCCTGCTGATCGCGCTCCAGGCCTATATCAATATGGCGGTGAACACCGGTCTGCTGCCAACCAAGGGCCTGACCCTGCCGTTGGTCAGCTATGGCGGCTCCAGCCTGATCGTCAGTTGCGTGACCATCGGTGTGATTGCCCGTGTCCAGATGGAAGTGGAAGACCAACGTGCACAGGAGGGCGATGCATCATGAGTCAGAGGTTCCTGATCATGGCGGGCGGTACCGGCGGACACGTATTTCCGGCCCTTGCGACCGCCGAAGCCCTCCGGGAGAAGGGGCATGAAGTTGCCTGGCTTGGATCCCGCGGTGGTATGGAAGCACGCCTGATCGATGGCAGGGACATTCCGCTGTATCTGATCGAGGTGTCTGGCCTGCGGGGCAAGGGTGGCCTTACCCGTCTGGCAGCTCCGGTGAAGTTGGCACGGGCCCTGTGGCAGGCACTGGCGGTGGTCCGTCGGTTCCGCCCGGACTGCGTGCTCGGCATGGGCGGCTTCGTGGCCGGGCCCGGTGGCGTGGCGGCCTGGATGCTGCGTCGGCCGCTGGTGATCCACGAACAGAATGCGATTGCGGGAATGACCAACCAGTGGTTGTCGCGCCTTTCCGAAATCACTCTCGAGGCATTCCCGGGCGCCTTTGGCCAGAACACCATCACCCGATGCACGGGGAACCCTGTCCGGCAGGATCTGACCGGCATTCCAGCGCCTCAGGAGCGCATTGGTCGTGGGGAGCGGCTGAAGCTGCTGGTTCTGGGTGGAAGCCGGGGTGCGCGCGCCATCAACGAGGTGGTGCCGGAAGCACTGGCGCTCATTGACGGTGAGCATCAGCCCACGATCCGTCACCAGTGTGGCGAAGACCATATCGAGAGTACCCGGCAGGCCTATACGAATGCTGGCGTGCAAGCGGACGTAGTGCCGTTCATCGAGGACATGGCCGAGGCTTACGGCTGGGCGGATCTGGTGGTTTGCCGGGCGGGCGCCCTGACACTCGCGGAACTCGCCTGTGTCGGCGTGGGCTCGGTGCTGGTGCCGTTCCCGCACGCAGTTGATGACCATCAGACCGCCAACGCCCGTTACCTGAGTGATTCGGGGGCGGCGCTGTTGATATCGCAGTCACAGCTGGACGCGACTGGTCTCGCACGCGAGATCGTCCGTCTCGCGGACGACCGCGAGGCGCTGCGGGCCATGGCGGAAAAGGCTCGGGAACTCGCAGTGCCGGACGCTACCGAACGTGTTGTCAATTATTGTCTGGAGGCGGCTCATGGCTGAGCGCAATACCAGCCCCATGGTTCACGATGTGCCCGAGATGAGGCGCATCCGCGGGATCCACTTCGTGGGTATCGGCGGTGCCGGCATGAGCGGGATCGCGGAAGTGCTCTACAACCAGGGGTACGAGGTCACCGGCTCGGATATCCGTGAAAGCGCCGTGACCCAACATCTGGGCGCGCTCGGTATCCGGGTTGCCATCGGGCACCGTGGCGAGAACAGTGCCGATGCAGACGTTGTCGTGGTGTCCAGCGCCGTGGACGAGTCCAACCCCGAGGTCGTCACGGCCCGTGAGAATCGGGTGCCGGTAGTGCCCCGTGCGGAGATGCTGGCCGAGATCATGCGTTACCGTCACGGCATCGCGGTGGCCGGAACCCATGGCAAGACCACGACCACCAGCCTGATTGCCTCCATTCTGGGCGAGGGCGGCCTGGATCCGACCTTCGTTATCGGAGGCAAGCTCAACAGCGCCGGCACCAACGCTCAGCTCGGGCGCTCGCGTTACCTGGTGGCGGAGGCGGATGAAAGCGACGCCTCCTTCCTGCACCTGACGCCGGTGATCAGCGTGGTTACGAATATCGACGCGGACCACATGCACACCTATGGCGGAGATTTCGAGAAGCTCAAGCAGACCTTCGAGGAGTTCCTGCACAGCTTGCCGTTCTATGGAGTCGCCGTGATGTGCTGCGACGACCCACGGGTACGCGAAGTTGCGGCACGCATATCGCGCGCTGTGATCACCTATGGGTTCAGCGAGGATGCGGACTACCGTGCCACGGATGTGGAAACCGACGGGTTCAGTATCCGTTTCCGCGCCATCCGCCCCGACGGGCACGCCGATCTGGATGTCCGCCTCCGCATGCCCGGTCGGCACAACGTTCTGAACGCCATGGCCGCGATTGCCGTGGCCACCGACGAGGGGGTGGGGGATGAAGACATCCTGAGGGCGCTGGAGCACTTCTCCGGCGTTGGCCGCCGCTTCCAGGTCTATGGTGACTATCCGGTTGCTGGGGGGGAGGTCACCCTGGTGGACGATTACGGGCACCATCCGCGTGAGGTTGAGGCCGTGATCCAGGGGGTACGCGATGCCTGGCCGGAGCGGCGCCTGGTGATGATCTACCAGCCGCACCGCTACAGCCGGACCAGCGATCTGTACGACGATTTCGTACGGGTGCTTTCCTCCGTGGACGTACTACTGATGCTGGACGTTTACCCGGCGGGCGAACAGCCCATTCCGGGAGCGGACAGTCGCAGCCTTTGCCGCAGTATGCGCCAGCGTGGCCAGCTCGATCCGGTGTTCGTGGAGGATACGGACCGGATCGAAGACCTGCTGGGCAACCTTCTCAGGCCCGGTGACCTGTTGATTACCCAGGGCGCTGGTGATATCGGCGGCCTGTCGGCGCGCCTCGCTGCAAATGGACTCACGGGCAGCGGAGGTGATCAATGACGGTCACTGATGATTTCCGCGTCAGCGCCGAACAGGCGCGTGCCCTGGGCCGCGTTGCCGTCCTGATGGGCGGTGATTCGGCCGAACGCAGCGTATCGCTCAAGAGCGGGCAGGCAGTAACCGAGGCACTGCAGGCGGCCGGTGTGGATGCCCACGCGGTAGACGTTCAGGGCAATGCCATTCTCAGGCTGGCCGCGGAAAGCGGTTTTGACCGTTGTTTTATTGCTCTTCATGGCCGCGGCGGTGAGGACGGGACCGTTCAGGCCATCCTGGAACAGGCAGGGCTTCCTTATACCGGAAGTGGCGTGCTCGCCTCCGCTCTGGGGATGGACAAGCTCCGTACCAAGTATACGTTCGCGGGTGCCGGGCTGCCGACGCCAGCATTCCGCTCGATGCGTTCGGTTGACGAGGCTGAGGCCATTCTCGGGGAGCTGCGTGCCCCGCTCGGCATCAAGCCGGCGCGCGAGGGGTCGAGCATTGGTATCTGCAAGGCGGAAACCGCGGCTGAGCTGAGAGAGGCCTACGTGCAGGCGTGTGAGTACGACCCACTGGTCCTGGTCGAGGAATGGATTACCGGCGGCGAATACACCGTCAGCATTCTGGGCGACCAGGCTCTGCCGGTGATTGGTCTGGCCACGGATCACACCTTCTACGATTTCGAAGCCAAGTACCTGTCCGACGACACCCACTACATGCTGCCCAGCGGCCTCGATGAGCGTCATGAGGAGCGCATCCGGCAGCTGTCACTGGATGCTTTCCGGGTCATTGATGGGTGTGGCTGGGGGCGTGTGGATGTGATGCAGGACGCCGCCGGTGATTTCTGGCTGCTGGAAGTGAACACCATTCCGGGCATGACGGATCACAGCCTCGTGCCCATGGCGGCGGAAGCCGCCGGTATGGGGTTCCGTGAACTCTGTGTCCGGATCCTTGAAAAGTCGCTGGAGGAGCGGTCATGAACCGGTTGCCGCTGCAGATCAGGGATACGCGCGGGAAGACCGCGCGCCAGCGCGGGGCCAGCCCCATGGTTGAGGACCCTTCCGCGCTGCGCCTGGCTCTGCAGATGATGGCTGGAGCCGTGCGGAGCGTGCCCTGGGGTCAGGTGTCGCTGGGGCTGGTCGTGGCCGTTGTGGCGGCGCTGCTCCCCTGGGCCATTGGTCAGGGCGTGCAGTTGCTGGATCGGGATTTCAATCGGGTGCAGGTTGAAGGTGATCTGAGCCGTGTTACGGAGCCAGCGCTGCAGTCCCATCTGGAGCCTTTTGTGGGGACAAGTTATTTCGCAACAGACCTCTCCCGGGTCAAGGCGCAGCTGGAGATGCTGCCCTGGGTGAAAAGCGCTGCTGTGGGGCGTGAGTGGCCGGGCACACTGACAGTCAGCGTGCGCGAGCACGAACCGGCAGCGCTGTGGAATGGGCGCGCTCTGATCAGCGCGGAAGGCCAGGTGTTCAGGCCGGCTGCCCCCGCGGCGCTTGATCTGCCGCGTCTCACTGGGCCGGCAGGGCGCGCTGAGGAAGTTCTTGAGCGGGCTCGGGCTTTCCGGAGCGAGCTCGCGGCCCTTGGGCTGGGGCTTACAGGGGTCAGCCTGGAAGCCCGGGGTGCGTGGACACTGCTTCTCGACAACGGCATTCAGATATCGCTCGGTCGTGACCGGGTCGAGGAGCGCTTTGAACGATTCATGACGGTATACGAATCCCGGCTGGCGCCCGTGGCGCCGGCTATCAGCGGGGTAGACGCGCGCTATGGCAACGGGGTTGCGGTGCGCTGGAGAGATTCTTGAGGAGCAGGACTCAGGCTATGTCATCGGCAGACACAGAGAACATGATCGTCGGGCTTGATATCGGTACCTCCAAGGTGGTGGCGCTGGTAGGCAAGCAGAATCCTGACGGTTCCATCGAGGTGGCCGGGATCGGCTCGCACCCCTCGCGCGGACTCAAGCGCGGGGTCGTGGTCAACATTGAAACCACGGTCCAGGCGATCCAGCGGGCGGTTGAAGAAGCCGAACTCATGGCCGGCTGCCGGATCCATTCGGTGTACGCGGGCATTGCGGGGAGTCATATCCGAAGCATGAACTCCCACGGCATCGTGGCGATCCGGGACCGGGAAGTAACCCAGGCGGATATCGACAGGGTCATAGACGCGGCCCAGGCGGTAGCGATCCCGGCGGACCAGAAGGTGCTGCACATCCTGCCCCAGGAGTTCGTGATCGATAACCAGGAGGGCATCAAGGAGCCCTTGGGCATGTCCGGCGTTCGGCTCGAGGCCAAGGTTCATCTGGTGACCTGTGCCGTGAACGCGGTGCAGAACATCGACAAGTGCGTGCGTCGCTGTGGCCTGGATGTGGACGACATCATCCTCGAGCAGCTGGCCTCCAGTTACTCGGTGCTGACCGATGACGAGAAGGAACTGGGCGTCTGCATGGTCGACATCGGTGGCGGCACCACGGATATCGCCATTTTTACCGGCGGTGCGATCCGCCACACGGCGGTGATCCCCATCGCCGGGGACCAGGTGACCAACGACATTGCCATGGCCCTGCGCACGCCCACGCAGAATGCAGAAGAGATCAAGACCCGCTACGCCTGCGCCTTGACGCAGCTGGCCGGCGCTGAGGAGACCATCAAGGTCCCGGGAGTGGGGGATCGCGCACCGCGGGATCTGTCCCGCGCGGCACTGGCCGAGGTGGTGGAACCCCGTTACGAGGAACTGTTCACCCTGGTCCAGTCCGAGCTGCGGCGCAGTGGCTTTGAGGATCTGGTTCCGGCGGGGATCGTTCTGACCGGCGGCTCTTCCATGATGGAAGGCGCGGTCGAACTGGCAGAGGAAATCTTTCACGCACCGGTGCGTCTGGCAATACCCACGGGCGTGACGGGCATGAGCGATGTGATCGGCACTCCGGTGTACGCCACTGGCGCGGGGTTGCTGATGTACGGCTTCCAGCAGGCGGAACAGGGCCGTGGGGGAGGCTCCGCCCCGCCTTCTGGAGATTCACTCCTGGCGCGAATCAAGCAGTGGTTCACCGGGAATTTCTAATACGGATTCCATACACGATACATGAAGAAAAGCGGCCACAAGCCGCTCGCTAACTGAAGGAGACGGGGAAATGTTTGAACTGGTAGACAACGTAGAGCAGAGCGCAGTAATCAAGGTCGTCGGTGTTGGCGGGGGCGGCGGCAACGCCGTCCGCCACATGCTGGCGAGCGAGATCGAGGGTGTTGAGTTCCTGTGCGCCAACACCGACGCCCAGGCACTGAAGGATCTGGACAGCAAGTCCCTGATCCAGCTGGGCGGCAACATCACCAAGGGGCTGGGCGCCGGTGCCAATCCGGAGATCGGCCGCCAGTCCGCCATGGAGGACCGGGACCGCATTGCCGAGGCACTTAAGGGCTCGGATATGGTCTTCATTACCGCCGGAATGGGCGGTGGCACCGGTACAGGCGCAGCGCCCATCGTGGCCGAGGTGGCTCGCGAGATGGGTATCCTGACCGTGGCCGTGGTCACCAAGCCTTTCGGCTTTGAGGGCGGCAAGCGCATGAAGGTCGCGGATGCCGGCCTGAAAGCACTCGAGGACACCGTGGATTCGCTGATCACGATCCCCAACGAGAAGCTGCTGACGGTCATGGGCAAGGAGACCAGCCTGCTGGATGCCTTTGCCTCCGCCAACGATGTGCTGCTGGGCGCCGTCCAGGGCATTGCGGACCTGATTACACGCAACGGCATGATCAACGTCGACTTTGCGGACGTGAAGACGGTCATGTCCGAGATGGGTAACGCCATGATGGGCACCGCCCGTGCGACCGGCGAGGAGCGTGCTCGCGAGGCGGCCGAAGGCGCCATCCGCAGCCCGCTGCTGGACGACATCAACCTGCAGGGCGCCCGTGGCATCCTTGTGAACATCACCGCTGGCATGGACCTCAACCTGGGTGAGTTCAGTGAGGTTGGTGACATCGTGCGCGAATTCGCCTCCGACTCCGCGACTGTGGTGGTTGGTACCGTGATCGATCCGGAAATGGAAAACGAGCTGAAGGTGACCGTCGTCGCCACCGGGCTCAATGCCGAGGCGGACGCGCCACAGAAGGTGGTGGATAATACCCGCAGCATGGACGGCAAAACTGACTATAATCAGCTGGATCGCCCCGCTGTGCTGCGTCGGCGCGCTGTGGCCAGTGACGGCAACGCCGCAGTCGACCAGGAGAGCCATGGGGAGTCGGATACCAACGTGGATTATCTCGATATCCCGGCTTTCCTGCGTCGGCAGGCGGACTGAAAAACAGCGGGAATCCCGGGCATTGGGCGTCACTGCAGCCAATGTCTCGGTTTTCCACGGGCTGTACAAATGGCGCTCAGAATCGCCATCTGTTACAGTACGCGCAAAATAACGGCATCAGTGTATGCTGGTTTTATGACGGAACAATGACATCATGATCAGACAACGCACCCTCAAGAACACCATCAGGGCTACCGGTGTGGGGCTCCATTCCGGCGAAAAGGTATTTCTCACCCTGAAACCGGCGCCGGTCGACACCGGCATCGTTTTCCGCCGAGTGGACCTGGACCCGGCCGTCGAGGTCGAGGCCAAGGCCGAATATGTCGGTGAAACCATGCTCTCCACCACGCTGGTGAAGGATGGTGTCCGGGTCGCGACTGTGGAGCACCTGATGTCGGCGATGGCCGGGCTCGGGCTCGACAACTGCTATGTGGAGCTGAGCGCGGCGGAAGTGCCGATCATGGACGGCAGCGCGGGACCTTTCGTATTCCTGCTGCAGTCCGCCGGTATTGCCGAACAGAATGCGCCCAAGAAGTTCACCCGTATCAAGCGTGCGATTACCGTCGAGGAAGAAGGTAAGTGGGCCACGTTCACGCCTTTCGAGGGCTTCAAGGTGAGCTTCACCATTGAGTTCAATCACCCCGTGTTCGAAGGCCGCAACCAGAACGCGACGGTTGATTTCTCAAGTACCTCCTTCGTCAAGGAAGTAAGCCGGGCGCGGACCTTTGGCTTCATGCGGGACATCGAGGCGCTTCGTTCCATGAACCTGGCGCTGGGCGGCAGCGTGGACAACGCCATCGTGGTGGATGATTACCGCATCCTCAACGAGGACGGTCTGCGCTACGACGACGAGTTTGTCCGCCACAAGATGCTGGATGCCATTGGCGACCTGTATCTGATGGGCAGCAGTCTGATCGGTGAGTTCCGGGGCTTCAAATCAGGGCACGATCTGAACAACAAGCTTCTCCGCAAACTCATTGCGGAAGAAGATGCCTGGGAAGTCGTGACCTTTGATGATGAGGCCACAGCCCCTATCTCCTACTTCAAGCCGAGTCTGGCCGCGACTGGCTGACCGGTTATTGCCCGTCCTGGGCGTGTGAGGACAGACGCCTCAGTACCCCGCTGAGGCCGCTGTCCTCCGTTTCCTGCGCGATTTCCCTCAGCAGTTCGGCGTTCGTCGTCGTCATTTCAGGTCGTTCCCTCACCGTTCTCGGGCGTGGATCGTGCCATGGCTGGACCCGCGCTCGAATGCGCCAGATCTGGCTGAAGCGTTCATCCTGTCGGAGATTCTGGATAATCGCACGTTGCTGGAAGCGCACCTGGCTTGCACGGGTGCTGTCAGGGACGAGCAGTGTCAGCTCTCCATTGCCGTAGCCACCGAAGCGGCAGCAGTCGGAGAGGTTGCCAGGCAGCGCCTTGAGGATGCCAGTCTCGACACGCCGATGCTGTTCGGCCTGTCGTAACAGACGGTTGAGCGGGCCGTCAGCGCCGCTATCCAGAGGATGCGCGGGGCGGTTTTCTCGGGCCATCAGCACCACCTGTTCATGGGGACGACGTTAAAATTGTAACGGTACCTTTCCGTGATCTGTCTCACAGTTAAGATTCCGTTACACTCCTACGTAGAGTATGCTCGGCAGCCGATCTATAATCAATCGACGCTAGTGTCGGAAGCCGCACGGTCGCAAGGCAGGAGAGTTCGAGTCGCCTATGAACATACTTTTTGTCGGCCGCCATCATGGCAGGGCACGGGTTTTTTCGCCCGGGCGCAACACCCTCATTGCCTCCGGCGTCGGTCTAGCGCTGGTGATCGCCAGTGCCGGCTGGGGTGGTTACCAGATTGCTGTACAGTCTGGCGCAGCCGGCACTGAGGGGGCCGACAGTCACCAGGTCCAGCGTTGGCAGGAGCGTCTGGCGGAATCACAGTCAGAGCTGGAACGGCTTGAGGCCCACGCCGAAAATGAAATTGCTGCGCTCACCCGCCGTGTTGGCGAACTTCAGGCACGCGCGCTGCGTGTGGATGCCCTGGGGCAGAACCTGATGGCCTCCGCGGATCTCTCTGGTGAGGAGTTTGATTTCGAGTCCCGCCCCGCGATGGGGGGACCGGAATCCGAAGCCTCTGGAGACAGCCAGACGACGTCGGGGCTTAAGCATCAAATCAGCGCGCTTGAAACCCGTCTTCGTTCCAGGGAGAAGCAGCTGTCCCTCCTGGATCGGCTGATCGCTAACCGGGAACTCAAGAGCCAGCGCGAAGTCGATGGGCGCCCGGTTACCTGGGGGTGGACGTCCTCGCCCTATGGTTATCGGACGGATCCCTTCAATGGCCACCGGGCCTGGCACACGGGTGTTGATATTGCCGGTCGTGAAGGCGGTGACGTGGTTTCAGTTGGCGCAGGGGTCGTGACGGCCGCCAAAGCCAAGGGTGGCTACGGGTATTTTGTTGAGATTGACCATGGAGATGGTTATCAGACCCGCTATGCTCATGCCAAGGAATTGCTCGTGGACAAGGGGGATATTGTGGAAAAGGGCCAGAAGATCGCGGTCATGGGCTCAACCGGCCGTTCCACTGGGCCTCATGTGCATTTCGAGGTGGTCAAGGACGGCTCCCGCAAGAACCCCACCGACTTCATGTAACCTTCCGGTCGGGGTCTGTCCCGGCCATTGCTTTTCCCTGTCAGTGAATTGGCGTTAGAATGCGGTGCCTTATTGTGTTCGACCGTGCGCCGATTCCAACTGTTCCGCCCTGTCTTGTTCGCGGCGCCCATCCAGACAGGGCTTTTAGGGAAATGAATCAGGATTATGTTCTCACAGCTGGCCACCCGTCTCTTCGGAAGCAAGAACGCCCGTGAAATCAAACGGATGCAGAAGCTGGTTGACCGTATCAATCAGTTTGGTGAAGACCTCGCGTCGCTCTCTGACGAGGCGCTGAAAGCGAAAACTGACGAGTTCCGGGAAAAGCTCAACAACGGGGCCGAACTCGAGGACATCCTGCCTGAGGCCTTCGCGGTGGTGCGCGAGGCCAGTGAGCGGGTGCTGGGGCTCAGGCATTTCGATGTTCAGCTGATTGGTGGTATCACCCTCCATGAAGGCCACATTGCCGAGATGCGTACCGGCGAAGGCAAGACGCTGGTCGCCACGCTCCCGATCTACCTCAACGCGCTCTCGGGCAAAGGCGTGCACCTGGTTACGGTGAACGACTACCTGGCCCGGCGTGACGCGGCCTGGATGGGGCAGCTCTACAACTTCCTTGGGCTCAGTGTCGGCGTGGTCATGGCCGGACAGGCCACCGAAGACAAGCGTGCCGCCTATGCTTCCGACGTCATCTACGGCACCAACAACGAATTCGGTTTCGATTATCTGCGCGACAACATGGCGTTCAGCCTGGACGACAAGGTCCAGCGTGAGCTTCATTTCGCGATCGTCGACGAAGTGGACTCCATCCTCATCGACGAGGCCCGCACACCTCTTATCATCTCCGGCGCGGCGGAGAGCGATACCAACATCTACTACAAGGTGAACGAACTGGTACCGCATCTGGAGAAATCCTCCGAGGATGCTGAGGAGGAACCGGACGGCGACTTCACCATTGACGAAAAGTCCCGGTCCGTGGAGCTCACGGAAAAAGGGCATGAGAAGGTTGAAGCGCTGCTGCGCGAAGCGGAGCTTCTGGAAGAGGATTCCAGCCTCTACTCCGCTGCCAACCTCAGCCTGTTGCATCACATCCACTCAGCCCTGCGGGCCCACCATCTGTTCCACCGGAACGTGGATTACATTATCAATGAAGGCCAGGTGGTCATCGTGGATGAGCACACCGGGCGCACCATGCCCGGTCGGCGCTGGAGCGAGGGGCTGCACCAGGCGGTGGAGGCCAAGGAGGGCGTTGAGGTCAAGGCCGAGAGCCAGACTCTGGCCTCGACCACCTTCCAGAACTTCTTCCGTCTCTACGACAAGCTCGCCGGCATGACCGGTACGGCGGATACCGAGGCATTCGAGTTCCGCCAGATCTACGGCCTGGACGTGGTCTGTATTCCCACCAACAAGCCGGTCAACCGGACGGACTACAACGACCTGATCTACCTCACCAAGGAGGAGAAATACCAGGCGATCATCGACGAGATCCGCGATGAGGTCTCCGCGGGGCGTCCGGTTCTGGTGGGCACGGCTTCGATTGATACCTCCGAGGTGATGTCGAAGCTCCTGAAGGAGGCGGGCATCCCCCACAACGTGCTCAACGCCAAGCAGCACGAGAAGGAAGCCCATGTCATCGCCCGGGCGGGTAAGCCCGGCACCGTCACCATCGCCACCAACATGGCAGGCCGTGGTACCGACATTGTGCTGGGCGGCAACCTGGACGCCGAGCTGGCCGACCTTGGCGAGAATACCTCCGAGGCCGACATCGAGGCCCTGAAGCAGGACTGGCAGCGCCGCCACGATGCCGTGGTAGAAGCCGGTGGCCTCCACATCATCGGCACCGAGCGCCACGAATCCCGCCGGATCGATAACCAGCTGCGTGGCCGTGCCGGTCGCCAGGGCGATCCCGGGTCCTCGCGCTTCTTCCTGTCGCTGGAAGACGACCTGATGCGTATCTTCGCGCCGGATCGGGTCAAGAACGTGATGCAGGCTCTCGGCATGCAGAAGGGCGAGGCCATCGAGCACCGGATGGTAACCAATTCCATCGAGAAGGCCCAGCGCAAGGTCGAGGGCCGCAACTTCGACGTGCGTAAGCAGCTGCTGGAATACGATGACGTGGCCAATGACCAGCGCCGGGTCGTGTACGAGCAGCGCAACGACGTTATGGCCTCGGAGGATATTTCGGAGATCATCCAGCAGGTCCGCGAAGACGTGGTCGACTCGGTCATCAGCCAGCACATTCCGCCCCAGAGCATGCCCGAGCAGTGGGATATTCCGGGGCTGGAGCAGCAGTTGGAGAGCGAGTTGGGGCTCCAGATGCCGGTGCGCGACTGGCTGGAGGAAGATGGCATGTACGAGGAGAAGCTGCGCCAGCGTATCCTCGATGAGCACATCCGTGTGTACCAGGAGAAGGAGGACGTGGTCGGCTCCGAGACCATGCGCCGGTTTGAGAAGCAGGTCTTCCTGCAGACGCTGGACACTCTCTGGAAGGAACACCTGGCTAACATGGACCATCTCCGCCGGGGCATCCACCTGCGTGGCTACGCCCAGCGCAACCCCAAGCAGGAGTATAAGCGGGAGGCGTTCAACCTGTTCCAGACCATGCTGGAATCCATCAAGTTCGACGTGGTCCGGGTGATCTCGCGCGTCCGGGTCCAACGCCAGGAAGAGCTGGATGAGATGGAACGCCGGCGCCGCGAGGAGCTCCAGCAGGAGCTGGCCAGCGCCCAGGCGCGGCATGATGAAGCCAGTGGCCAGGCTGCCGCCCGGGCTGCGGAAGGCGATGGCGAAGGACGCGATCAGGATCAGGACGGTGACGAGAATGGCGGGGTGGGGCAGCAGCCCTTCGTGCGGGACGGTCGTAAGGTCGGTCGTAACGAGCCCTGCCATTGCGGTTCCGGGAAGAAATACAAGCACTGTCACGGCAAGGCGGAATAACCATCATGGCGGTGAATCCCGCACCTCTTCCTGAATTCCATCCAGTGCCGGGTGTACGGCTCGGCACGGCGGATGCTGCCATCAAGAAGCCGGGCAGTGACGACCTGGTCCTTGTGGAGCTGGCCGAGGGCAGTGCCGCAGGCGCCGTCTTCACCCGCAATGCCTTTCGGGCCGCGCCGGTGCTCGTTGCTGAGCAGGCGCTGGTGGCGGGGCGGCCGCGCTATCTGCTGATCAACACTGGCAACGCCAATGCCGGCAACGGCGAGCAGGGCCTCTCGGATGCCCGCGCCTGCTGCCGGGCGGTGGCGGAAGCCGCGGGTGTCGGTGCGGAGCAGGTCCTGCCGTTTTCAACGGGTGTGATCGGGGAACCACTGCCGCTGGCGCGCATGCTGGAGGCCATCCCTCACGCGTTCACGGCCCTTGATGCCAACGGCTGGCAGAAAGCCGCGCCGGCCATCATGACCACCGATACCCTGCCCAAGGGCGCCACCCGTCGGGTAATGATTGATGGCGAAGCGGTGCATATTTCCGGCATCAGCAAAGGCGCCGGCATGATCCGCCCGAACATGGCCACCATGCTTGCCTTCGTAACCACGGATGCCGCGATCCCCGCGGACGTGCTCAAGCCGCTGGTGCGCGAGCTGGCGGACACCAGCTTCAACCGCATCACCATTGACGGTGATACCTCCACCAACGACGCCTGCCTGCTGGCGGCCACCGGGCAGAGCGCCGCCGGGGTCCTGGATTCACAGGGCCGGGTCGTGCCGGAACTGCGCGAGGCGCTGGCGTCCGTGTTCCTGGAGCTCTCCCAGGCCATTGTCCGGGATGCGGAAGGCGCGACCCGCTTCGTCACAGTCGAAGTTGGCGGGGCCGCCGACGCCGATGAGGCCTGCCGTGTGGCTTTCGCCGTGGCCGAGTCCCCGCTGGTGAAGACAGCACTCTACGCAGCCGACCCCAACTGGGGCCGGATCCTGGCGGCCGTGGGGCGTGCAGGCATCGAGAACCTCGCTATCGACGGTGTTGCGATCCATCTCGATGATGTCTGCATCGTGCGGCATGGCGGGCGGGCCCCGGAGTACACCGAGGAGGCCGGGCAGGCCGTGATGGACCAGCAGGAGCTGACGATCCGCATCGACCTGGGGCGCGGCAGTGCGCTGGAACGGGTCTGGACCTGCGATTTCTCCCATGAGTACGTCACCATCAACGCCGAATACCGCACCTGAGCCCGTGAAAACGGTGCATGTGGCCGTTGCGGCGGTTTGTCGCTACCTGGCTGGGCGAGAGCAGGTGCTGGTGGCCCGCCGTCATGCCCATCAGCATCAGGGCGGCCTGCTGGAATTCCCGGGCGGCAAGGTTGATAGTGGGGAATCCGCCACGGCCGCGCTGGCTCGCGAACTCCACGAGGAAGTGGGGCTCCGGGTGCTGGAGAGCGAGCTGAGCTTTGAACTGAGCCTTACCCACGACTACGGCGACCGCCGTGTCCAGCTGGATCTCTATCGTGCCACGGGATTCTCCGGGGAGCCGCAGGGCCGGGAGGATCAGCCCCTGATGTGGCTGGATGTGGCTGCCCTGGATCCGGCCGATTTCCCGGCCGCCAACCGCCGCATGATCCAGGTGCTGGCGCTGCCGGCCCGTACGCTGGTTACCGGTGGCGGCGTGACGGCGGATGAACTCGCAGGCCGGCTTCAGGGCTGGGCGGGCAGCCAGTGCCTGCTGCGCTGCCCGGAACTCGGTGATGCGGTCTATCAGGGACTGGCTTCCGCCTGTGTACCCGTGGCCCGAAACGCGGGCTGTGCGCTGCTGCTTCACGGTGCACCGGAACGTCTCGCGGCAGTTCCCGATGCCGACGGCCTGCACCTGCCCTGGCGGGAGGCTCATGGTCTCATGGAGCGCCCTGTCAGCAGGGCGTATCGCCTTGGGGTGTCCTGCCATGACCGCGCCAGCCTGGAGCACGCACAGAGGCTGGGCGCGGACTATGCCTTTCTCTCGCCGGTCAGGCCCACGGCCAGCCACCCGGATCGCCCGCCACTGGGCTGGGACGGTTTCGAGGCGCTGGTGACGGATCTGGATCTTCCGGTCTATGCACTGGGCGGGGTTGGTGGCGATGATGTGGCGCAGAGCCGCCGGCATGGCGGCTGTGGCATTGCCGGTATCGGCTTCTGGTGGCATTGAAGGAGGAATGATGAGCGGTCTCAGTCATGTGGACGAAACCGGGGCGGCCAATATGGTCGACGTCGGTGACAAGGCGGTGACCCAGCGCGAGGCAAGGGCCTGTGGCACCATCCGGATGCAGCCGGAAACCCTGGACATGATCCTGGCGGGCGAACACCCCAAGGGGGATGTGCTGGCCACCGCCCGGATCGCCGGCATCATGGCCGCCAAGCGCACCCATGAGCTGATCCCGCTGTGCCATTCGCTGAACCTGAGCTCGGTCAAGGTCTGGCTGACCGCCCGGGAGAACCGAGATGGCATCGACATTGAAAGCCGGTGCCGCCTCAACGCCGCGACAGGCGTGGAAATGGAGGCACTCACGGCCGTATCGGTGGCGGCGCTCACGCTCTATGACATGTGCAAGGCGGTGGACCGTGGCATGGTCATGGACGGTATCCGGCTCCTGGAAAAACAGGGCGGTCAG
This sequence comes from Pseudomonadota bacterium, assembly GCA_051745655.1. Classification (GTDB taxonomy): domain Bacteria; phylum Pseudomonadota; class Gammaproteobacteria; order Pseudomonadales; family Oleiphilaceae; genus Halospina. The sequence goes on from JBNJEG010000001.1 coordinate 33,173, forward strand.
TCCGGCCACTGGCAGGCACCGGAGCAAGGCGGGGGCTGACCCCGTTCAGCGGCGCTGCGCCTTCTGTTAAACTGCCGCCTCTTTTCATCCTGTGAGGATCGCCCGTGGTCGTCCGATTCATCGAGAGCTGTCGCCTCCCCACGCCTTTCGGTGTGTTCGATATGCATGGGTTCGAGGAGATCGACACCGGCCAGGAGCATGTGGTGCTCAGTCTGGGCGAGGTCTCGGACGGCAGGCCCGTGCTCGGGCGCACCCACTCCGAATGCCTCACCGGGGATGCCCTCTACAGCATGCGCTGTGACTGTGGCTACCAGCTTGAGGAAGCCCTGCGCAGCATCGCTATCGAGGGGCGTGGCGTGCTCCTCTACCTGCGCCAGGAAGGGCGGGGCATTGGTCTGCTCAACAAGATCCGGGCGTACCGGCTGCAGGATGAAGGCGCGGATACTGTGGAGGCGAACGAGCAGCTCGGCTTCGCTGCGGATCTGCGCGATTACAGCATGTGCCTGGACATGCTCGAGCACCTGGGCATCAAACAGCTGCGGTTGATGACGAATAACCCGGTCAAGGTGGACGCACTCAGGGACCTGGGCGTGGACGTGGTCGAGCGGGTGCCGCTGCAAGTGGGGCGCAACCCCCACAATGAATCCTATCTGGACACCAAGCGTTCACGCATGGGGCATTTTTTCCACACCCACCAGGACGATGATCCACCGCCTTCCGGAGACTGAACGCTCAGGTCTGGGCGACGGCAAGGCTGCTGTCGCTGCCCCGGGAAAGACGTTTGCTGATGGCGCTGTGGATGCTTTCCGCATCCAGCCCGGCGTCCGCCAGCTGCTCCGCGGGCTTGCCGTGGTCAATGAAGCGGTCGGGCAGGCCAAGCTGCAGAAGATCCACGCCAACGCCGGCGGCATGCAGGTGTTCCGACACGCCGCTGCCGGCACCACCGGCCACCACGTTTTCCTCGATCGTGACCAGCAGGTCGTGACTGGCCGCCAGCTTTTCCACCAGCGCCGTATCCAGTGGTTTCACAAAGCGCATGTCCGCCACCGTGGCATCCAGTGACTCTGCCACCTCAAGGGCGGGAGTAACCATCGCCCCAAAGGCGAGTATGGCCACGCGGGACCCCTCACGCCGCACAACACCACGCCCCATTGGGAGCGCTTCCATGTGCTCCTCCACGGCCGCACCCGGCCCGGTTCCACGGGGATAGCGCACGGCGGCCGGCCCTTCATGGCACCAGCCGGTGTAGAGCATCTGCCGGGTTTCGTTCTCGTCCGAGGGCGCCATGACCACCATGTTGGGCACGCAGCGCAGGTAGGTCAGGTCGAAGGCGCCGGCGTGGGTGGGACCGTCCTCGCCCACCTGACCGGCACGGTCCAGGGCGAAGAGCACGTCCAGGTTCTGCAGGGCGACGTCATGGATCAGCTGATCATAGGCTCGCTGCAGGAAGGTGGAGTAGATGGCGACCACGGGCTTGGCGCCATCACAGGCCATGCCGGCCGCCAGGGTGACCGCGTGCTGTTCCGCAATGGCCACATCAAAGTAGCGCTCCGGGAAGCGCTCGGAGAAGGCTACCAGGTCCGAGCCTTCGCGCATGGCGGGGGTGATGCCCATGACCCGGTTGTCCTGAGCGGCCATGTCACACAGCCACTGGCCGAAGATGTTCGAATATTTGGGTTTCTTGGGGGCATCCGCCGGCTGCACAGGCGGTGCCGGCTCGATCTTGTTGATGGCGTGGTAGCCCACTGGATCGGACTCCGCCGGGCCGAAGCCCTTGCCCTTGGTGGTGACCACGTGCAGGAACTGGGGGCCGTCCAGATGGCTGATGGTCTCAAGGGTTTCCAGCAGCAGGGGCAGGTCGTGGCCGTCGATGGGGCCGATGTAGTTGAAGCCCATCTCCTCGAACAGGGTGCCCGGGGCCAGCATTCCCTTGAAGTGCTCCTCGGTGCGGCGCACCAGGGCCTTGAGTCCGGGCGTGTTGGCCAGCGCGCGCTTGCTGCTGTCGCGCACCTGATTGTAGGTCCGGCTTGCCAGCAGCCGCCCGAAGTAGTTGGAGAGGCCGCCCACGTTGTGGGAGATGGACATCTCATTGTCGTTCAGCACCACCAGCAGGTTGGCGCGCACATCGGCGGCATGGGTCAGGGCCTCAAAGGCCATGCCCGCGGTCATGGCGCCATCGCCCATGACCGCGATGCCCTTGCGGTTGCGGCCCTGCTGGCGGGCGGCCAGCGCCATGCCCAGGGCAGCGCTGATCGAGGTGCTGGAATGGCCTACGCCGAAGTGGTCGTAGGGGCTTTCCTCCCGATTGGGGAAGGCGGCCAGGCCGTCTTTCTTGCGGATGGTACGCAGCTGTTCGCGGCGCCCTGTGAGGATCTTGTGGGGGTAGGCCTGATGGCCCACATCCCAGACGAGCCGGTCCTCGGGGGTTTCAAAGATGTAGTGCAGGGCCAGGGTCAGTTCCACCACGCCCAGCCCGGCTCCGAAGTGCCCGCCGGACTGGCCCACGGACCACAGCAGGAAGGCACGCAGTTCGCGCGCCAGCGGCACCAGTTGGTCACGGCTGAGCGTGCGCAGCTGCTCCGGCGTATTGATACGATCCAGCAGGGGCGTCTCCGGGCGCTGCGTGGGTATGCTGTTGAAAACGGTCTTGTCCTGCATCCGGGCCTTGCTGCCTTGGCGGTTCCTGATGGTAGTCCCGCATTATAGTGAAATCGGCGCGGAAGATCAGTCCCGCGTTTTCCGGCACCATAAGCCCCGTACTCCGGCAGTGACAACCACTGGTCTCAGTGATTGCGCTCGATGATGAAACCCGCCAGTTCCGCCAGCAGCGACGCATCGCCTGGAACGGCTGTCAGGTGGTCCAGGGCGTCCCGATGGAGATCGTCCAGCCGCTCGCGGGCGCCTTTCAGGCCGAGCAGAGCGGTGTAGGTTGCCTTGTCGGCGGCGGTGTCCGAGCCCTGGGGCTTTCCGGTTACGGCGGAATGGCCCTCCACGTCCAGGATGTCGTCCTGGACCTGGAAAGCGAGCCCGATGCTGCGACCGAAAGCGCGAAGGGAGGCGATCAGTTCTTCCCGGCCTCCCGCGGTAAGGGCACCCAGGACCAGGGACGCTTCGATCAGGGCGCCGGTTTTACAGCGGTGCAGCGTTTCCAGTGCCTCAATGGAGGGGTGGGCGCCGGTGGCTTCCAGGTCCAGAGCCTGACCGCCGGCCATGCCGCGGTGCCCCGCGGCAGCCGCCAGTTCCCTGAGCATGGCCACCACGGTTTCTGCCGGCAGGTCGACCCGGGCGAGTGTCTCGAACGCCAGTGTCTGCAGGGCATCCCCGACGAGGATGGCGGTGGCCTCATCAAACGCCACATGGCAGGTCGGCTGGCCACGGCGGAGCTCATCGTCATCCATGGCAGGCAGGTCGTCATGGACCAGCGAGTAGGCATGAATGAGCTCAACGGCCACGGCGGCGGGCATGGCCTGTTCATCATCCTGGCCGGTGCACTGACACGCGGCCAGCGCCAGGGCAGGGCGCAGGCGCTTGCCGCCGCCCAGGACTGCATGACGCATCGCCTGGTGAAGGCGGCGCGGGTGTGCATCCGCTGCCGGAAGGGTCCGCTCCAGAGCGACTTCCAGGCGTTCACGGGTCTGCTGGAGAAAGGCGTCCGCGTTCATGCGTCGGAGCTGTCCTCCGGGTAGGGGCGGGTCTCAAGCTCGCCCTGGCTGTTCTCGATGACCTGCTCCACACGCTGCTCGGCGTCCCGCAGTGATTGCTGGCAGGAACGCGTGAGCTGCACCCCACGCTCAAAGGCCTTGAGTGATTCCTCCAAAGGCATGTCGCCCTGTTCGAGCTTGCGTACCAGAGTCTCCAGTTCCTGAATACTGGCCTCGAAGCTGGAGGCGTCGCTGGCCTGGCTGGTGCTGTTTTCGCTGTCACTCATCGATCGGGCTCCCATTGCTTCCGGCGCCGCCATGGGCGGCTGGCGGAATTGTATCATGCCATCGTCGGCCGTCATCTGCGGCGACGGTTATGGTCTGGTACCATGCCCGGCTTCACTGGGCGCAATGGAATGAGTTGGATGGGCATCCTTGAAGCGCTGGCTTTCTATCTGGGACTGGGCGCGGTGGCCGGGACACTGGCCGGTCTTTTCGGCATCGGTGGCGGGCTCATTATTGTGCCGGCGCTGGTGTTTGCGTTCGGCTGGCAGGGGATTAGTCCGAACATCACCGCTCACCTGGCCGTCGGGACCTCCCTGGCGACGGTGGTCTTCACCTCCCTGAGCTCCATCTGGACCCATCATGGCAAAGGGGCTGTCCGCTGGGACCTGTTCCGGCCCATGGTGGTGGGCATACTGCTCGGCGCAGCCCTGGGGGCGGTCACCGCTGGGCTGCTCAGCGGTGACATGCTCCAGCGGATCATCGGTGTCTTTGTGCTCCTGGTCGCCGTGAAGATGGTGACCGGCTGGTCGCCCCACAGCACGGACCGTCGGCCTCCCCGGGCGGAGCTGGGCGGTGTCGGGGGCGGGATTGGCTGGCTCTCCGCCATTGTGGGAATCGGCGGGGGTACCCTGACCGTTCCCTACCTCACCTGGATCGGCGTGCGCATGCAGCATGCAGTGGGCACATCCGCGGCCTGCGGTTTTCCCATTGCGATATCGGGAGCACTGACGAACATGGTTGTCGGCTGGGGGCGGGCCGGGCTTCCCGATTACAGCATTGGTTTTGTCTTCCTGCCGGCACTGGCGGGAATCGTCCTGATGAGCGTACCCTTTGCCCGTGTCGGGGCATTGCTGGCGCACCGGCTGGATGAGCGCTGGCTCAAGCGCCTGTTCGCGCTGTTGCTGGTGGTGATTGGTACGCGTTTCCTGATTTCTGGTTGAGGGCCTCATGCTCGTACATCCGCAATTTGATCCCGTTGCTATCTCTTTAGGCCCCCTGTCCATTCACTGGTATGGGCTGACCTATCTGGTCGCTTTTCTGGGCGGGTGGGCGCTGGCGCGGCTGCGCACCAGTCGCCCGGATTCGCCGGTCAACGCCGAACAGTTGGGGGACCTGCTGTTCTATATGGCCCTGGGCGTCATTCTGGGTGGGCGTTTCGGGTATGTGCTGTTCTATCACTTCGAACGCTTCCTGGCCGAGCCGCTCTGGCTTGTCCAGATATGGGAGGGGGGTATGTCCTTCCATGGTGGTCTCATCGGTGTGCTGGCCGCCATGCTGATGTTCGCCCGCCGTATCGGCACCGGTTTCTTCAATATCGCGGATTTCATCGCGCCGGTGATTCCCGTGGGCCTTGGACTGGGGCGGCTGGGGAACTTCATTAATGGCGAGCTCTGGGGCCGTCCCACATCGGCGGAACTGCCTTGGGCCATGGTGTTCCCCCAGGCCGGGGATGCCCTGCCGCGCCATCCCTCGCAGCTGTATCAGTTCGCGCTCGAGGGCGTGCTGCTGTTCGTCGTGCTCTGGTGGTTCTCAGCCCGGCCAAGGCCGCGCATGGCGGTGTCCGGGCTCTTCCTGGCCGGGTACGGGGTCTTGCGTTCCGTGGCCGAGTTCTATCGCGAGCCCGATGCCCACCTCGGTTTTGTGCTGCTGGACTGGATGACCATGGGGCAGATCCTGTCCGTGCCCATGATCGTGGCCGGCGCCATACTGCTGTTTCTGGCCTATCGACAGGGGAGGCCCGCCTGAATGGAATCCTATCTGGCGCTGATGCGCGATGTGATTGATAACGGCGTTGACCGGGGCGACCGCACCGGCGTCGGTACCCGCTCGGTCTTCGGGCGCCAGCTGCGCTTTGACCTGGGGCAGGGCTTTCCGCTGCTGACCACCAAGAAGGTCCATGTGCGCAGCATCATCCATGAGCTCCTGTGGTTCCTGCGTGGCTCCACGGACAACCGCGAGCTGCAGGAGCACAGGGTCTCCATCTGGAACGAGTGGGCCACCCAGGAGGGTGACCTGGGGCCGATCTACGGCAAGCAGTGGCGCAGCTGGCAGTGTCCGGACGGCAGCACCGTGGACCAGATCAGCGAGGTGCTCGACGGCATCCGCAACCGACCTGAGTCCCGGCGCCTGGTGGTCACCGCCTGGAATCCGGCGGAACTGCCGGATGAATCCATGGGCCCCCAGGAGAATGTGCACGCGGGCCGCATGGCGCTGGCGCCCTGTCACTGCCTGTTCCAGTTCTTCGTGGCGGACGGGCGGCTTTCCTGCCAGCTTTATCAGCGCAGCGCCGACCTGTTCCTGGGCGTTCCCTTCAATATCGCCTCCTACAGCCTGCTGACCTGCATGATGGCGCAGCAGGCGGGGCTGGAACCCGGGGATTTCGTGCATACCTTCGGGGATGTGCACCTGTACCGGAATCACCTGACGGACGACATTGTCTACGAGCAGCTGCGTCGCACCCCGGGCCCACTGCCAACGCTGGAGCTGCCGCGCTGCCCGCCCAGTCTGTTCGACTACGAGGAGGCGGATTTCCGCATTACCGGTTATGATCCGTATCCGGTGATCCGCGCCCCCATTGCCATCTGAGGTCTGTTCATGCGCATTGCCCTGATCGTGGCCATGGCCCGCAACCGGGTGATTGGCCGGAATAACCGATTGCCCTGGTACCTGCCCGAGGAGTTGCAGTACTTCAAACAGGCGACCCTGGGTAAGTCCATCATCATGGGACGGCGTACCCACGAGTCCATAGGTCGACCACTGCCCGGGCGCAGCAATATCGTGGTTACACGCAATCCCGGTTGGACCGCTGAAGGCGTCGCCGTTGTCCACTCCCTGGAAGAGGCTTTCGAACAGGCGGAACGGCAGGCACTGATCGATGGCGTGGAGGAGTGCGTGGTCATTGGCGGCGCCCAGCTCTACACCGAGGCACTGCCTCTGGCGGACCGGCTCTACCTCACGGAGGTCCATGCGGAAGTCGACGGGGATACCTTCTTCCCGGAAGTGGATCTCAGTCTCTGGGACGAGGTATCCCGTGTGGATCACGCCGGTGGTGAGGAAGCCAACCGTTACCCGTACAGCATTGTGGTTTATGACCGGGGAGAGGTCTGAATGAGTGATTTCGACAACCTGATGCATGCCGCCCGGGAAGGGCGGGCTGAGCTTACCCCGGATTGGGGCCAGGGGCGGGCCACTTTCGGCGGCCTGCTGGCGGCCATGGCCCACGAGGCCATGCGGGGCCAGCTCGTGGACGAGCGGCCACTGCGCTCGCTGGCGGTTTCCTTTGTGGGTCCAGCGGCGCCGGATCAGGCCGTTGATGTGAGCGCGGAGATCCTGCGCCAGGGCAAGGCGGTGACCCAGGTGGAGAGCCGCATCCATCAGGGGGGTGACACCGTGATGGTGGCGCTTGGCAGCTTCGGTTCCGGGCGCGACTCCGTGGTCTCTGTAGACCAGGAACCCGCCCCGGAGGCAGATGGCCCGGGTAGCGCGCGGCCGATGCCGGAGATCCAGGGCGTCACGCCGGACTTCCTGCGCCATTACGACCTTCGCTTCTGCCTGGGCGGTTTCCCGTTCACCGGCTCCCAGGAGCGCACCATGGGCGGTTGGATGCGTTTTCGGGAGGCGCCTGATGCGATAACCCATTCGCATCTGGTGGCCCTGGTGGATACCTGGCCGCCGGCTGTGTTGCCGCATCTGAGCCAGCCGGCACCCGCCAGTACCCTGAGCTGGACGATGGAGCTGGTGCACCCGCTACCCGCCATCGGCCCGTCCGACTGGCTGCTGTACCGGGCAACCATCGACCAGGCTCGGGATGGCTATGGCCTGACGCGGGCAGGGATCTGGACCACCAGTGGCGAGCTGGTGGCCCGGAGCCAGCAGACGGTTACGGTTTTCGCCTGATATGAAGGACCAGCGCCAGGCCATGATCCTTGGCGTGACCACGGTCCTGCTGTGGTCCACAGCGGCGACGGCCTTCAAGGTATCCCTCGAGCATCTATCCCGTACCGGGCTGATGTTCTGGGGCGTCACCTTTTCGATACTGGTGCTGGTCGCCTGGCAGGCGTGGCAGGGGCGTCTTGGAGAAACACTGCGGCCCGGGCGGCGAGGCCTGCTGCTGTCCCTCGGGTTCGGACTCATCAACCCGATCCTCTACTACATCCTGCTGTTCGGCGCCTATGACCTGCTGCCGGCGCAGGAGGCCATGGCCATCAATTACACCTGGGCGCTGACAATGGCCTATCTCGCAGTGCCGTTCCTCGGGCACCGGCTGACGCTGGTGGATGGGCTGGCCGGGCTGGTCTGTTACAGCGGCGTTTTCATCATCGCGACCCGCGGGGACCCGCTGGCGTTTGAGCTCTCCAACGGAGCCGGTGTCGCGCTTGCCCTTCTGAGCACGCTGGTGTGGGCGTTCTACTGGATCTTCAACACCCGCGATACCCGGGAACCGGTGGCCGGACTGCTGCTGAACTTCCTGGTGGCGTGGCCGTTGATCCTGGTGCTGGCAGTCTGGGACGGCTGGCAGTGGCCCGCATGGCAGGGGCTGGCCGGGGCCGCCTGGGTGGGCGCGTTCGAGATGGGCATCGCCTTCGTACTCTGGCTCCTGGCGATGAAGAAGGCGACCAATACCTCCCGCCTGAGCAACCTGATCTTCCTGTCACCCCCTCTGTCGCTGGGGCTCATAGCCCTGGTCGTAGGGGAGTCCATTCGCGGCTCGACCGTGGTTGGGCTGGGGCTCGTGATCGCGGGCCTTTATCTCCAGCAGCGTTACCACTCGCGCGCTCAATAACCCTCCACCGGTCGGCGGTTGGAGCGCGGGTCTTCCCAGTCGAGTTCCCGGGGGTCGTACCAGCCGAGTTCCTGTCGAACCCGTTGGCGGGATCGTTCGGACAGGGTATACCAGATCGCTTCAAAGCGTTCCGTTGCTTCGTTGCGCACAGGCCCGCTGCGGCTCTGGAGACGGTGAATGATGTCCGGTAGGCCGAGCGCTTCCCCGAGCTGGCCGGGCACGATGCGCTCCTCACCCAGAACCTTGCGTTTGTGGGTGCGGCTGGCAAGTACGTGCTGCAGTGCCTGGGCGGCGCTCAGAGCACTTTCCTCGGAGAAGCGGTTGTCAGTCACGACGGTATGACCTGAAATCAGAACCGATCCGGAAACTATAACGCGCCTGTAATCCGGATGTCTGCCCCCGGGGAGATGACGAGCGACCCCGTGATTGGTACTGTATCAACCTTCTTGAATCTAGGGAGTACAGAAAGTGGACAACAACAGCATCAAGGGTGCCTATAAGCGTTACGCACCGGTGTACGACTGGGTGTTTGGGCTTGTGTTCCGGAATGGCCGGCATGTGGCCATGGGATCTCTTGAGTTTGAGTCCGGAGATAAGGTTCTTGAGCTGGGCGTGGGCACAGGCCTTTCACTGCCGGAATATCCCGATGATGTGGATATCCACGTCACTGGCATCGATATTTCCCAGGACATGCTCGACAAGGCTGAAAAGCGCATCCAGAAGCACGGCCTGACCAACTGCGAGCTGTACAACATGGACGCCGAAGCGCTGGACTTCCCGGACAACAGCTTCGACAAGATCATGGTGCTTTATGTGCTCTCCGTGGTGCCGGATCCCTACAAGGTGATGAGCGAAGTACGCCGGGTCGCCAAGCCGGGTGCGGACGTGATCTTCGTCAACCACTTCGCCAAGGAAAACCCGCTTGTCCGCCGGTTTGAGTCCGCGCTCTCGCGCTGGGCCGCGCCGCTTGGCTTTGATCCGGACTTCCCCATGGAGCCGGTGCTTGAGAACGTGGGTCTGAACGTGGAGAAGATCGAGTCCGTGAACCTGTTCGGTTACTGGACCATGCTGCACGGGCGTTGCCCTGAAGAGTAGCGCCTACCCGCCGGGAGCCCATGGGTATGAATCGAGCACTGTTTCCCCTCAACTCGGTGGTGCTTCCTGGCGGTCGCCTTCCCCTGCGGCTCTTCGAACGCCGCTACCTGGACATGCTCTCCCATTCGCTGCGTTCCGGCGAACCCTTCGTAATGGTCCTTCTGGAACAGGGCGGCAGTGATACCAGGGCGGATGCCGCTTTCCACCCCATTGGCTGCGCCGTGTCGGTGGTGGATTTCTCGCCACTGGAGCACGGGGTGCTGGGTGTCACTGTTGAAGGCCTCAGCAAGGTTTCGGTGGCCCGAAACTGGCGAGAAGCCGACGGGCTCAATCGTGGCGATGTGGTGACGCTTCCGGAGGAGCCGAGGACGCCCACCCCGCTCCGGCATGAGGATCTTGCGGATATCCTGGCGGCACTCTGTCAGCATCCTTCGGTGGCGGAGCTTGGCCTCAGTATTGATTACGACGATGCCCGCCAGGTCGGCTGGCGTCTGACAGAGCTGCTGCCCCTGGCGATCGAGCAGCGTCAGTCGCTGGTTGAATTGTCCGATCCGCTGGAACGGCTTGAGGTGTTGTCGCGGCTGGTCGAAGCCATGGAGTAATTGGGGCCGGCGAGGTGCCAGACCTGATCATGCCCCCGGCGCCGGGCCTCGTTCAGCGCCTGTTCACAGCGTTGACGCAGTGTGCTGCCGGACGCCTCGCCCGACGCCCGGGTTGTGCAGCCGATGCTTGCTGTAATGCTCTCCACGCCGGGCCAGTGGGATTCTCCCAGAAGCCTCCGGATGCGCTCTGCGATCACCCGCAGCCCTTCTTCCTGGGTGAAGGGGAGCAGCAGGAAGAAATGGCCGTCACCCAGATGGTAGTGACTGTCTCCGGCCCGGATGGTTGTGCGGAGACTCTGGCTGATGGCGGCATTGAGGCTGGCCAGGGTCTCTTCCCCGTGAACGCTGGTCAGTTCATCGAGGTGATCCACGCTGAGCAGAGCCAGTGACAGTGGGTGGCCCGTGGCGTCCGAGCGACTGATTTCCTTGTTGAGCGTCTCATCCAGACACCGCTCGTTATAGGCGCTGGTTTCGGGGTCAATGATGGTCAATGTGTCCACGTAGTGCGCACTGGCGTGGTAGTGGCGTGCGAACCAGCCTGCCCCCGATGCGAGGAGCAGGGCAGCGCCGATGAGTGTGAATTGCCCGCCCGGTGCCAGGGGCCACGTCAGGGTCAGGACGATCAGGAGGCTGACGCTGCAGAGGAGGGCAGCATACCGGAGTCTCAGCAGCAGGAAGGCCGTCATCAGCAGAGGATAGAGCCAGAACGCGGCGAGTGACGGCTCGCGCGCAACCGCCTGAAGGATGGTGACCGCGATGACCGTGAGAATCACCAGATGGCTGTGTGTCTGCAACTGGCGACGGTGCCGGATCAGGGTAACGGCAATGCCGGCCGCCGCCAGCGCCGTTACCGTCAGGGCACTGAAGAAGAGCCCGTAGAACCCGTAGCGCAGGTTCCTCTCCGCAAGGACCATGAAACACAGAAGGATCAGCGCGTAGGTGACCAGGTTGGTGCGGGTACGCAGGGCCGTCTCAGTCATGGCTGGTTCCTCCGGCGGACGTCCAGGTCAGCGTCCGGTTGCCGCCCTGTTTGCGGGCTCGTCGCAGTGTTTCGAGCGCCTTGTCGGCAGTGGACTTTGCGTCATCACCAACATTGGCACCGACAACACCCGCCGAGAGGGTCAGCGCAACACCCTCGCGGGAGAGCATACCCTCGGCCTCAACCCGTATCCGGTCGATGGTCTGTACGCCTTCGGTGGTGGCTGTGGCCGGGAGGACGACAATGAATCCGGTCTCGTTGTTGCGGTAGTAGCTGTCAAAGTCCCGGAGGGTACGGTGCAGAAGGCGGCCCAGCCGGACCACCAGGTTGCCCCGGTCCTGCTCCGGCAGCGGGTCTTCGGGATCGTCCAGATGCAGGACCGCCACAGTCACCGGCGTGCCCTCGCGCTCGCCCCGCCGGATTTCACGGTTGAGGTCGCTGTCGAGGTAGTCGCGGGTGGAGGCCAGCGTGAGCGAGTCTGTCCGGCGCAGCGGGGCCAGCTGGGCGGCCTTGTACTCACGCAGGTAAACGAATACGCCCGTGAGCCCAGTGGTCAGGATCAGCATGGGAACAAACTGGTGCCGGGGCATGCCCAGCTCCGGAGTGAGAGCCAGGCCCAGGATGGCGACAACGAAGAGCGCACAGCCGCCAATCGCAATCCACAGCGGCCAGCCGGCAAAGAGTGCCAGTGGAACGAGGAATGCCAGAGGCGTCAGCCAGGGCCAGTGGCCGGTGAAGACAGCGAGGGCCACAACCAGCAGCAACAGAGACCCGGCCCGGAGTGTCCAGCGCAGCGGCAGGGGCATTGAGGTTTCCGTTTCCATCATCGGCTCCCGGTGTTGCAATGTGAGACTGTATCCGGCGCCCCACGCACGCGTATAATAGCCTACTTTTCCCGCAATGCCCTGAAAACAGATGCGGAATCCGATTGGGAGGGATATGAGCGTAGAATCCATGATGCGGACCCTTGGCCAGCAGGCCCGGGCGGCCAGCCGCGAGCTGGCCCGCTCAAGCACCGGGGTGCGCAACGAGGCGCTTCTGGCCACGGCCCGGGCACTCGATGTCGGCCGGGAAGCGCTGCAGGCGGAAAACCGGAAGGATCTTGAAGCGGGCCGTGAGAAGGGGCTTGATCCGGCGATGCTGGACCGGCTGGAGCTTACGGGCGGGCGCATCGACGCCATGATCGAAGGGTTGCGCCAGGTTGCCGCGCTCACGGATCCGGTGGGTGTGATCACGGACATGGAATACCGCCCCTCGGGGATCCAGGTGGGGCGCATGCGCGTGCCGCTGGGTGTGATCGGAATCATCTACGAATCCCGCCCGAACGTGACCGTGGATGCGGCGAGTCTCTGCATCAAGTCCGGCAATGCCACTGTTCTGCGCGGTGGTTCCGAGGCCGCCCATTCCAATCGCGCGATTGCCGAGTGCGTGTCGCAGGGGCTGCGCGAGGCCGGGCTCCCGGAAACCGGTGTGCAGGTGGTTGGCACCACGGACCGCGAAGCCGTGGGTCACCTGATCCGTATGCCGGAGTATGTGGACGTGATCGTGCCACGGGGCGGCAAGAGCCTGATCGAGCGCATCAGCAACGAGGCGTCTGTTCCCGTGATCAAGCACCTGGACGGCATCTGTCACAGTTTTCTGGATCGGGACGCGGACCCGGAGAAGGCCGTAAACGTAACGGTCAACGCCAAGACTCAACGCTACGGTACCTGCAACACGCTGGAAACGCTGCTGGTGGACGCCCCAGTGGCCGAATCGCTGTTGCCGCCCATCGCGGCTCAGCTCCGGGCAATCGGGGTTGAATTGCGGGGTTGCGAGGCCACCCGGGAGATCCTTCCGGAGGCCGGTGAGGCCACAGAGGAAGACTGGGCCACCGAATACCTGGCGCCGGTGCTGTCCATCCGGGTGGTGGATGGGCTGGACGCGGCCATGGAGCACATCAATCGCTACAGCTCCCAGCACACGGACAGCATCATCACCGAAAACTACACCCGGGCCCGACGCTTCCTGACCGAAGTTGACTCCAGCTCGGTCATGGTCAACGCCTCCACCCGTTTCGCCGATGGGTTTGAGTACGGGCTGGGTGCCGAAATCGGCATTTCAACGGACAAGCTCCACGCCCGGGGCCCAGTGGGGCTGGAAGGGCTGACCAGCCAGAAGTACGTGGTGTTCGGAGACGGCCATGTTCGCGGCTGAGCGGGAGCGGGCATGCTGAACGTGATGCTGGGCGGAACCTTCGACCCCGTCCACAACGGTCATCTGCGCATGGCGGTGGAGCTGCACGAACGGCTGGGTGGCGCCAGAATCCGCCTGATGCCCTGCCATCGGCCGCCGCACCGCGACCAGCCGGGGGCGGAGGGCGACCTGCGGTTGTCCATGCTGCGGGATGCGGTAGCGGAAGAGCCCGGCCTGACCGTGGATGCGCGGGAGCTTGAGCAGGACCGTGTATCCTATACTGCGGAGACCCTGCAGCAGCTGCGGGCGGAGCTGGGTCCGGAGACCCCACTGGCCATGGTTGTCGGCACGGATGCGTTCAATGCCTTTGACCAGTGGCGGGACTGGATGCAACTGCCCGGCCTCGCCCATATAATCGTGGTAAACCGGCCCGGCTTTCCGTTGGCACCCTCGGAGCCGGTGGCGGCGATGCTCAATGAACGCCGTGCGCGTGAACCATCAGAGCTCCAAGGGGCGGCCAGTGGCCGCGTGCTGTCCATGGAACTGCCTCTGCTGGAAATTGCCGCCACTGAGGTCAGGCAACGGGTAGCCCAGGGGCGCTCGATCCGCTATCTGGTGCCGGAACCAGTCTGGCGCACGATAGGGGATCAGGCGCTGTATCGACTTGAAACAGGATGATTATGGATTCCGAGCAACTGAAAACACTGGCGGTGGATGCCGTCGAATCGATGAAGGGTCAGGACGTGGCCGTGATGGACGTGCGTGACCGCACCAGCATGACGGATTTCATGGTCATCGCCTCCGGCAACTCCAATCGCCATGTGCATTCCCTGGCCGAGGAAGTGGTGCAGCGCGCGAAACAGGAAACCGACAGCAAGCCGAAGATCGAGGGCGGTGAAACCAGCGACTGGGTGCTGGTGGACATGGGGGATGTGATCGTCCACCTCATGCTGCCCGCGACCCGTGAATTCTACGACCTGGAACGGTTCTGGCGGGATGCCCCGGGACTGGGCGCCGCGAGTACGGAGTAGCATGCACCTGAAGGTCATCAGCGCCGGGCAGAAGCTGCCCGACTGGGTCAATGCGGGCTTCGAGGAGTACCGCAGACGCTTTCCCCGTGAAATGCGGCTGGAACTGACGGAAGTGCCCCTTGGCGGTCGCGCTCGTCAGGCCGATACGGCGCGTGCGGTGCGGGACGAGGGCGACCGGATGCTCAGGGCGCTGCGTGGGCCCGAATGGGTGATCGCGCTGGAAATTGACGCCAAACAGTGGTCCACCGAGCAGCTGGCGGAGCGGCTTGAGCACTGGCGCATGGAAGGGCAGGATGTTGCCTTCCTCATCGGTGGGCCCGAGGGGCTTTCTGGGGCCTGCCGGGAGCGCGCGAACCAGGCGTGGTCCCTGTCATCACTGACGCTGCCCCATCCGCTGGTGCGCGTGATGCTGGCGGAGCAGCTCTACCGCGCCTGGAGCATCAACTGTAACCACCCGTATCACAGGGCCGGCTGACCATGAGCTGGGGAACCCTACGCAACACCGGCCAGGAGCGTGAACTCTTCCAGCGTCGCTCGTTCTTGGCGATCATCGCGGTCATTCTGTTGACTGGTGTCCTGGTCGGGCGGTTCTACTACCTTCAGGTCGTCGAGCATGAGACCTACACCACCATCTCCGACCGCAACCGGGTTCAGGTCCAGCCGGTACCTCCGACACGGGGTCTTATATACGACCGCAACGGCGTGCTGCTGGCCGAGAACCGCCCGGTTTTCAGCCTGACGGTCATCCCGGAGCAGGTGTCCGACATGGACGCCCTTATTGAAGAGGTCAGGGACGTTGTTGAGGTCCGCCCCGAGGATGTTGAGGGGTTTCGTCGTCGCCTTGGAGAACGGCGCAGGCCCTTTGAACCGGTGCCATTGCGTTACCACCTGAGCGAGTCGGAGATGGCGCGCCTGGCCGTGAACCGTCACAGTCTGCCCGGTGTGGAAACGGAGGCACGGCTGGTGCGTTATTACCCCTACGGTCGCCTGACGTCTCATGTGCTCGGCTACGTGGGGCGGATCAACAAGCAGGATGCGCGACGTATCGACAAGGTTGCGTACGCTGGCACTCATTACATCGGCAAAACCGGTCTCGAACGGGTCTATGAGGAGGAGCTCCACGGTGACGTGGGGTACCAGAATGTTGAGACCAACGCCCGTGGCCGCGTTATGCGGGTGCTTGAACGCGAGGACCCCAGTCCCGGCCAGGACCTGACCCTGAATCTCGATATCCGGCTGCAGCAGGTTGCCCATGAGGCGCTGGGGGATCGGCGTGGTGCCATTGTCGCCATCAACCCGGAAACAGGTGGATTGCTGGCTCAGGTCAGTACGCCAGGGTTCGACACCAATGAGTTTGTCACCGGCATCGATCAAGAGAGCTACACCGCGCTGCGCGACTCGCTCGACAAGCCCCTTTTCAATCGCGCCACCCGCGGCCAGTACCCACCGGGCTCCACCGTCAAACCCATGCTCGCCCTCGCCGGGCTGGATTCGGATACCGTTACCCAATCGGAAATCGTTTATGACCCGGGGTATTATGAGCTGCCCAACAGCAGCCAGGTCTTCCGCAACTGGAAGCGGGAAGGGCATGGCGATACGACCCTATACGACGCCATTGTGCTGTCCAGCGATACCTACTTCTACAAGATGGCCTACGAGATGGGCGGCAGTAAGATGGCCGATTATCTGCAGCGATTCGGTTTCGGCTCCGAGACCTCGCTGGACGTGCGGGATGAGCGACCTGGCATTCTGCCCAGCCCGGAGTGGAAGCGCCGCGTCCACGATGAATCCTGGTATCCGGGTGATTCGGTGAACATGGGCATCGGGCAGGGCTACTTTCTCTCAACGCCCATGCAGCTGGCCGCCACGACCAGTGTCATCGCCAGCCGTGGGGATCGGCACCCGCCCCGTCATCTGCGCTATGTCGATGGTGACATTCCGGCAGATCAGCTGCTTCCGGAGGTTGTCCGCCCGCCTGTCGATATGGCCCGTGATTCGGACTGGGAGTACGTGATCAACGCCATGGAGGATGTGGTGCATGATTCCGAGGGCACCGCCCGCCGGATCAGTCCGGGGCTTAACTACCGTGTTGCCGGCAAGACCGGTACGTCCCAGGTTTTCAGTCTTGAAGGTGAGGAGTACAACGAGGAGGAAATCGCCAAACGCATGCGTGACCATGCCCTTTTCGTCGCCTTTGCCCCGGCCGATGACCCGGAGATCGCGGTCTCCGTGCTGGTGGAGAACGGGGGGAGCGGCAGCTCCACGGCGGCGCCCGTGGCACGGCAGGTGATGGACGCCTGGATCAATGGCTTTCCTGAGGTGTTGACCGATCAGGCCGTGCCGGGGGCCATGGGGGAAGACAGTGACACTGTGGGAGGTCAGCCGTGAGCCGTGAATTCGTGCGCCAGATCACCATGGAGCCTGATTACCTGCAGCGCCGTGGTGGATGGATGGCGCGGTTGCACCTGGATCCGCTGCTGTTGCTGTTGCTGATGACAGTGATGGGGTTCGGCCTGGTCATCCTCTACAGCGCCGGCGAGAACGGCATTGCCATTGTCCGCAGCCAGGCGGTGCGGATCGGTGTTGGGCTCCTGATCATGCTTTTCTTCGCTCAACTGGATCCCATGCTCTATCGGCGCTGGTCTCCCTGGTTGTACCTTCTTGGTATTATAGCGCTGGTCCTGGTCCTGCTTTTTGGAGCCGGAGCCCAGGGCGCGCAGCGCTGGTTGGCGCTTCCCGGTCTGCCCCGCTTCCAGCCCTCCGAGTTCATGAAGCTCGGCGTACCGCTCATGGCGGCCTGGTTCCTTTCGCAGCTCGCGCTGCCGCCGCGTTTCTTCTCAACAGTGCTGGTTCTGGGGCTGATTGCGCTGCCCGCTGCCCTGATCATAGCGCAACCCGACCTGGGTACGGCCCTGTTGGTCAGTTCTGCCGGCCTTGCGGTCCTGTTCCTGGCCGGGCTGAGCTGGAAGCTGATCACGTTGATGGTCGTAGCCGGTGGCTCCTCCATTCCGGTACTCTGGCTGTTCGTAATGCGCGATTACCAGAAGGAGCGCGTGCTGACTCTGCTCAATCCCGGCGGTGATCCTCTGGGTGCGGGCTGGAATATCACCCAGTCCAAGGCGGCCATTGGTTCCGGTGGCCTTCACGGTAAGGGCTGGGGAGAAGGTACCCAGTCCCACCTGGATTTCCTGCCGGAGAGTCATACGGATTTCATCCTGGCCGTGCTCGCTGAAGAGTTCGGGTTCGTGGGCGTGACCCTGCTGCTGGTGCTGTACGCACTGGTCGTGATTCGCTGCCTGTTCATTGCCGCCATGGCGCAGACCTCGTTCAGCCGCCTTCTGGCCGGGGGGCTGGCCATCATCTTCTTCATGTACGTGGTCGTTAATGTGGCCATGGTCAGCGGTCTGATGCCGGTGGTCGGGGTGCCGTTGCCCCTGGTCAGCTTCGGCGGGACGTCCATCGTGACGCTGCTGGCGGGCTTCGGTATTCTGATGGCTGTGCATACCCACCGACGCATGCTGGAGTCCTGACCCACTATCATGAGCCGTTCCTTTGTCTTCCTGTTGATCGCACTGTTCAGCCTGTCTGCGCTGGGCGCCGGGTCCGAATCCAGCCGCGAGCGTTTCATTGAGCGCATGGTCAACGATGAGGGGTTCAAGCGCAGTCGGGTCGTTGAGTGGTTGGATGCCGCCCGCCATGATGACGATGTGATTGAGCGCATCAGCGCACCCGCTGAGAAAGTGCTGGACTGGGGGGAATACCGTGAGATATTCCTGACCCTGGAGCGTGTGGAGCAGGGTCGGGCCTTCATGGCGCGTCACCGGGAGACGCTGGAACGCGCCGAGGCACGATTTGGTGTGCCCGCGGAACTGATTACCGCGATCATCGGGATTGAAACCTTTTACGGACGCCATACCGGTAATGATCGGGTGCTGGATGCCCTGGTAACGCTTGGTTTCGGCTATCCGCCCAGGGCTGATTTTTTCCGCGAGGAACTGCGGCACTTTCTGTTGCTGGCGAGAGAGCAGGGTTTTGATCCCCGGGAGCCGACGGGCTCCTACGCGGGGGCCATGGGCTACGGGCAGTTCATTGCCAGCAGCTATCGGCATTACGCCGTGGATTTTGACGACGATGGCACCGCAGATCTTTTCACCAATCCGGTGGACGCTATTGGCAGTGTCGCCAACTACTTTCATGAACATGAGTGGCAGCGGGGTGCCCCGGTCGTTATGCCGCTCGTGGAATGGCGTGGGCCCGTCGGGGATACACGCCTGTTGAGGTTGAACCTGGAGGATGGATCCCGCGACTGGATCGCCCACGCCAACTTCGATGTCATCACGCGCTACAATCACAGCGACCTCTATGCCATGGCGGCCTGGTCGCTGGCCCAGCGTCTGCGCCAGGAGCCGTGAGCATGGGCAAACCATCCGCTCTGCTGTCAGTGCTCCTGGTTCTTGTTCTGGCGGGCTGTGCCGGTACCGGTCAGCAACGACAGTCTGACTCCCGCTACACGCTTTCCCAGGATACCGGGCCGGATAGGGAGTTCGACGTTGCCAGCATCGAAGAGCCGGAACCGAAGTATGAGAAGCCCAGTAAGGGCGGCAACAAGTCGCCCTACGAGGTCTGGGGCGAGACCTACAAGGTTATGGACTCCGCTGAGGACTACGAGGCACGGGGTGTGGCGAGCTGGTATGGGCGCAAGTTCCACGGCCACCTGACTTCCAATGGTGAGACCTACGACATGTACGAGCTCAGCGCAGCGCACCGGAGCCTGCCACTGCCGTCCTATCTGCGGGTCACCAATCTGGAGAACGAGCGCTCCACCATTGTCCGTGTCAATGATCGTGGTCCCTTCCATGGCGACCGCCTGATTGATCTGTCGTATGCGGCAGCAAGGGTGCTTGGGTTCGATGGCGATGGAACGGCGCGCGTCCATATTGAGGCAGTCGCGGCGAGCCCGGAGGAGGCAGGTTCCGACGCCGGGGATACCGGAGAAGATGAGAGCCCCGAGGAAGAGCCCGCATTACCATCGGGAAAAAAAGAGGACCGTCTCTTTGTTCAGGTGGGTGCATTTGGTAACTTAACGGCCGCCACGCAGCTCAAGGCCCAGCTGCTCATGGTGACGGCCGGTGACGTCCACCTGATTGAAGGCCAGGAGGATGAACAGGTCCACCGAGTCTGGGTTGGCCCTTTCCAGAAGCGGGATGCTGCGGAACAGGCCCGCCGTGCCATTGAGCAGAACGATCTGGGGCAGCCCATCATCATTACACGGCCCGCTGGCAGCGCGGGCTGACCATCAGGATAATACGATCATGCGCAAGCTGTTCTCGATTCTACTGGTTTTCTGCATTGTTTCCGTGGCAACGCCGGTTCATGCCTCCAGCCTGATTCCCTCGCCACCGGATCTGGGCGCGGAGTCTTATATCCTGATGGACGTCCAGAGCGGGCGGATCCTGGTTGAGAAGAACGCCGATGAGCGGGTTGCGCCAGCCAGCCTTACCAAGATGATGACTGCCTACATTGCGGATCGCGAGGTCGAGGAAGGACGGCTGAGCCTGGATGAAGAAACCACTGTCAGCGTCAATGCGTGGCAGACCGGGGGGTCCCGGATGTTCCTCAAGGAAGGTAACAGTGTGACCGTGCGGGAGCTGCTGAACGGCATCATCGTGCAGTCGGGCAACGATGCAAGCGTGGCGCTGGCCGAGCACATTGCCGGTGGCGAGGGGTCATTCGCACAGATGATGAATCAGCAGGCCAGCCAGCTGGGAATGGACGATACCCAGTTCACCAATGCCACAGGCCTGCCGGATCCGGACATGTACACCACGGCACGGGATATGGCCCGTCTTGCCATCGCCAAGATCCGCGACTTTCCGGAAAGCTACGACCTCTATTCCGAGCGCTATTACACCTACAACGGGATCCGTCAGCCCAACCGTAACCGGCTGCTCTGGCGAGACAAGTCCGTTGATGGGCTCAAGACCGGGCATACCGAAGACGCGGGCTACTGTCTGGCTGCATCGGCCCAGCGCGACAACATGCGCCTGGTGAGTGTGGTTATGGGCGCTTCCAGTTCTGAAGCCAGGGCCCGTGAATCCCAGCAGCTGCTGAACTATGGCTTCCGTTACTACGAGACTTTCCGCCTTTTCGAAGGGGGTGAAAAGGTGACTGATTCCAGGGTCTGGAAAGGCGCCGGGGACCAGGTTGACCTGGGCATCCAGGAGGACCTGTACCTGACACTGCCGAACGGTGCAAGGGAAGAGCTGGAGCCCAAGGTCTCGGTCGAGTCTGTGCTGGAAGCCCCTCTGGAGCGCGGAGACGTGTTCGGTGAGCTGACCGTGGCCCATGATGGCAATACCCTGGCAGAACGGGACCTGGTGGCGCTGCATTCCGTGGAACAGGGCGGCTTTTTCCGCCGCGTCTGGGACGCCATCAAGCTGTTCTTCCTGGGGCTGTTCCAGTAACCTAGGGGCCATGAGTGAAGGTCAGCAGCCCCAGATCGAGTTTCCCTGTGATTACCCGATAAAGGTAATCGGGGATCACAGTGAGGATTTCGCCCTGACGGTAACCCGGGTTCTACAGCAGTTCGACCCGGCGTTTGATCCAGCGACTCTCACCGCCCAGCCCAGCCGCAATGGCCGCTTCATTTCGGTCCGCGTAACCCTGCGCGCGACCGGTGAAGAGCAGCTCAGAAACCTGTTTGCGGCCCTCAAGGCGACCGGCCAGGTTCACATGGTGGTCTGATGGCCACGCATCCCCCTCCTGCCAGCGAGCCAAGATTTGAATGGCTCGGTCGGCGTGCCTATGAGCCCGTATTTGAGGCCATGAAGGCCTTTACGGAGCAACGCGACGGCGGAACCCGCGATGAATGCTGGCTCCTGGAGCACGAGCCGGTTTTTACTCAGGGTCAGGCGGGCCGGGCAGAGCATCTCCTCTGGCCCGGAGATATTCCGGTGGTCCAGGTGGATCGGGGGGGGCAGGTCACCTATCACGGGCCTGGCCAGCTCATGCTCTATACCCTGATTGATATCCGTCGCAGAAATCTTGGGGTCCGCCAGCTCGTAAGCCTGCTGGAGGACACCACCGTGGCCGTGCTGGCGCACTGGGGCATTGAGGCTGCGCCGCGCCGGGATGCGCCCGGCGTCTACGTGGCGGGTGAAAAGATCGCTTCCCTGGGGCTGCGTGTGCGCCGGGGCTGCGCCTATCATGGACTGGCGCTCAACGTAGACATGGATCTCTCACCATTCCAGAGGATCAATCCCTGCGGCTATGCCGGTATGCCGGTGACGCAGATCCGCGATCGGGTTGAGGCGCCCGTGTCGCTTGAAACAGTATCGGAGGTACTCCAGCAGACACTGCTGGAGCGGTTGCAACAGGCCGGGAGCGAGTGAATGGCATCCGAGAAGAAGCGTGGTTCGGTTGCGCGGATCAAGACCGGCAGCTTTGAGCGCCGGCTGAGTCTGACCCGTGCTGGTCTTTTTGCCGGCACACGCATGGCCACCCACTATGCCACCAATTGGTTTGGCAGTCGGGAGAATCGCGACAGACGCCGCAGTGATATGCTTTCGCGCCAGGCACAGTATCTCGTGGAGGAGCTCGGGCAGCTCAAGGGTAGTGTGGTCAAGATTGGTCAGATCATGGCCCTCTACGGTGAGCACTTTCTTCCGGAAGAGGTCACCGAGGCACTGCACACCCTGGAAGATCGGACTACCTCCCTGGAGTGGGAAACCATAGAGCGCGAGCTGAAAAAGGAGCTGGGGGAGAAACGCCTGTCGGAGCTGGAGGTGGATCGGGAGCCGATCGGCGCTGCTTCCCTGGGGCAGGTTCACCGGGCCCGCCGTCGTTCCGACGGCCTTGAAATGGCCCTGAAGATCCAGTATCCCGGTGTGGCTGATGCGGTGGATTCGGATCTGAATTCCGTGGCACAGGTGCTTAAGATGGCCCGGGTGGTCTCCTGGGGGCCGGCGTTTGACGAATGGCTCGAGGAAGTCCGCACCATGATGCACCGGGAGGTGGATTACCGCCTGGAAGCCCGCACCACCGAGTCGTTCCGGCAGAAGTTGGTGGGCGACCCACGCTTCATCGTGCCCCGCGTCATCGAAGAGTATTCCAGTGACCATGTCATCGCCTCGACCTTTGAGTCCGGTCACTCGGTGAGTTCCGACCGGGTTCAGTGCCTGTCACTGGAACGGCGGTCCGCGTTGGGCAAGGGCGCGCTGGAACTTTTTCTGAGCGAACTCTTCATCTGGAGTGAGATCCAGACCGATCCCAACTTTGGCAACTACCGAATCCGCCTGGCCGAGGAAACCGGCGACCGGGACTGCATCGTACTGCTCGATTTCGGGGCTGTTCAGCGCTATTCCGATGAGTTCCTCGGCCCAGTGCGGGATATGATCCGGGCCTCCTACGAACAGGATCTGGATGCCGTTATTGAGGGCGGCATTCAATTGCGCTTCATGCAGCAGGACTGGCCCCGGGCGGTCCTGGAACGGTTTGGTGGTGTCTGCATGCGGGTGCTCGAGCCGCTCAGCGGTGACGCCATGGAAAAGCCCGACTACGCGGTGAACGACCGGGGCGAATACCGCTGGAAGCAGAGCGATCTGCCCAACCGCGTAGCACGCGAGGCCACCCGGTCCGCCATCAACCGCTATTTCCGTATTCCGCCAAAAGAATTCGTGTTCCTCAACCGCAAGCTGGTCGGTGTCTACACCTTCATTGCGGTCCTGGCGGCGGAGTTCGACGGCGAGCCGGTACTGCGCCACTACCTCTACGGGGAAGCCGAAAATCCTGGGGGCTGAGTCCGGAAGCCATGGTATCCTTGCGCCCGAATCTGGATTGAGGAGTAATCGGTAATGGAAAAAGTGACGATCTACGGTCGTACGTCCTGTGGTTTCTGCACCGGTGCGCGGCGCTTGTGCGAAGTGCGTAACCTGGATCATGAATGGGTGGACATGGTCTCGGAAGGCCTCGACAAGCAGGATCTGTCCGAGATTGCGGGGAGCCCGGTGCATACGGTCCCGCAGATTTTTGTTGGCGATCGCCACATTGGTGGGTTCGACGAGTTTTCCCAGTACGTTGAAACGAACCAGGGCTGAATCACCTTAAGGGAGGCACGGCGAGCATGGCCGATGACGAAAGCATGAAACGCCCGGAGACGATACCGGAAGAACGCTGGAAGCAGCATCTCGACTGGATGCAGGTTACCGGGAGTACGCTGGACGAACACCTCAAGGAACAGAGCACTGGCGAGCTCTGGAAGCAGTTCCAGCGCCGCTCCATGACCCGGCGCCGCAGCGACGACGCCGAGTCCTGAAACGCCTCAGAGCTTGAAGTCGGCCTTGAGCTTCTTCTCAACGGGCCGGTTCTCAAGCTTGGCCACCTTGGGCAGGCCATTCTCGAACGGCGGGAAGGACTCGCCCTGGATCAGCGGCTCAAGGTATTCACGGCAGTCCGCGGTGATGCCGAAACCCTCATCCGTGGTGTAATGGATTGGCATCTTCTTCTCCTGGTTAGCCACCTCATTCAGCGGCGCCTCGCTGATGTGCCAGCGATAGGGGTTGGATGATTCGCGCTTGATGATGGGCATGATGCCGTTGCGGCCTTCCAGGGCGTAGTTGACGGCTGCCTCACCCACGGCGTAGGCCTGTTCCACATCTGTCTGTGAGGCGATGTGGCGCGCGGAGCGCTGCAGGTAGTCCGCAACCGCCCAGTGGTACTTGTGCCCCAGCGACTGCTTCACCATGTTGGCCAGGGTCGGCGCTACGCCACCCAGCTGGGTATGGCCGAAGGCGTCCTTCTGGCCGGCTTCCGCGAGGAAACGGCCGTCATCGTACTGGGCACCCTCCGAGGCCACCACCACGCAGAACCCGTGATCCCTCACGCACTGGTCGACCTTGTTCAGGAAGGCCTCACGCTCGAAAGGGTGTTCCGGGAAGATAATGATATGCGGCGCGTCGCCCGGATTTTTCCCGGCCAGCCCGCCGGCGGCGGCGATCCAGCCCGCGTGGCGGCCCATGACCTCGAGGATGAAGACCTTGGTGGAGGAGTCGCACATGGACTGGATGTCCAGGCTCGCCTCCAGTGTGGACGTCGCCACGTACTTGGCCACGGAGCCGAAGCCGGGGCAGCAGTCGGTGAAGGGCAGGTCGTTGTCGACGGTCTTGGGAACGCCGATGCAGTTGAGCGGGTAGCCCATACGCTCGGCCATCTGGGAGATCTTGAAGGCGGTGTCCTGGGAATCACCGCCACCGTTGTAGAAAAAATAGCCGATGTCGTGGGCGCGGAAGACTTCGATCAGGCGTTCGTATTCGTGCCGGTTCTCATCGATGTTCCGCAGCTTGTGGCGGCAGGAGCCAAAGGCACCGCCCGGGGTGTGGATCAGGGCATGGATCTCTTCATCGGTCTCGTAACTGGTGTCGATCAGCTCCTCCTTGAGGGCACCGGTAATACCGTTGCGGCCGGCGAATACCTTGCCGATACGGTCGCTGTTCTTGCGCGCGGTTTCGATGACTCCAGCGGCGCTGGTGTTGATGACCGCGGTCACGCCCCCGGACTGGGCATAGAAAGCGTTCTTGGGCGCCATGGTGTTGAGCCTCCTGCAATCGACTGAATAGGCACGCATGATACTTGAAAGCACCGTGGTTGTGCATGATCCATATGACAGCGGATTGGGTTTATCCGGGATTTCCAATACCATGGCGTGATCCATTGGGCAACGGGCCGGAACGGCGGACTATGCACATCCACATCCTTGGCATCTGCGGTACTTTCATGGGCAGCCTGGCGCTGCTCGCACGCGAGCTCGGGCACGAGGTCACCGGCTCGGACGAGAACGTCTACCCGCCCATGAGTACCCAGCTTGAGCAGGCCGGTATCCAGCTGCACGAAGGTTATAATCGTGAGGCCCTGAAGCCCGCCCCGGACCTGGTGGTGGTGGGCAATGCCCTGGGTCGGGGCAATGCGGCCGTGGAATACATGCTCAACCGGAATATGCCCTATGTGTCCGGCCCGGAATTCCTGGCCCGGGAGGTGCTGAACGGCCGCTGGGTGCTGGCGGCGGCGGGGACCCACGGCAAGACCACCACGGCCTCGATGATGCTCTGGATCCTGGAGCAGGCGGGGTTCGATCCGGGGTATCTCATCGGCGGTGTTCCCAATGACTTTGAGCACTCCGCGCGCCTCGGCAGCAGTGACTTCTTCGTGGTGGAGGCGGACGAGTATGACAGCGCCTTCTTCGACAAGCGCTCCAAGTTCGTCCACTACCGGCCCCGGACACTGATCCTCAACAACCTGGAATTCGACCATGCGGACATCTTCGACAGCATCGAGGATATTGAGCGCCAGGTGCACCACCTGGTGCGTACCGTACCGGCCACGGGCCTGATCGTACGCCCGGCGCGCGACCGCAACCTGGATTGCGCGCTGGCGCTGGGCTGCTGGACGCCCATCCAGAGCACCGCCATTGGCGGGGAGGCGGACCTGGCCAGTTGGCGCGCGGAGCTGACCGCCTCGGACGGCAGCGAGTTCATGGTGGTGCACAAC
This sequence comes from Pseudomonadota bacterium, assembly GCA_051745655.1. Taxonomy (GTDB): domain Bacteria; phylum Pseudomonadota; class Gammaproteobacteria; order Pseudomonadales; family Oleiphilaceae; genus Halospina. Next base: position 59,305 of record JBNJEG010000001.1, read on the forward strand.
GAACAGCCCGTGGCCCGGCTGCGCTGGAATCTCACCGGCCAGCACAATGTGCGCAACGCCCTGGCCGCCATTGCCGCCGCCAAGCACGTGGGTGTGACCCCCGACCACGCCATCGCCGCACTGCAGCGCTTCGGTGGGGTCAAGCGGCGCATGGAGCTGATCGCGGATGTGGGCGGCATCCGGCTCTATGACGACTTCGCACACCACCCCACCGCCATCGCCACCACCCTGGACGGGCTGCGGCACCAGGTGGGGGAGGATCCCGTGGTCGCCGTTGTGGAGCCTCGTTCCAATACCATGAAACAGGGCCATCACAGCGCCCGCCTGCTGGAGTCCACCATGCTGGCGGACCGGGTGGTCTGGGTGGATTACGACGAACAGGACTGGTTGGCCGCCATGCTGGATGGCGCGGACGGGCGCCACAGCCGCTACAGTGTGATGGAGGAGCTGGTCAGTGGTCTCTGCGGTGACCTCCCCAGGCCCTGCCACATCGTCCTCATGAGCAACGGCGGCATGGGCGGGCTGCGCGAGCGGCTCAGGAACCAGCTGGAGACCTGTTTTGGCTGAACGACCCGTGATCAATGTTGCCATGACCGGCGCCTCGGGCGCCCCTTACGGGCTGCGGCTGCTGGAGCAGCTGATGGCGGCCGGCTGCGAGGTGCGCCTGATGATCTCGAAGGCGGCCCAGGTGGTGATCAGCACCGAGACGGACCTGCGCCTGCCGGGCAGCACGGATGCCGCCACCCGGCTTTTGACGGAGCGCTTTGGCGGCGAGGCAGGGCAGCTGACCCTGTTTGGCCGGGAGGACTGGTTCGCGCCGCCGGCCTCCGGCTCCGGGCCGAAGGCGCCGCTGGTGATCTGCCCCTGCAGCACGGGCACACTTTCGGCGCTGGCCAACGGCGCCAGCGACAACCTCATTGAACGGGCCGGGGACGTGGCCCTGAAGGAACGGCGCCAACTGATCCTGGTGCCGCGCGAGTCCCCCTATTCCGAGGTCCACCTGCAGAACATGCTCACGCTTACCCGCATGGGCGCCACCATCATGCCCGCGAGCCCCGGCTTCTATCACGAACCGCAGAGCGTGGGCGACCTGGTGGACTTCATCGTGGCCCGCCTCCTGGATCACCTGGGCCTGGAGCAGAACCTGGTTGGGCGCTGGGGCGAGGCGCGCCTGGCCATGAAACGCGATACGGCAGGAGAAAAGAACACCGATGAGCGGGATTGACTGGCAGCAGGTTCCGGCGGCCATCTGGCGGTCACAGCGCCAGGCACTGAGAGGGGTCACCCACCCGGACCCGGTGCGCTGGGAGGATCTGCACGGTATCGAGTCGCAGAAGGCGCAGCTGGCCCACAACACCGAACGCTTTCTCGCCGGCCAGCCGGCCAACCATGCCCTGCTCTGGGGCTCCCGGGGTACCGGAAAGTCATCCCTGGTGAAGGCCCTGCTCAACCGCTACCGGGACCAGGGCCTGCGGGTGATTGAAGTGGACAAGGACGACCTGGTGCACCTGCATGAAATCGTCGACCCGATCCGGGAATGCCGCGAGCGTTTCATCATCTACTGCGACGACCTTTCCTTCGGCACCGACGATCCGGGTTACAAGCCGCTCAAGAGTGTCATGGAAGGCTCCATCGAGCTGCCGCCGGAGAAC
>JBNJEG010000002.1:0-57281 GCA_051745655.1 Pseudomonadota bacterium
TCCTCGTCATTGCTGGAAGAGCCTGAAGAGCTGCTGCCCCCGAAGCAGCCGGCAAGGCCGACTGACATGGCGCCGACAACTGCAAGAGCGAGCGGGGAAGGAATCCGGTTCATAATTTTCTCCATGGTTATGTCGATGAAACCGCCGTTGATAGTAGTTGCGGTTTATAGACACTTCCTTAATGGAGAAGTAATGATGTGTTAATTCGCGTAAGGCCTATATGCCTCACGCCACGCAAGGTCAAGCAGCGACGGAGAAACGTCTTTCAGAAGGATATGGAAAACGACGACCTGTAACGATCGATAGAGGTTTTTCAGAGGAAATGGGTAGAGCGGAAAGGAATTGGTCGGGACGGCAGGATTTGAACCTGCGGCCTCTGCTCCCCCAGAGCAGCGCGCTACCAAACTGCGCCACGCCCCGACCGAAGGCGCTGTGTGAACAGCGGCGCAAATAATAACGGATGGGCCTGTAGAATGGAAGGGGTCAGGTGTTCAGGACCTCAAGCACATCTTCAAGCTCACTGATCATCTGCCGGATGAGCTGCTTGTACTGCGTGTCCTCTTCCTTGGTGTCCTCGCTGCTCAGCTTCTGCTTAGCACCACCGATGGTGAACCCCTGATCGTACAGCAGACTCCGAATCTGACGGATCAGCAGCACATCCGCGCGCTGGTAATAACGGCGGTTACCCCGGCGCTTGACCGGGTTCAGCTGCGGGAATTCCTGCTCCCAGTAGCGCAGAACGTGCGGTTTCACATAGCACAGCTCAGCCACCTCACCGATGGTGAAGTAGCGTTTGCCCGGTATTGCCGGCAGTTCGTTATTGTGGCTGGGTTCCAGCATAGGCTTCTACTTTCTGCTTGAGCTTCTGACCGGGCCGGAAGGTGACCACACGCCGCGCGCTGATCGGTATCTCCTCCCCTGTTTTCGGGTTACGACCCGGGCGCTGGCGCTTGTCACGCAGATCGAAGTTGCCGAAGCCACTGAGCTTAACCTGCTCGTTGTGGCCCAGCGCCTCACTGATCTCACCAAAAAACGCCTCCACCATCTCCTTGGCTTCGCGTTTGTTGAGCCCCAGCTCCTCGTAGAGCCGTTCCGCCATGTCCGCCTTGGTTAGTGCTGCCATTCGCTAGCTCCTCAACTGCGCTCCCAGCCTTGTGCTCAACGCGTCCGTAACGCCATCCACCAGTTCCTGGACTTCGGCGTCACCCAGGGTACGCTCCGGATGCTGCCAGAACAGGCTCAGCGCCAGGCTCTTGCAACCTTCCGTCACGTGCTCGCCCTGATACACATCGAACACTCTGAGCCCGGTCAGCAGCTCTCCGGCCACTTCCCGAGCCACTTTCTCAACGGCTGACCACTCCACTCCCTCATCCACTAGCATAGCCAAATCACGGCGAACTTCAGGGAATTTTGAAAAAGCTTTGAAATGAGGAACATGACCGTTGAGAACTGCTTCCAAGCTTAGTTCATAAAGACAGACTGTGCCATTCAGATCAAGTGATTTCTGGATTCCGGGGTGCAGAGTGCCAATCCAGCCAACGGCCTGCTCGCCGGCATAGACCCTTGCGGACTGACCCGGGTGCAGCGCTGGATGGGTTTCCCGCGCAAAGCTGAAGGACTGCCCCAACATGGTAGCGAGCGACTCCAGGTCGCCCTTGGCATCGTAGAAATCCGATTCCCGGTTGCCATTGACCCAGTTCCCGTTGGTCGCCGGCCCACTGATCAACGCACTGAGCATGCCTTCCTGTTCAATGGCGTCTCCCTGCTGCTCGAATCGCAGACCGGTCTCAAACAGGCGCATACGGTCCTGCTGACGCTTCTGGTTGTGGGCCAGCGTCTCCAGAAGACCCGGCCAGAGGCTGGTACGCATGACCGCCATGTCCGCTGAAATCGGATTGGCCAGCTCAATGCCTTCGGCATCGGGCATGATCCGTTTCTGGAGTCCCGGGGCCACGAAACTGTAGGTAATGGCCTCCTGGTAACCAAGCGCCACCAGGTGGTCGCGGACCCGGTCGAGCGGCCGTTGTGATTCGGGCTCGGCACGCAGGCGCAGGCGCCCCTCGGGCTCGGTTACCGGCATGCGGTTGTAGCCGTAGATCCGCCCGATTTCCTCAATCAGGTCGACTTCCAGCTCGATGTCAAAACGGAAACTTGGAACGTCGATTTCCCAACCGTCCCGATGCAGACGCACCACGCGCAGCCCGAGACGGGCCAGAATCTCCTCAATGGTGGTCCGGTCAATGGTCATGCCCAGAACCGTGGCCACCCGCGCCTCACGCAGGTGGATGCTCCCTTTGCGGGGCAGATGCTGCTCGTCGACCACTTCGATAACCTCGCCCGCCTCGCCGCCAACAATGGCGGTAAGGAGCGTGGTGGCACGTTCAGTGGCCGCGCGCTGCAGCTGCCAGTCCACGCCACGCTCGAAGCGGTGGGATGAATCCGTGTGCAGCCCATGAGCCCGCGCCTTTCCGGCCAGCGTGACCGGATCGAAGAAGGCACTCTCCAGCACGATGTCCCGCGTCTTTTCCGAGACACCGGAGCCCTCACCACCCATGATGCCGGCCAACGCCACAGGCTTCTCGTGGTCTGCAATAACCAGGTTGTCCGTGCCCAGTGTCAGTTCCTGGCCATCCAGCAGTGTGAGCCTTTCGCCTTCACTGGCCATACGGACCACGATGCCCCCCTGAACACGCTCACGATCAAAGGCGTGCATGGGCTGGCCCAGCTCAAGCATGACGTAGTTGGTGACATCCACCACGGGGTCGATGCTGCGGATACCGGAGCGACGCAGGCGCTCCTTCATCCAGACCGGGGTCTCCGCGGTCACATTCACGTTCCGGATGATGCGCCCGACATAGCGCGGGCAGGCCGCAGCGGCATCCACCCGGATGGACGGGATCTCCGAGTGAACTGCGGGAACCGGCTCCGGCTCCAGGTCTTCGAAGGGTTCCGCGGTCAGGGCACCAAGATCCCGCGCCACGCCACGAATCGAAAGGCAGTCGCTGCGGTTCGGGGTAAGATCCACATCCAGGCTCTGGTCGTCCAGCTGCAGCCATTGCCGTAGATCAGCGCCGGGCTCGGCATCAGGGGCCAGTTCCATCAGGCCCTCACCAGCCTCAGAAAGCTCCAGCTCGGATTCGGCGCAGAGCATGCCGTTCGAGGTCTGGCCCCGCACTTCGGTGCGCTGGATTGCCATGCCTCCGGGCAGGGTTGCACCGGGGCGCGCCAGCGGGCTTTTCAGACCGGGCCTTACGTTGGGCGCGCCACAGACCACATCCAGCGTTTCATGGCCGTCCCAGACGCGGCACAGGCTCAGCTTGTCCGCCTCCGGGTGAGGATCCACCGAGGTCACTTCCCCCACGACGACGCCCTCAAAGCCACCGGCAACCGGTTCGACCTCGTCCACTTCCAGGCCGGCCATGGTGATGGCCTCAACCAGTTCATTGCTGCTCATGCGGGGATTGACCCATTCCCGCAACCACTGTTCGCTGAACTTCATCGACTTATGTCCTGTTCATTCCAATCGGGCTTCAACGGAACTGGCGCAGGAAGCGCAGATCGTTCTCGAAGAACTGACGCAGGTCGGTTACCCCGTAACGCAGCATGGCAAGGCGCTCCACGCCCAGGCCGAAGGCAAAGCCGGACCACTGCTCCGGGTCAACGCCGCAGTTCTCGAATACACGCGGGTGGACCACGCCACAGCCCATAACCTCGAGCCACTTGGTGCTGCCGTCCGCTTCCCGCCCCCATTCGATATCCACCTCGGCGGAGGGTTCGGTGAACGGGAAATAGGATGGGCGGAACCGCACGGCCAGATCCTTTTCAAAGAATGCCCGTAGAAAGGCTTCAATGGTGCTCTTGAGATCCGCGAAGCTGGCGTGACGGTCTACCAGAAGACCCTCAACCTGGTGGAACATGGGAGTGTGGGTAAGATCCGAGTCACAGCGGTACACCCGTCCCGGGCAGATCATACGGAATGGCGGCTCGCCGTTCTCCATGGTCCGGATCTGCACCGGCGAGGTGTGGGTTCTCAGCACCGTACCCGGATTGAAATAGAAGGTGTCGTGCATGGCCCGGGCCGGGTGATGCGGTGGTATGTTCAGGGCCTCGAAGTTGTGATGGTCGTCCTCGATCTCCGGCCCTTCCGCCACTTCATAGCCGGCACCGCCAAAGATGGACTCAATCCGCCGCAGGGTCCGCGTAACCGGGTGGAGGCCCCCGGTATCACGCCCCCGCCCCGGCAGTGTCACGTCAATCGATTCGGAGGCGAGCCTGGCTTCCATGGCGTCCGCTTCAAGCCGATCCTTCTTCTCGGCAATCGCGTTCTGGACCTGCTCCTTGGCCTGATTGATGCGTTGGCCCGCAGCCGGACGCTCCTCGGCACTGAGCTGGCCCAGCGTCTTGAGCAGCGCTGTTAGGTGCCCTTTCTTGCCCAGGTAATCCACGCGGACCTGTTCGAGCTGCTTCAGGTCGGTGCTCGCCTCGACCGCGTTCAGCCCCTGCTCAAGCAGGGATTCCAGGTTCTCCATGCAACGCACTCCAAAAAAATAGGGGAAGAGCGTGCTCTTCCCCTACTGATCCAGGTTGGGCCCTGACGGGCCGGTTTTCAGCGGACGATGAAGAGCTCAGGCCGCGAGAGCGGTCTTGGCCTTTTCCACCACTGCCGAAAACGCCTGCTTTTCATTCATCGCCAGATCCGCCAGGACCTTGCGATCAATTTCCACGTTGGCCTGCTTGAGACCCGCAATCAGGCGGCTGTAGGAGAGCCCATTGGCACGGGCACCGGCATTGATCCGGGCGATCCACAGCGCACGGAACTGACGCTTGCGCTGCTTGCGGTCACGGTAGGCGTACTGCTTCGCCTTGATAACCGCCTGTTTCGCAACACGATAGACTCGGCTCCGGGCACCGTAGTAACCCTTTGCCTGCTTCATAACCTTTTTGTGGCGACGACGTGCCACTACACCACGTTTAACGCGAGGCATAATCCAATCCTTATATCAACTGACCTGGGGTTTGTTTACAGACGAAGCAGACGACGGATATGAACCTCGTCGCGCTTATCCACCTGAGTCGTACCGCGAAGCTGACGCTTCCGCTTGGGACTCTTCTTGGTCAGGATGTGACTGGTATGCGACTGTTTGCGCTTGAAGCCGTTGGCCGTCTTCTTGAAGCGCTTCGCCGCCCCGCTGTTGGTTTTCATCTTGGGCATTTCAATAACTCCGCATTCGAGATCAGATAATGGATGACAGGCCGTAACGGCACCGTCACTTCTTTTTGCGGGGGGCAACCACCATCGTCATCTGGCGACCTTCCATCTTCGGCCGCTGTTCGACCTGTGCCAGCTCTTCAATATCGGATTCGACCCGTTGCATGAGCTGCATGCCGATTTCCTGGTGCGCCATCTCACGTCCGCGGAAGCGGATAGTGACCTTGCCTTTATCCCCATGCTCAAGGAAACGTATCAGGTTGCGCAGTTTGACCTGATAATCCCCTTCTTCAGTCCCAGGCCGGAACTTGACTTCCTTGACCTGGATCTGTTTCTGCTTCTTCTTGGCTGCTGCCTTGGCTTTCTTTTCCTCGAACAGCTTCTTGCCATAGTCCATGATCCTGCAGACCACGGGATCCGCGTCGGAGGCCATCTGGACCAGATCCAGCTCCACCTCGGCGGCTTTTTCAAGTGCCTCTTCAAGAGACACGATACCCACTTGATTGCCTTCGGAATCGATCAGGCGAACTTCGGATGCTTCGATGTTCTCGTTGATCGGTGGACGCTGGGTACGACCACCACGCGGGTTCGACTTTTTGATAATTAGGTCTCCGTTTCGACTCTGCCCTTGCGTTTGGATTCAGTCTCCAGACGGCCCTGGAGCGCCTCCAGAGTCATGGTGCCCAGATCCTCGCCGCTGCGGGTCCGGACAGCCACTTCGCCGTTTTCGACTTCCTGATCGCCAACCACGACCAGGTAGGGTACCTTGTCAATCGTGTGCTCGCGAATTTTAAAGCCGATTTTCTCGTTTCTCAAGTCAGCATGGGCACGAAAGCCTGATTCCTCAAGCGTTTGAGCCACGTTGCGGGCGTAATCCGCCTGATTGTCCGTGATATTGAGCACGGCCACCTGCACCGGCGCCAGCCACAGCGGGAAGGCGCCCTCGTATTCCTCGATCAGGATACCGATGAAGCGTTCGAAGGATCCGAGAATGGCCCGGTGCAGCATAACCGGGGTCTGGCGCCCCTGTTCCTGGTCCCTGGGCACGTACTCGGCACCCAGCCGCCCCGGCATGGCAAAGTCCACCTGGATGGTGCCGCACTGCCAGACACGCTCCAGGCAGTCCTTGAGCGAGAATTCGATCTTGGGCCCGTAGAAGGCGCCCTCGCCGGGCAGCAGCTCCCATTCCACGCCCTCGTTATTCAGCGCCTCTTCAAGTGCCTTTTCGGACTTGTCCCAGATTTCATCCGAGCCGACGCGCTTTTCCGGCCGGGTCGAGAGCTTGTACTGGATCTCCCGGAACCCGAAGTCCCGGTAGACCTCGTGCAGCAGGTCCATGAATGCGGCCACCTCGCCCTGGATCTGGGATTCCTCACAGAAGATGTGGGCGTCGTCCTGGGTGAAGCCGCGCACCCGCATCAGGCCATGCAGCGCCCCCGAAGCCTCGTTCCGGTGACAGGAGCCGAACTCGGACAGTCGCAGCGGCAGTTCCTTGTAGCTCTTCAGCCCCTGGTTGAACACCTGCACGTGGCAGGGGCAGTTCATCGGCTTGATGGCGTAGTCAAATTTCTCGGACTCGGTGGTGAACATGTCGTCCTGGAACTTCTCCCAGTGTCCCGACCGTTCCCAGAGCGTCCGCGATACGACCTGGGGCGTGCGGATCTCATCGTAGCCGTGCTTGCGCAGCTTCGCCCGAAGGTACTGCTCAATCTGCTGGTAGACCGTCCACCCCTTGGGGTGCCAGAACACCATGCCCGGCGCCTCGTCCTGCATGTGGAAGAGCGACAGCTTCTTGCCCACCTTCCGGTGGTCGCGCTTCTCCGCTTCCTCCACCCGCTTCAGGTAGGCCTTGAGTTGCTTCTTGTCCGGCCAGGCGGTGCCGTAGATCCGCTGGAGCTGTTCGTTGTCCGTATCACCCCGCCAGTAGGCACCCGCCACCCGGGTCAGCTTGAACGCACCGAGACGGCCGGTGCTGGGCACGTGCGGCCCGCGGCACAGATCGATGAACTCGCCCTGCTTGTAGAAAGAGAGCTGTTCTTCGCCCGGAATGTCATCAATAATCCGGACCTTGTACTCCTCACCCATGCGATCAAAGAGCTGCTTGGCGCTTTCGCGGTCCATGACCGAGCGCTCGATGGGATAGTTCTCCTTCGCCAGCTCTTCCATCCGCTTTTCGATCTTTTCAAGGTCGTCCGGCGTAAAGGGGCGGTCGTACTTGAAGTCGTAGTAGAAACCGTTCTCCACCACTGGCCCGATGGTCACCTGGGCCTCCGGGAACAGCTCCTTGACCGCCTGGGCCATCAAGTGTGCTGTGGAATGGCGGATCACTTCGATGCCCTCCTGGTCCCGGTCGGTCACGATCGCCACTTCCGCGTCATCCTCAACGGTATAACCGGTATCCACCAGTCGGCCGTTGACCTTGCCGACCACGGCGGCCTTGGCCAGCCCCGAGCCGATACTCCGGGCAACGTCCTCAATGGTCACGGGATGATCGAAAGTGCGCTGACTGCCGTCCGGCAGGGTAATAACGGGCATAGCAGGCTCCTGCTCAGTGGTGATCCCCACGAAAGATCACATGAATGTCAGTAAAACGCCGATTCTAACAACGGAAAAGCCGCACGGCCATCCGGATTCACTCGGAATCCGGCGGCACGTGCGGCCGTTCACTGTCTGCGGCTGGTTTATTTCGGGCCGTTACCGGCCTTGGCCGCAATCTTCTCCGGCTTGAGCAGGAACCGGGCCAGCGCCGGCATCAGCCAGATGGCGCCCACCATGTTCCAAAGGAACATGAAGGTCAGCAGAAGCCCCATGTCCGCCTGGAACTTGATCGGCGACAGCATCCAGGTGAACACGCCCAGCGCCAGGGTGATGCCGGTAAAGGCCACGGCCTTACCAGTACTGCGCAACGTCTCGAAGTAGGCCTCCTGAAGTGGATACCCTTCTTTCAGGAAGCGCTCCAGCTTGCTGAACATGTAGATGCCGTAGTCCACACCGATACCCACACCCAGCGCGATCACTGGCAGTGTTGCCACCTTGATGCCAATACCCGCCTGCGCCATGAGCGCCTCGGCAATGATCGATGTCAGACCCAGAGGCAGAATGATGCAGAGCACGGCGCGCACTGAACGGAAGCTGATCAGGCACAACAGGGAAACCACGCCGTAGACCGCAAGCAGCATCTTGTTTTTCGCCGCCGCGATAACCTCGTTGGTCGCTGCCTCAACACCCGCATTGCCGGCACCCAGCAGGAACCGGTGGGTGTCGTTGTTGTACTCGTCCGCGAAGTCTTCCACTTCAGAGGTCACCCGGCGCAGCGTCTCCGCTTTATGGTCGTCAAGATAGGCCACCAGCGGCGTGAGACTGCAGTCCGTGTTGATCAGACCGCCGGGCGCCTGCCTTATGGAGGCGTTGATGATGGTCTGGTTCCTGGAGATCTCGTACCAGTTCCAGTTGCCCTCATTGAGGGCCCGGGTCACGATCCGGGAGACATCCGAAAGGGAGCCGGTTGAATCCACGCCCTTGGTGTTCTCCAAGCGCCATTGCAGCCGGTCCATGGAGCGCAGCACCGGATACTCGGTACAGGTTTCCGATGGTGTCTCAACCATGACCACAAGCACGTCGGCTGACTGACTGTAGTTCTCAACCATGAAGCGGTTGTCCTGGTTGTACTGACTGTCCGGCCTCAACTCCGGCGCACCATCATCCAGGTCGCCCACTTTCAGATCCTGCTTGTAGTACATCGCTACACTGAGGCCGACCACCGCAATCAGCAACGAGATGGGCGCAACACCCGGGTGGGCGAAGTAGGACATGAGTCGCCACTTGCGATCCGCCCCACCCTCGTGGTTCTGAACGTGCTTGACCCCACCCTTGGTAATGCCGATGTAGGACATGACCACCGGATGCAGGACCAGGTTGGTGATGATGATCACCGCCACACCAATGCCGGCGGCCACCGCCAGATCACGGATCACGTCGATCTCGATGAACAGCAGCGTGAGGAAGCCGAAGGCGTCACTCACCAGCGCCACGATACCCGGAATGTACAGTGCCCGGAACGCCAGGCGCGCGCTGGTCAGTGGATCAAAGCCCTTGGCTGCCTCAAGCGCCATGGCATTGACCACCTGCACCCCGTGACTTATTCCGATCGCAAATACCAGGAAGGGCACAAGCACCGAATAGGGATCCAGGCCATAGCCGAGCAGGCGCAGAATACCCATCTGCCAGAACACCGCTATGATCGACACAATCACCGGCACAAGGGTTCCGGCAATACAGCGCGAGTACCAGAACAGGAAGACGGTGGTCAGTACAATCGTGACAAGTGCAAACAGGGCAACGGATTCGATGCCTTCGATCAGGTCGCCGACCAGTTTGGCAAAGCCAACGACATGAATATCGATGTTCGGATTCTCTTCCTCAAAGTGCTGGCGGATCTTCGTTTCCAGCTGGCGCGAGAACTCCCGGTAATCGATCGGCTCACCGGTCTCGGGATTCGTCTCGAGAAGTGGGGCGTAGATAATGGAGGACTCAAAGTCATCCGCCACCAGTGACCCGATCTCACCGGAGCGCAGGACGTTGTTACGCAGCTGCTCAAGGGAATCGGGCGAGCCATCGTAACCATCGGGGATTACGGTACCCCCCTGGAACCCTTCCTCGGTTACCTCCTGCCAGCGCACATTGGCGGTCCAGAGCGATTTCAGCCCGGAACGGTTGACCCCGTTGAGATAAAAGACCTCGTCAGTGATCTTCTCCAGGGTATCCATGTATTCCTTCTGGAAGATATCGCCGTCTTCGTTCTCCACGGCGATCCGGATGAAGTTACCCAGATTGTCGAGATCCTCACGGTGTTCAAGCATGTTGACGATGTAGGGATGCTCGAGAGGAATCAGCCGCTCAAAGCTGGCGTCCGGCTCGATCTTGACCGCGTTGTAACCCAGAAACACGGTCAGCATCAGGAAGACAATCAGGATGATCGCCCGATTGTTGAAGATCAGGCGCTCAATCAGAGATTCGGCGCCCGCTTTCGGAGAGCGTCGTTCGCCGTCGGAATTCCAGTTAGACATTCGGTAAACCCTCAAAAACCATTTGCTGGAGGTGGCTGCGTCCGGTGATGGCCCGGCCCTAGAGCATCAGATCCCGGCCCTGGCGATCGGTCCGAACGGCACCGCGCTCCCCGACCAGGACCAGTCCTTCGTTCGGAATCAGGCGCACGCCCACATAGGAGTGTCGGGAGGGACGCACAAAGGAGGAAAAGCTCTGACCGCCGTCATCGCTGTACACAACGGCGCCGTCATTCCCCACCACAGCAATCTCGCCATCATCATTCACATGGGCGGTGTTGAGGGTTCGTGACGTGGTGGAGTCAACGGATGTCCATTCGTCACCGTCCTCGGAGCGATAGATATTGCCCCTGAGCCCATAGGCGAGCACACCACCGTCACCGGTACCAACGACCCCGAAGAAGGATCCGGTATAACCGGGCTCAACGGTTTCCCAGCTGTCGCCATTGTCAGTGGAACGGAATATCAGCCCTGACTCACCGGCGATGTACAGGTCGCCCCCTTCCACCTGGGTAATGCCATTGAGGTGGAAACGGTCCGGGTTATCAATGGTGCCAACCGCTGTATCCCAGTTTTCACCCCCATCCTCGGTGCGATAGATATGACCGTAGGCTCCAACTGCGATCCCGTGGTCAGCGTCCTCAAACCAGACGTCCAGCAGCGGTTCCCAGGGCCCGAACCGTTCCAGGTCCTCTTCAAGAGCATCACGGGTGAAGACCAGATCATCCATTTCCCATTCCAGGTCCGAGATCCGGCCCTCATCCTCGGCCTCTTCGATCTCGGCTTCCATTTCCTCAATCTGTTCCTCGTAATAGGAAACAACCTTGGGAATGCCTTCACGGCCGTCAAACTGATGATTCCAGTTCTCCCCGCCGTCACTGCTGTGAAGAATCACACCACTGTGACCAACGGCCCAGCCTTCGTCGCTGTTCCCGTCAGGGAAGTCGACCCCGGTGAGGGTCGTGGAAACAGGCACCTCGGCCTGAGTCCAGCTCTGGCCGGCATTGTCGGAGTAGACAATATGACCACGCTCACCCACGGCCACCAGCCGATCACCGGCGCGCTCCACATCCAGGAGCAACGTTTGTGCGGCTAGATCACTATCCAGGGCCGGAATCTCAAGGATATCTTTCACCCCGTAAGCCGTTCCTGTGCCTCCAAGGGTGAACGCGGTCGCGACACCAATACCGGCAATGCGTTTCATTGATCGAGAGAACATTCAGACTGCCTTTCTGATTGAACCGGATTTATAGGACTTCCAAACGCCAACAGACCCGGCCCATGCCGGGTCTGTTGGCCCTGGTCAGCGACGCCCCTGACGCCTCAGCGACTGGGGCGAGAAGTAACGCCTGTTAGGGACTTCTTTTGAGAAAACGAGGGTTTCCCCTTCTTCCGTATCAAGCCCCTGCACGTGATACCGCTTGGATTGGAGATCGTGGAACACATCCAGTGCTGTCCAGACCGTCGGTACCTCGTAATAGCTCTTTTCCATCGCCTGGCTCACCCGCCAGAGTTCGCCGCGACCGTCGTACTGGTCGACACTGACCACTTTCCAACTGTCGGCATCGATGTAGAAGACACGGCGGGAGAAAATATGACGCTCGCCCGGCTTGAGATTGGCCTCAACCACATGCACCCGGTGACGCTCCCAGCGCTGGAGGTCCGGATTCAGGTGCTTGGTGTCGAGGATCTCATCATACGCAAGTCCCTCCTGAGCGATGTCATAATTGTTGTACGGAATGTAAAACTGTTGAACACCACGATATTCCCAGTTGTATCGGTCCAGGGCGCCGTTGAACAGATCGGTCTCATCCGCTGTGCGGAGGTTGTCCGCTGCCGCGATCGGCGAGTCATAGGCCAGATTGGGAGCTCGGCGCACACGCCGTTGCCCGGCGTTATACCCCCAGGCTCTGCGCGGCTCCTTCACCTGGTTCAGGGTCTCGTGAATCAGCACGGCACCGCCGGCAAGGCGCGCAGGCGATGTGGTCTTGGACAGGTAATAGAAAAGCGTGTTGTCGAGCGTGCTCTCGTCCCCTTCCGGGCTGTAGAAATTGTAGAACACCTCCTGCTCGGACATGGTGAGGCTGTAATCGCCATCCGTCTCGACCGCCACCTCGCCGGAACGGCGTTCGACGAAGACACCGCGCCAGCTTGTGAGGTGGTTCCACATGGCCTGCTTGGCCTGCTCCTCGTTGGTACCGTGCAGGATCGGGAACGGAATGCCACCGTAGGCGCCGTCAATCCCGTTGCCATCCCCCACGAGTTCCGCGTCGGTCGCATTATCCTCGATGTTCCCCAGGATCCGCTCTGGCCAGGCCATGGTCCGGCGGGAGGGGTAAACATTGATCTCGTAGGTATCCGGATAGGTTTCGAGCAGCGCCTTGGTTCCCGTGGTCAGGTACTCCTCGTACTCATCCATGTTCTCCGCGGTCACCGTGTGCCGGATCTCGTCCTCGGGGAAGGGGTTCGGGTGGAAATCCCCGGAGCCGCTGTAATCCACATCGTCCGGTGGCTCACTCAGCCCGCCGTCATAGGCGGGGATAACGCCATCTTCGCTTCCAGAACGCGGTGCCCCGAAGCGAGTAAGCTCGTCACCACCCAGCCGCTCCGCTTCCGAGCTGGAAACTTCGGCGGCCACATTGGCTGATCCCGCAATAAAGCCGCTGGCCAGGGCGGCGACCACCGCACTGTGCAAATACTGTGCTTTCTTTCGCATCACTCGCATCACTTTGGTCCTGTTGTTGTATAACGACCGACCGAGGAAAAAGGTTCCAGTCGCAGATACGACTCTCCGAAAGCGTAGACGATTGAACCGGTTTGTCCATTACGGGGCAGCGTCAGGCGGAATCATCCAGGCTCTTGGTCACCACCTCGTAAAGATCCGGTGAGAGTTCCGGCAGATCTCGAAGTTCCTCCAGAACGGCCGCCATGGAACGCCCCAGCTGCGGGGCATAACGCCGCCACCGGGTAAGTGGCTGGGCCAGCTGCGCCGACACCTGAGGGTTGAAGCTGTCCAGTCGCCGGATCTGCTCGCCGAGGAAACGATGGCCACTGCCGTCAGGATTGTGGAAATGGGTCAGGTTCCGACCGGCAAAAACGCCGATAACCATACGAATCTTGTTGGGGTTTTTCCAATCGAAGGCCGGGTGCACCAAAAGATCTGTGACGCGGTTCACATCTCCGATCCAGGGACTCCCGGATTGGGCCGCAAACCACTGCTCCACAACCTGCGGATCGTGCTGCCAATCCTCGTAGAACCGGGCGAGCGCCTCTTCCCGCTCAGAGTCAAACGGTGAATCCACCAGCGCCTTCAACGCCGCCAGCCGGTCGGTCATGTTATGGGCCTGCTCAAACTGCGCCATAGCCTGGTCCCGGCCTTCTCTGTCACCGATACGGGTCAACAGGGCCAGCGCGCTGTTACTCAGGGAGCGTGCTGCCACCTGGCCGGGTTCGAAGGCGTAGCCTTCGGTGGGATGGTGATTCCGCCGGACCTGCAGCAGTTCATCCCGCAACGCCGTGGCCAGGGCTTGCTCCACCTGGTGCCGGGCGCTGTCAATCGCCGCCACATCCGCCTGCGGAGTCAGCTCAATGAGCCAGGCCGTACTCGGGAGCGCCAGCATCCGGGCCACCATGGCCCGGTCAAGGCCCGGGGTTGTCAGCAGTGCGCGACAGGCCTCGATCAGGCGCTGATCCACCTCGGCCTCACGCCCGTCCCGGATCGAGAGGATCACATCCACCGCCAGCTTCTGGCCGGCATCCCACCGGTTGAAGCCATCCGGATCATGGCTCATCAGGAACATGAGCTGGTCCCGACTCCAGGCGTAATCCAGTTTCACCGGCGCTGAAAAACCGCGCAGAAGGGAGGGGACCGGGCGCTCATTCAACCCCTGGAAATGGAAGCTGTGCTGATGATCGGTCAGCTCAAGGACCGTCTCCGTGTTGCCCTCGGCATCCAGCGCCACGGGCTCACCCTGACCGTCAATCAGTCCCATTCGGACCGGGATGTGGAAAGGGTGCTTCTCCGGCTGCCCCGGCGTTGCCGGGCAGGACTGCTCGATGGTGAGGCTGTAGGTACCGGACTCCCCGTCGAACTCATCCCTGACGTGCAGCTCCGGCGTACCCGCCTGTTCGTACCAGCGCCGGAACTGGGTCAGATCGCGGCTGCCGGCATCCTCCATGGCAGCGACAAAATCATCGGTGGTAACCGCCTGGCCGTCGTGGCGGGCAAAGTAAAGGTCACTCCCCTCCCGGAACATCTCCGGCCCGAGCAGGGTATGGATCATCCGCACCACTTCCGCGCCCTTCTCATAGACCGTCAGGGTGTAGAAGTTGGCAATCTCGATGTAGGAGCCAGGCCGCACGGGGTGTGCCATGGGGCCCGCGTCTTCAGCGAACTGCGCCGTGCGCAGCATGTTCACATGGTCGATGCGCTGGACCGTGGGTGACCCCATGTCCGCGGAGAACTGGTTGTCCCGGAAGACCGTGAAGCCCTCCTTGAGACTGAGCTGGAACCAGTCACGGCAGGTCACCCTGTTGCCGGACCAATTGTGGAAGTACTCATGGGCCACGATGCTCTCGATCCGGTCATAGGCCGCATCGGTGGCGGTATCGGGGCTGGCCAGCACGCAGGAAGAATTGAAGATGTTCAGGCCCTTGTTCTCCATGGCGCCCATGTTGAAGTCGTCCACGGCTACGACCATGAAGATGTCCAGGTCATACTCGCGACCGTAAACCTCTTCGTCCCAGGCCATGGCCTTCTTCAGCGACGCCAGGGCATGCTCGCACTTGGCCTCGTTGCGCGCCTCCACGTACATGCGAAGATCAATGGTACGCCCGGAACCGGTCACGAATTCGTCCCGCTTTTCCACCAGGTCACCGGCCACCATGGCGAACAGATAGCTGGGCTTTGGGTAAGGGTCTTCCCAGGTCACCTGGTGCCTGCCGTCCTCCAGCTCCCCCCAGTCGACGGGGTTGCCGTTGGCGAGCAGGACTGGATAGGCCTCCTGGTCCGCTTCAATGCGGGTGCGGTAGCAGGCCATCACATCCGGCCGGTCCGGGAACCAGGTAATGCGACGGAATCCTTCCGGCTCACACTGGGTACAGAACATGCCGGAGGACTGATAGAGGCCTTCGAGACGGGTGTTGTCCTGGGGATGGATACGGGTGGTGACATCCAGGTGAAACTGTTCCGGAACACTGGGAACGGTCAGGGTGCCCTCCTCCACCCGGTGGTTCTCAACCGGCCGCCCGTCGAGCATCAACGACTCCAGTGTCAGTTCCTCACCGTGCAGCAGCAGGTCCCGCGCCCCGGAGCCGTCTTCCGGGTTCCGCCGGACCATGAGGCGGGAATGGACGAGCGCGCAGCTCTCGAAAAGCTCAATGCGGAGGTCAACGTGGTCGACCAGAAAGGCGGGCACGCGGTAATCCGCCAGATGAACGGCCGCGGGTTGCTCTGCTCTCATGACGGAATCTCTTGTTGTTGGTTTCGTATGTCGTCGGGGCTGCGCGAGTCAGTGGCGCGTGTCGTGAACCTGGACGCCTCCGTCCCCCTTGTTCGTGGAGCCCGAGCGTTCGATGTAGCCGGAGCGCTCCTCCTCGGGGATATTGTGTTCATTCTCGTACCAGATGATGGCTTCCATGCAGATGCGCTTCTGCTCCTCCGTCAGGGGCCGGCCATCCGGCCACTTACCCAACTGCAGGGATTCGCGCAGGCGCTGATAGATGCGGGGGTCGAGCTGTCGGATCAGCTCCTCGTAAGTCATTGCCGTCTCCTCGTCGTTGCGCGGTGGGTCAGCGCGGGCCGGCTACCGCCATTCTCACCATGCCATAGGCAAGCCCACTGAGCAGCCCGCCCAGATGCGCCGCGTTCGCCATGCTGGCGCCCAGCAGGGCCTCAGTCAGTGGCGTGAAACCGATCAGAAGCCACACCACCGCTACCGTCATCAGTGCCGGCGGAAACTGGAATCTTGGACGCCACTGGTTGCAGAGCCAGACGTAGCCCAGCACCCCGTAGACAACCCCGGAGAGGCCACCGAACAGGGGCCCTGAAAACAGAAACTGGGGGATGTTGCCGCCCAGCGAGGTCACCAGCACCAGTGCCACCATGTGCCGACGCCCCTCCAGGGCCTCAATCTGGCTGCCCAGGAACCAGAGCATCACACCGTTGAAGATCAGATGCATCAGACTGAAATGCAGAAGGTCCGGCGTCAGAAGACGCCAGAGCTGAAGATTGCCCAGGGTGCCGGCCAGGGCTTGAAGGCGCTGATCAAAGCCGGCCACAGGCCATTCGTAGGGATTGACGATGGTCAGCAGCACCATCAGCTGCTCCCGGGCCCCAAACGCCGTCATCCAGGCGATCAGGCCCGCGGCCACGATCAGGGCGAAGGTAAAGGGCGCATCCTTCGGCCCAGCCTGCCAGTGGCCCGCCACGACCCGGCGCGGACGGGGTTGGCTGAAGCCCTCCGTCGCGCCCGAGTGACGGGGATCCTCCAGATAACGCGAGAGGGCCTCCGTTACCGGCTGACGCAGCTGTTCGCCCTCGATGAGCAGCACCTGGTGGCCCTCGTCGTGCTCAATGACGTGGGTCACACCCTGGGAATCCAGCCAGCGGCTGAACGGCGCCAGGTCCACCCGCTCCGGGATGGCCGCAATCCGGATCATACGTCCTGCTCCGAGCGGTTCACGTCCACCCAGACAAAATGATCCGGATCCAGATAGGTTTCGTTATCCAAACGATACGCCACCATACGCCCATACTTCACGGCGCTGTAATCTAGACAGGCCACATTGGGGGTTATCGGCTCGGGCACGCCCTCGAGCCAGTAGTGACCGACGAAAACCGGCGGCTCCTCCTCGTCATAACTGAGCAGCCGCTGGGAATCCTCCGGATCCAGTGGTTTTTCCGCCACATCCTTGGGCAATGGGTCCGGCTGAAACACGATGTCGCCATAGGTTTCCGCCTCGCCGGCCCAGAACTTGGTGCGGAAGAACTGACGCTGGAACCCGTCGCGGCCGGTCATGATGCGGTCATCCGGCAGTTTCATAGCCGTGCCCCTCAGCAGACGGTCCATAACCCGCCCCGCAAAGGAGTGCGGCGCCATGGAGGCGTGCAGGAAGTCTTCGTTGATGCAGCCATCAGGATGCACTTCCTCAAACTGGCGGATCAGGTGCTCATCCCAGCAGGCGTGCACCACCCGGAAGCCATCCCGCTCCAGGAACAGTGGCAGCTCATAGAACCAGTTGAGGAAGTCGTGCCACTCGTTATCGTAGTGCTCGAACTGCTCGAGCGTGGCCCGGATCAGGCGATTGTGCCGCTCGTTGTGCTCGCGCACGTGCCGCCGGCCACTGCCCGGGCGTGCCAGGGTGCAGTAGCCCAGCGCGTTGTATTCGTGATTACCCATCACGATCAGCGCGGAACCGCGATCCACCATGTCCCGCACCAGGTGCAGTGCCTCGCGGATGCGCGGGCCCCGATCGATGATGTCACCCAGAAAGACGGCCATGCGGGAAGGGTGTTCATACACACCCTGGCGCTTGCGATAGCCCATCTGTTCCAGCAGCCGCTCCAGCGTCAGCGCGCAGCCATGGATATCGCCTATGATGTCGTAACCCTGCGAGCGCCTCATCCCTGCCCCATTCAGCTTGCCGCGATGGTGCTGGCCCAGCCCAGCTTCTCACGGCAGGTCGCGTAGAAGTCGTGGTCACTGGGGTGGATCAGGTTCAGGCGGAAGGGGCGCTTGGCAATGGAGATGGCGTCGCCCGGGCCGCAGGAAAGCTCTTTCTGGCCGTCGCAGCTGACCTGGGGCCAGGACTCGTTGGCTTCATCAATGATCAGCTTGATCTCGCTGGTGCCGTCCACGACGATCGGCCGGCTGCTCAGGGTGTGCGGGAACATCGGCACCAGAACAATGGCATCCAGCTTCGGGTGCATGATGGGCCCACCTCCGGACAGGGCATAGGCCGTTGAGCCGGTAGGCGTAGATACGATAAGGCCATCAGAGCGCTGGCTGTAGACGAACTGCCCCTCGATGTAGAGGTCAAAGCCGATCATGCGGGTGGAACGCCCCGGGTGCAGGACCACATCATTAAGGGCGGTGCCGAAGCCGGTCGGTTCACCGTTGCGCTTGACCTGCGCATCCAGCATGAAGCGCCGTTCCTGGATGTAATCACCCTCCAGAACGGCGTTCAGCCGGGTTTCCAGTTCCTCCGGGGAGATGTCGGTGAGGAAGCCGAGCCGGCCACGGTTCACGCCGAGAATCGGAATATTCGACTTCGCCAGGTCCCTTACGGCCCCCAGAAGGCTGCCGTCACCGCCGACAACGATGGCCAGGTCGCAGATCTCGCCGATCAGCTTCTTGCTCGCCACCTGCAGGCCATGACCCGGCAGCATGGAGGCGGTATCGGCCTCAAGCACCACCTGGTAGTCGTTCTCGATGAGGTAGGTCCTGAGCCGGCGCAGCGTCTCCACAACTTTGACGCTGCCCATGCGCCCGATTACGCCGATGTTCTTGAACGTCTCCATGAACCGCCTTAATCCGCCGGTAGTCCGTGAGTAACCAGCCCACAGTCTACCGGATCAGGGTCGACGACGGGAATCACCGATTCACAGCGCCGCGGCGACCCGGCTGCCCTGATCAATGGCACGCTTGGCGTCCAGCTCGGCGGCCACATCGGCGCCGCCGATCAGGGTGACCTTTTCGCCGGCATTCTCGAGATCCGCCTGGAGCTCGCGCAGCGGTTCCTGACCGGTACAGACAATGATGTTATCCACCGCCAGCACCTGGGGTTCCCCGTCGATGCTTACATGGAGCCCTTCGTCATCGATGTGATGGTACTCGACCCCAGGGACCATGCGCACATTGCGCATTTTCAGCGAACTCCGGTGGAT
Organism: Pseudomonadota bacterium; assembly: GCA_051745655.1. Classification (GTDB taxonomy): domain Bacteria; phylum Pseudomonadota; class Gammaproteobacteria; order Pseudomonadales; family Oleiphilaceae; genus Halospina. Next base: position 19,160 of record JBNJEG010000002.1, read on the forward strand.
CCAGCCGGTGGTCTTGCCCAGGCCCTTGCCGGGCTTGGAGGTCTTGCGTTGCAGCAGAGCCACTTCCCGGGGCGGCTTTGGCGGATTCGGCTCCAGTCCTTCCACGCCACCCGGGGTTTCAACGCCGACATCAATGCCCCACTCCTTCATGAAGTGTTCCGGGTCCAGCGACGGCGAGGGCCCCTCATGGGTCAGGTACTCGGACACATCGAAACCAATGCCCCCGGCGCCCATGACAGCCACACGGCGGCCGACCCTGGCTTCCTTTTTCAGAACATCGATGTAGCCGAGCACGGAGGGATGGTCGATCCCCGGGATCTCCGGCGTGCGCGGATACACGCCGGTGGCCATGAGAATCTCGTCATAGCCCTGCCCGGCCAGCGTTTCCTTCGTCACCTTTGTGCCCAGGTGCAGGTTCACGCCGTGTTTGTCGATCATGCGGCGATAGTAGCGCAGGGTCTCGTGGAACTCTTCCTTGCCGGGGATCTTCTTGGCCATGTTGAACTGGCCACCGATCTCATCAGCCGCATCGAACAGGTCCACCTGGTGGCCGCGCTCGGCCGCCACCGTGGCTGCTGCCATGCCCGCCGGACCGGCACCAACCACCGCGATGCGCCGCGACTGACTCACGGGCTCGTACACCAGCTCTGTCTCATGGCAGGCGCGCGGGTTCACCAGGCAGGAGGTGAGCTTACCCTGGAAGGTGTGATCAAGGCAGGCCTGGTTACAGGCGATGCAGGTGTTGATCTCATCCGCCCGATCGTCCGCCGCCTTGGCGATCAGGTCCGCGTCTGCAAGGAAGGGTCGTGCCATGGAAACCATGTCCGCATCCCCTTCGGCGATCACCTTCTCGGCCAGATCGGGCATGTTGATGCGGTTGGTGGTCACCAGCGGGATACTGACCTCGCCCTTGAGGCGCGCCGTGACCTTGCTGAAGGCGCCACGCGGCACCATGGTGGCGATGGTCGGCACCCGGGATTCGTGCCAGCCGATGCCGGAATTGATGATGTTGGCGCCAGCCTTCTCCACTTCCTTTGCCAGGTGTACGACTTCCTCCCAGGTACTGCCCTCATCCACCAGGTCGATCATGGAAAGCCGGTAGATGATGATGAAGTCCTCGCCCACGGCCTCGCGTACACGGCGGATGATCTCCAGCGGCAGCCGGATGCGGTTCTCGAATGAGCCGCCCCACTTGTCCGTACGGTGGTTGGTACGCCGGGCAATAAACTGGTTAATGAAATAGCCCTCGGAGCCCATGATCTCGACGCCGTCGTAACCGGCCTCGCGAGCCAGCCGGGCGCAGTTGGCGTAGTCATCGATCTGCTTGTCGACCTCGTCGGTTTCCAGGGCGCGGGGTGTGAAGGGGTTGATCGGGGCCTGCACGGCGGAGGGCGCGACCAGGTCCGGGGAGTAGGCGTACCGGCCGGTGTGCAGGATCTGCATGCAGATTTTACCACCGGCCTGGTGCACGTGATCGGTTACGATGCGATGCTCCCGGGCTTCCTCCTCGGTATCCATCTTGGCGGCGCCCTTCATGACCGCCCCTTCCGGGTTGGGCCCAATGCCGCCCGTAACGATCAGGCCCACGCTGCGCGCACGCTCCGCGTAGAAGGCACCCAGGCGCTCAAAACCGTTGGGGGCCTCTTCCAGCCCCGTGTGCATGGACCCCATCAGGGCCCGGTTCCTCAGTTTGGTGAAGCCGAGATCCAACGGCTCCATGAGGTTGGGATAGGCATTGGTGTTGGGCGTGTTCTGGGTCATGGTGCTCTCCTCATACTGAATGACCCACAAGTTACCCGCCTCCCAGGAGTGCTACAATATTCTCAGTTAGCTCTCAATTATTCATAAGTTGGTTTTATGCCAAACCACCGCCCTAACCGGTTGGGCGACATCAGCGTCAACTACGTGGCCGTAATGGCACGCACCCTGCGCAACCGCGGCCATGATCCGGCGCCCTGGCTCGCCCGTTACCGGGTATCCCGGCGCTTGCTCACCACACCCGGTGCAAGAATCAGCATCCCACGCTTCATGCGCATGGGCCACGCGGCCATCCAGATGACCGGGGATACCGCCCTGGGGCTGGATTTCGGGTACAACACCCGCATCACCGATCTCGGCATGGCGGGAATGGCAGCAGCCAGCGCCCCCACCCTGGGGGCGGCCCTGGATACCCTGGTGCGCTACGAGCGCCTGATGAGCACCAACAGTCGCGGCCAGTCCCGCATCGAGCGGACCGGGGCCGGCGGACTGAGCGCTGTTTTCTATTCAATCAGCCCTTACAACCGGTACAACTGCTTTGTCGTGGACTCAATACTGGCAGGCTGGGTAGCTTTTCTGGGAGAGCTGGATAACCGGGAACCTGTGCCAGGGCATATCGACATCGAGTATACGGAGCCTTTCAATGCCGAAGCATACGGTCGTTGGTTCGGCTGTGGCGTCCAGTTCGATGCCGAGCGGAATCGGGTCGAACTGGCGCCGGAAACGGCTGCACGCCCGAACCGCCTGGCCCAGCCCGCATTGTACGAGGAGCTGTCTCAGCACTGTGAAACAGAGCGACAGCGGCTGGAATGGGGCCAGAGCACCACGGAACGGGCTCGCGAGGCCATTGCTCAGAGGATGGGCACAACAACCCCGACAATGGAGGCCATAGCCCAGATTCTGGGGACGACGGAATGGGGTCTGAGGCGGGCACTGCAGCAGGAAGGCATCACGTACCGGGCCCTGCTTGACCGCACCCGGCGGGAACTGGCCGAGGACTATGTGCGGGGAACGCCGTTGTCACTCTCGGACATTGCCGGGCTGGTCGGTTTCGCGAATCCGAGCGCCTTCCAGGGGGCATTCCGGCGGTGGTACGGGTGCAGTCCGGGGCGGTACCGGCGCCGGTATGGCATGCCCGGCTGAGTCAGAGGTCGATGCCGTCGTCGCATTCAGCCTCCTCGTCGTCTTCCGGGCACAGTTCCAGCAGTTCTTCTTCGTATTCGAGCATGGCGGCCTCCTGAATCCAGTGAACCTTTGAATGTCTGGATCAGTTTGCACCGCAAAACGTGTCAGTCTGATGACAGGCGTCAAAAAAAGCCGGTCAGCTTGCCATCTCCTCATCGTGTTCCGCCGAACGGCGCCGGTACTCAATGGGCGTCATGCCCGACCAGCGCTTGAACGCTCGATAGAAGGTGCTGGGCTCGGAAAAGCCGGTCAGGTAGACAATCTCATCAATGGATTCATCCGTGGCGGCCAGCAACCGGCACGCCAAACGATAGCGAAACTGGGAGACCACCTGATTGAAAGAGGTATTGGCTTCCGTAAGCCGCGTACGCAGGGTGCGGGGCTTCATGTTCAGGCGCTGCGCCACCGCGTCCAGAGTGACCTCGCCGGAATCCAGCTGTTCAGCGACCAGCCGTTCAACGTCTCCGACGATATCCTGCTTTTCAAGCTCAGCCACCTGTTCACTGGCAAAGCGCTCGTGCAGCGCCAGCAGCCCCGGCTCGTGGTGGGGCGATGGGTGGTCGAGCAGCCATTCCGGAAAATACAGGCGAGTCTCATCCTGCCCGAACTTGACCGGGCAGCCCAGAATCTCGGCAACCCGATCCTGACCCTGGGCACGTTCATGCTCGAAGTGCACCTCGGTAGGCTGGAACTCACCATTGGTCACCGAATCGAAGAAGGTCAGAACCCCCTGCACAAAGCATTCCGAGAAATGACCGATCCGCCGGATTTCCTCGGCTGCCGCGTTCAATACCAGGTGGCAGTTGCTGCCCCCTTCGTGAAGCTCGAGGTCGGCTGCGTCCGTCAGAAGGCGCTGGTAGTTCTTGGCGCGCCGCAAGCCTTCCCCGAAGGTCGGGCTGGATAGAAACAGGTACTCCAGCACCTGCCCCTTGTAGGTCGGCACGTGCAGCCCCAGGTGCAGACCGATGTCCGGATCTCTGGTGACATCCTCTACAACCTGCCAGAACAGCACCTGCGCGGCATGCGGGGTTCGAAGGTTTTCCCGCTTGAGGTAGTTCTCGTCCACCCCAAGACGGCGGAATATCGCGTCGGTATCGACTCCGGCCCGCTGCATCGCCTGGTACACCAGCCGAAACAGGACCCCTGAATCCCGTTGTTCCTGCATACTGTCGCTTCCCGGCCTATTGTTGTTTTGACCTCAATGCCGTTTGACGGCGGTCATCGCGCAATTGACGCTTTTATAGTGCATGTGCATTCTTCGTGACATCATACATGCCGATTGGCCCAAATGACATCAAGCTGTGACACATCTCTCAGTCTAGACACAAACCGGACGCTTATGAACCAGACAGCCCATTACCGTTTTCACGGACCCGCACTGCTCCCCATGTACGGCAAGGCTCTGATCGCCGGCGGCAAGGGCGGACGCCACGCGGCGGACGACATGCCCACGCTCAGTGCCGGGATTGAAGGCGTGCGCACGGACACCGCGGACCTGCGCCGCTACCGCGAGGTCTGCGGCTTTGAGACCAGCAGCCGCTGCCCCATCACCTGGCCGCACATACTGGCTTTCCCACTGCATATCCGGCTGATGACGGATGCCGCCTTCCCGCTGCCACTGATGGGCCTGGTGCACCTGCGCAACCGGATTGAACAGCATCGGGCCATCCATCAGGGCGAAATCATCGAGCTGCAGGCGCGGATTGCCAACGCCACGGACACCGAGCGCGGCCTTGAATTCGATATCCTCACCGAGGCCAGCGCTTCCGGTCAGGTCATCTGGACGGAGTACAGCACCCTTCTTTATCGCCAGCCCTCAGGCGACGGCGGCGGGAAAAAGGAGCCGCCGGAGGCCCCGGCGATGCTCTCCGGCCAGGCCACGGTGCAGGCGCCCGGCAACATCGGTTACCGCTACGGGCGCGTGTCAGGCGACATGAACCCAATCCACCTGCATCCGCTGTCGGCCAAGGCTTTTGGCTTCCCGCGCAACATTGCCCATGGCATGTGGAGCAAAGCCCACTGTCTGGCACTGATGGAAAAAGCGGATGGGCCACTGGAGAAGGTGACGGTTGAAGCCCAGTTCAAGAAACCGTTTTTCCTGCCTGGAACGGGCATCCTCACCTGGGAGCGCAACCGCGAGGAGACCCCGTTCCGACTCCTGAACAAGGACGCCTCGGCGCCCCACCTGGAGGGGATGCTCAGCCGCGGCTGAGGGTCAATCGGGGTCGGGCACGGTGCCGTCCGCCAGCGGCAGGGTAAACCAGAATGCGGTACCCCCGCCCTCGCGGCGCTCGAACCCGATCTCGCCGCCCTGGCCCGTGATCAGGCTGCGGCACAGGGACAGCCCAATGCCCATCCCTTCGTCCTTGTTGGAATAGAACGGCTGGAACAGTCGCTCCTCCGCGTCATCGGGCAGCCCACAGCCACGATCCGCGACGCGGACACAGACCGCGCTCTCAAGGCCCTCGGCACTGACGTCGACGGGTTCCCCACTGCCGCAGTTGCGCGTGGCCTCCAGCGCATTGCGAATCAGGTTGAGCACCACCTGCTGCACCTGCACCGGATCCGCCACGGCATAGGGCAGATGCGGAGGAATCGAAAGGCTCACATCCACCGCATTATTGCGCGAGTCCACCTCGGCAAACTCCCGGCTTTCCGCCAGCAGGCGGGCCACATCGACGGTTTCCCTGCCACTGGCCGGCTGGTGCACGAACTGGCGGATGCGGCGGATAACTTCGCTCGCGCGGTGGGACTGGGCGGTGATTTTTTCCAGCACTTCCGAAAGCGCATCCTGATCCAGGGTATCCTTTTCCATCATACGGCAGACCAGGCTTACGTAATTGGTAATGGCCGTCAGCGGCTGATTCACTTCATGCGCCACACCGGCAGCCATCTCGCCCATGATGGACAGGCGCGACGCACGCCCCAGCTGTTCACGCTGCTCAGCAACCAGGTCCCGTGTTTCCTCAAGTGCTCGCTCCTGGGCCAGTTCCTCGGTGATGTCCCGGAACACCAGCACGCTGCCGGTCAGCTCGCCCCCCTCAAAACGCGGCGCAGCGCGGTATTCAGCCTGAAAGTGGCTCCCATCCGCACGCGCCATGGTCACACCCCGTCGCAGCACCGCCGCCTCATCCCGGCACAGAACCCGACGTGCGTGAGCGGCAACGCTGCCGGATTCATCGGTGAAATGGAGCTCGCCGACATTGCGTCCAACCAGCGCCTGCTGATCCGCACCGGCAATCTCCGCGGCGGCCGGGTTGGCAAAGGTAATCACTCCCTCGGGGTCAAGGCCATAGATGCCCTCGAAGATGGCATTGAGCAGGCTTGCCTGTTCACTCTCGAGCTGCCGGTTACGCGCCTGCATGGCACGCTCAAGCTGGATAACCCGGATCTGGGTATCCACGCGGGCCATGACCTCCTGGGCCTGGAAGGGCTTGGCAATGTAGTCCGCCCCGCCCATGTTGAATCCCTTGACCTTGGCATCGATGTCATTCAGTGCAGAGAGGAAGATGATGGCACTCAGGGCGGTGCTCGTATCGGCCCGCAGGTGCTGACACACCTCGAAGCCGTCCATACCCGGCATCATGATGTCCAGCAGGATCACTTCCGGCGTGTGCCGGCGGGCCAGCTGCAGGGCCTTTTCGCCGTCATTGGCAATCAACAGCTGGTAGCCCTTGTCACGCAGTGTTTCGTAGAGAACCTTCAGGTTCTGGGGGTTGTCGTCCACCAGCAGGACACAGGCCTGCTCCGGGTCGGTCGGCGTCTCGCTGACCGTGCTCATCCCGCATCCCCGTCCCGCACACTCATGACCATGCGCACCAGCTGTGCCAGTGAATGGGTTCCCATCTTGTGCATCACCCGGGAGCGGTGGATCTCAACGGTCCGCTGGCTGATGTCGAGCTCAATGGCAATCACCTTGTTCGCCTGCCCCGCAACCATACGGTCCATGATCTCACGTTCACGCGGTGTCAGCTGATCCAGGCGCTCTTCGATCCCGCGCTTGTGTTCGCGGCCCTGCTGCTGCTCCGCATCCGCGGCCAGCGCGCCCCGGATCTTTTCCATCAGCTGATCCTCACGATAGGGCTTCTCGATGAAATCCACGGCGCCTTTGCGCATGGCCTCAACCGCCAGCGGCACATCACCGTGGCCGGTCACGAAGATGATCGGCAGGGTTGAACCGCGCTCCATCAGCTCATCCTGCAGTTCCATGCCGTCCATCTCCGGCATGCGGATATCCAGCACCATGCAGCCCTGCATACCGGAGTGCCAGTCCTCCAGAAAGCGGGTGGCACGCTCGTAGCCCTGCACCGCCAGCCCCTCGGAGCGCAGCAGCATGGACAGGGAATCACGGACCGCTTCGTCGTCCTCTACGATGTAGACCGTCTGCTCGGTCTCCGCCATTGGAACACTCCTTTACTGATTGCTGTCGCCCGGCTCAGGGCATGGTCGTGGCGCCATCCACCAGTGGTGGCGCCACGGTCATTGGATCAACACGTTCCTCTCTCCAGTTCATCCGCCAGTCCAGATGAGCACCGGTCGCACGCCCTGATGCCCCCACCTCGCCCAGAGTGTCGCCCTGGGCCACTTCATCGCCCTTGCTCACGTGAATATCGCTGAGGTGAAGGAAGGTCGAGGAGACCCCGTAACCGTGGTCCAGAATGAGGGTGCCACCCGAGAAGTAGAGATCCGGCTCCACCAGCACCACACGCCCGCCTGCCGGCGCCGCCACCGGCGTGCCGGTTTCGGCGGCGACATCGACACCGTAATGCGGCTGGCGGGGTTCACCATTGTAATAGCGCTGGCTGCCGTAGACGCCGGTCACGGTTCCGGCCACAGGCCAGATAAAGCTGCCGACGAAGTCATCACGCTGTGATCGGTCCCTGCGCGCAGCCTGCACGCGCTTCGCCTCGGCGCGGATGCGCTCCAGCGCATCCTCGTCCGGGGTTACGGTCTCGTCGGGAACACCATCAACCCGCTGTATCTCGTAATCCCTCTCTTCCAGCTCCAGGGTCCGGACCTTGCGCTCACCATCAGGGCCAACCACGACCAGTTCGTGTTCGCGACCCGCATCACGGCCAAAACCGAGTGCGAACCGGCCGGAGTCAGTCACCTCCACGGACTCATCATTGAGATGGACTTCACTGCCGGGCTCAACACTGCCCCGCAGCAGGGTCCCCTGCGTCCTGGGTCCTTCCAGCTCCAGCGCCATCAGGGAAACAGGAAAGAACATCAGGCCGATTAACCACAGAACGCGCGACACGCGGAACCTCCGGGTTTGAGAGTGAGGAAATGCCCGTTATTGTTAGCGAACCTGGTCAACCACTGCAACCGCGGAGACGTCTTGCGCCACGAACTGCCCCCTTTTCAGCTGCCCCTGTGCCAGCCCTTCCTGGCACCGGACGAAGCGGATGAACTGCTCGCCCTGTTGCAGGAACGCATCCCCTGGCGACAGGACCGGATCACCCTGTTTGGCCGGGAGCACCCTATCCCAAGGCAGCAATGCTGGATCGCGGAGGACGGGCTCACTTACCGCTATTCCGGCCAGACCATGGAGCCGGAGCATTGGCCGGACTGGCTGAAACCCCTGGCTCGGAAAGTTGGCGAGACAGCGGGCGAGCGCTTCAACAGTGTGCTGGCCAACCACTACCGCCACGGCAACGACAGCATGGGGTGGCACAGTGATGACGAGCCCGAACTGGGTCCGGACCCGGTCATTGCCTCACTGAGCCTGGGTGGCACCCGGCGCTTCCGGTTCCGCCACCGTCACGACCATGGTCGCACCCTCAGCATCGACCTGCCCCACAACAGCCTGCTGGTGATGCCGGCTGGCGTGCAGGCCCAATGGCAGCACGCGCTGCCGAAGACCCGGAAGCCGGTGGCGCCACGGGTCAATCTGACTTTTCGTCGTCTTGTCGACGCCGCAGCTCGGTAAGCCGCTGATCAATGAGCCCATAAAGGGTATCCGGCGGATACTGGCCGTTTTTGTCCGGCTCCCCCGCGGGCAGGCCCAGCATCAGCTCAAGCGCCTCCTCAACCCGCGATACGGCGTAGACCCGGAAACCCTGATCCTTTACGGCATCCCGCACGCGGGTCGCCAGCATCAGGTTCTGGGTGTTGGAGGCAGGCAGGATCACCGCTTTGCCCTCGGCGTCACCACGGGCCACACAGGCATCGAAAAAGCCTTCCACCTTCTCGTTGAGGCCGCCAACCGGCTGGACTTCACCGTACTGGTTAACCGAGCCGGTCACCGCCATATCCTGACGCACCGGCTGTTGGGCCAGAGATGAGACGATGGCACAGAGTTCCCCCAGCGAGGCGCTGTCACCGTCTATTTCCGCGTAGGACTGCTCGAATGTCAGTGTCGCGGTCAGCGGCATGGGGTGCTCGCGGGCGAACCGCGACGACAGCCAGGCCGAGAGGATCATCACGCCCTTGGAGTGGATGGAACCGCTCAGTTTCACATCCCGCTCGATGTGGATCACATCCCCATCGCCATACTGACAGGTGGCACTGATCCGGTTCGGAAGCCCGAACTCATAGCCGCCGGTGGACAGTACCGACAGCCCATTGACCTGCCCCACGGAACGGCCACTGAACGATAGCAGCATGGAACCATCGGCGAAGCCCTGCAGGAACTCATCCCGGATACGTCCACTGCGGTAGTCGGCACTGGTAAGCGCCTGGTCCACATGCACCCGGTCAATGCCGTCGGCGTTGCCACCACGGGCATGGAAGTCCGATTCGCGCAGGACATTGGCAATGTCCACCGCGTGCAGCGACAGGCGGCTCTGGTGTTCCGCCAGCCGGGAACTGTACTCGATCACCCGTGCTACGGCCTGTTTGCTGCACGGCAGCAGACCCTTGTCCTGGCAAAGGCTTGCAATGAACTTGGCGTACAGCGTTTGGCTCTCGGTGGTGCGCGGCATCTCATTCTCGAAATCCGCGGTCACACGGAACAGCTCCGCGAATTCCGGGTCGTATTCCTGCAGCAGGAGCCAGGTTTCGCGGTCTCCGAACAGCACAAGCTTTACGTCCAGCGGCACTGCTTCCGGCTCAAGCGATATGGTGCCGGAAAGAGTCAGTTCCCGTTCCAGCGAATGGATGCTGATCTCGCGTGAACGGATCGCGCGCTTGAGGGCATCCCACACAAAGCCCTGCTCCAGAACCTTGGTGGCGTCCATGAGCAGATAACCGCCGTTGGCCCGGTGCAGACTCCCTGGCCGAATCAGCGAGAAATCCGTGTAGACCGTGCCCTTGTAGGTCACCGTCTCGATGAAGCCGAACAGGTTGTGGTAAGTCGGATTATCCTCCACCACCACCGGTACGGATTCATCCTGACGGGACACCAGAAGATTGATGCGATAGCGCCGGGGCAGCCGCTGCTCCATCGAGGCATAGGCAAAAGCCGCCTTATCCTCACTGTCTTCGAGGAAAATATCGAGATTGTTCGCGATATCCTTCTTCATGGCGCGAAAGTGCTCGGGAACACCTTCGTAATCACTGTACCGCTCGGACAGCTCGTCAATCAGGTGCGCCGCCACGTGCTCCACGGTCTCCTCATTAAGCTTCTGCTGCTGCTCGGCGTGTTCCTCCTCCCACTCGGCGATCTGGCGCATAACGCGACGGAGTTTCTTTTCCAGTTCACGGATGATGTCCTCAAACTGGCGTTTCTCCTCCTCGGACAACGCACTGAACGACTCATTGGTGTGCGGTTCATTACCGTTGAGCGCCGTCAGGCGATAACCGCCCGGCGTACTCATGGACAGATCCACACCCTGCTCACGTGCCTCATACGCCAGCGCGTTGAGCGCCTCTTCCTGGCGGCCGGCGTAGCGCTGCTTGAGATCCTCAAAGCGGCTCTGGAAGGTTTCGCTGTCAAAGGCCTGTGGAATCACCTTCACCAGGCGCGACACCAGGCGATCCACATCATGCCGCAGGCGCTCGCCAACCCCCGCCGGGAGCCGAAGTACCCTGGGGTTACGCGGGTCATCGTAATTGGCGACATGGCACCAGTCGCTGGCCGGGGCATGGGTTTCGTCACGGTGTGCAAGGTAACGCAGCATCATGGTCCGCTTGCCCAGCCCGGAGCGACCCAACGCATAGACGTTGTAGCCATTGTGGGGCATGGCAAGGGCGAACCGGACGGCCTCCCGGGCCCGGTCCTGGCCGACGATCTCATTGAGGGGTTCGAGCGCGTCCGTATTCCGGAACGGCAGGTCCCTGAGGACGCAGGCCTTGTACAGCTGTTTCTGGGGGAGTGGCTTCAACTCAATCAACCCGTCATGTCTGGGGAACGGTCAGAGGCCGCACTTTACAGGCCTCACATGGAATAACAAGAGGCGCATCATGCCGCTCTCAACCGCCCTGATGTGATGTCCGTCACAGGATTTTCGGAACCAGCTTTGACTCAGGAACCGATTGCGCGACAATCCAATGCTACCAATAAATACAACACTCCACCTGAATGAAGAGGCTGTAGCCGCCAATGAGTACTCAGAGTGACTCCTCCGGGATCACCATGGATCTCGCGCGCTCGCCCTTCGCTTTGCGCAGGGATCGCCGTCAGCGCCATGACTCCAGCTCGGACAGTCGGCCGCAGAGCACCTCATGGTCCGACCAGCTCCGTGGCAGTGAACAACGCATCCAGCCGCGCTTTGAAGCGCCCTACCTGAGCGTGCGCATCCGCACCAGGCGCCTGCTGAACTGGGAACGGGAAGGTCGTGCGGTCGAGTGCCTTGATATCAATCGATACGGCACGGCCATCCTCACGGATGAGGCCTTCCGCGCCGGCGCCCGCCTGCGGATGGATTTCCGGGGGGAATACATCACCCAGTCGGATGTGGGTGGTCGGGTCATGAGCTGCGTGGCGGAAGAGGACGGCCGGTACCGGGTCGGTATCCAGTTCACCTATTGTGCGATCAGAGGCCATTACTCCCGTACCATCGACAATGCCCTCTCCCAGATCGAGGCATTCTGTCGCCGCCAGGTCGCCCGGTACCGTCGCTGACCATGCTGCTCAGCGCATACCGCTGAACAGCATGGTCAGAATGATCATCGCAATGATCCAACCGATCAGAGCAACCCCGAAGCCACTCGTCGTCAGGTTTCCAGTGCCCTCACCCTCTCCGGCGTCCGGGAGGGGCTCCCCCATATCCAGGGGTGATCCGGCCTCATGGCTACCGCCGCCAAGCAACGCCCTTACCCGCTCTGGCGGGAACGCCTGCTCAAGCTGGTCGCGATGCTGTCGCCAGCCCAGCCGCTCATCCAGGTAACTGAACACCTCTTCAGAGACCGGCGGCCCGTCAGAGCCTGCCTGGCGTGAGAGGAAGTCGAATACATTGAAACGAAGCACCTCGGTCACGCCGGGCTTGTGCGCCCGCTCGCCCTCAAGCTGAGCCCGCCAGCGCCGCAGATCATCCCGCCATCCCTGGTTGGAGAAAACGGTTTCCAGCTCCGTCATAACCCGACCGGCGTCAATCTCGGCCTCCTGGGTCGGCGGATCAGGCATACGCACAGCTTTTTCACCACCCTGAGGAGAAGGGTCGTCGGATCCAGATCCTGCCTCAGCTCCGAAGTCCCGATCCTGTGGCGCAGCACCCGCTTCCCGCATGGCGGCCTCGTAGGCCTGGACCAGCGTCTGGTAGCGCTCCTGGTTGGTATCGGGATCCACGAATCGCAACTGATGCTCGAAGGCCGCCTCAATGGCCTCGGGATCATGGGTCTGCTCAATGCCGAGTGTGGACCACTTGCTCACAGTGCCGAGTCTCCCTGCTGTTCTTCCGGACCCTCATTGTCGTCCAGTTGGTCGGCCGGCACCAGTGTTGCGACCTGATTGGGGTTATAGGGGGTATGAAGAACAACAAGCTGGCCACGGGCCACAGCCCTGGCCACCTGCTCGCGGCAGTTGGCCAGGGGGTCTTCAACATCCGTTCCGCCCGTCTCCCGGATACAGTACTCCTCGATCAATGCCTCGAGCGCGTCAGCGGAAAGCTGATCCGGGGGAATCACCATGCCTCAGAGCAGGTCCTCACTGGTGTCTTCTGTCAGGGCATCGTCGCCTGCGGCTTCTTCCTTGCCAGCTGCCTCGTTCGGCTTGGGCATCAGCCGCTCACGGATCTGGCTCTCAACTTCAGTGGCGATCTGCGGGTTGTCACTCAGGAACTTGCTGGCATTCGCCTTGCCCTGGCCGATCTTGTCGCCCTTGTAGCTGTACCAGGCACCGGACTTCTCCACCAGGCCTTCCTTGACCCCCATATCGATGATCTCCGCCATGCGGTTGATACCGGTCCCGTACATGATCTGGAATTCAGCCTGGCGGAAGGGGGGCGCCACTTTGTTCTTCACAACCTTGACCCGGGTCTCGTTACCGGTCACTTCCTCACCTTCCTTCACCGACCCCGTGCGACGGATATCGAGCCGAACCGAGGAATAGAACTTGAGGGCGTTACCCCCGGTGGTGGTCTCTGGGTTGCCGAACATCACACCAATCTTCATCCGGATCTGGTTGATGAACACCAGCATGGTGCCGGAGGTCTTGACGCTGGCGGTGAGCTTACGCAGCGCCTGGGACATGAGTCGTGCCTGCAGCCCCACGTGGGAATCACCCATTTCACCTTCGATCTCCGCCTTGGGTGTCAGCGCTGCCACCGAGTCCACAATGACCACATCCACGGCACCGGAGCGTACCAGCATGTCGCAGATCTCAAGGGCCTGTTCACCGGTGTCCGGCTGCGAGACCAGAAGCTCGTTGATGTCCACGCCCAGCTTCTCGGCGTAGATTGGATCCAGGGCGTGCTCTGCGTCCACAAACGCACAGGTCTTGCCGGCACGCTGGGCTTCGGCGATCACCTGGAGCGTGAGTGTTGTCTTACCGGAGGATTCCGGGCCGAAGATCTCGACTACTCGCCCCAGCGGCAGGCCACCGATCCCCAGGGCCACGTCCAGCCCGAGTGAGCCGGTCGACACCGCCGGCATGGCTTCCCTCGGCTGGTCGCCCATCTTCATGACCGCGCCCTTTCCGAACTGGCGTTCAATCTGGGAAAGCGCGGAGTTCAGTGCCTTTTTGCGGTTGTCATCCATTGCTTCTGCCTTCTGGTCGGTTGCTGCCTGCCGTAATCACGACGTGTTCGGGAACACCCGAACTGTATGTATGGACAGTATTATGCACAGACCTGATCACTGATTCAACGGTCATCCTGAAGCCATCGCTTCAGGCGCGTCAGGGCAAACCGAACGGCGTCCCGACGGACCTGGTCCCGGTCACCCTCAAACTGCTTGCAGGTGGTCACAGGCGTGCTGCCAGCCACCCCCCAGCCGAACCAGACGGTACCCACCGGTTTCTCGGCACTGCCGCCGCCGGGGCCAGCAATACCGCTGACCGCCACGGCCACGTCCGCTCCGGTTTTCTCAAGCGTGCCCGACACCATGGCGGACACCACGGCGGAGGAAACCGCGCCATGGCCAGCAAGGATCCCTGCGGGAACCCCAAGCATATTTTCCTTGGCCGTGTTGCTGTAGGTGACCAGTCCGGTCTCGAAATAGTCGGAACTGCCCGAGGTATCGGTCAGGCACTTGGCGATCCAGCCGCCCGTGCAGGATTCGGCGGTCGCGATCACCCGCCCCTGGCCACGCAGGCACTCACCGAGTAAGGCGGCATCCTGCGCCAGGCTGGTATCGGATGGTTCTACCATACTGCTCTCCGTTTCGTTCGCGGGTTCATCGGACTAGAATCGTGCATTCCATCAGATCAGCAGGCACAAGAACAGGTCATGTCCGCAGCGGAACCCGATCTCAGCAGTCATACGCCCATGATGCGCCAGTATCTCCAGCTCAAGGCCCAGCACCCGAACGAGCTGCTGTTCTACCGCATGGGCGACTTCTACGAACTGTTCTATGAAGATGCCCGCCGCGCCGCGGAAATGCTGGACATTACCCTGACCGCCCGCGGCCAGTCCGCGGGCCAGCCAATCCCCATGGCGGGGGTGCCCTATCATTCCGCGGAGAACTACATCGCGCGCCTGGTCCGTGGTGGCCACGCCATCGCCATCTGCGAGCAGACCGGCGACCCGGAAACCACCAAGGGCCCGGTGGACCGCGAGGTGGTGCGCATTGTCACCCCGGGCACCCTGAGCGACGAGGCGCTGCTGGAGGAACGCCGGGATAACCTGCTGCTGGCGATCCACGCCCACAAGGGCGCCTTCGGCATCGCCACGCTGGAGGTCTCCTCCGGGCAGTTCGCGGTCCAGGAGGTGGATTCAGAGGAAGCTCTGGGGGCCGAGCTTGAGCGGCTCCAGCCTGCGGAAATCCTGATCAGCGAGGACTTTCCCAACCCGGAGCTGCTGGAAGGCTACAACGGCATACGCCGCCAGGGTCCCTGGCTGTTTGAGATGGAATCCGCCCATCGGCTGCTGACACGCCAGCTCCAGGTGCGCGACCTGCGTGGTTTCGGCTGCGAGGACCTGACCCTGGCGGTCCAGGCCGCCGGCTGCCTGCTGCAGTACGCCCGCGACACCCAGCGCAACAACCTCCCCCATATCCGTCGACTCAGCCGCGAGCGACGCGAGGAGAGCGTGGTTATGGACGCGGCCAGCCGCCGCAACCTGGAGATCGACACCAATCTGGGCGGCGGCCAGCAGAATACCCTGGCCTCGGTCATGGACCGCACCGCGACCGCCATGGGCGGACGCCTGCTGCGGCGCTGGCTCAACCGCCCGCTGCGGGACACCGGCGTCGTCAGTGACCGCCGCGACAGCGTCAGCGCCCTTCTCGAAGGCCACCACCACGAAACCATCCACGATCGTCTGCGCGGGATTGGCGATATTGAACGCATTCTGTCGCGTGTCGGCCTCGGTTCGGCGCGGCCCCGGGACCTGGCCCGCCTGCGTGATGCCCTGGTTGCCCTGCCGGAACTCCAGCAGGATCTGGCCGCACTGAAACTCCCCCATCTGCAGGCCATTGCCGAGCGAATCGGCACCTACCCGCGACTGGCGGAGACCCTGGAGCGGGCCATCGTGGACAACCCGCCCGTTGTCGTGCGCGACGGCGGCGTCCTGCGGTCGGGCTATGACGAGGAGCTGGATGAGCTCACAGGCCTGAGCGAGAACGCCGGCGACTACCTCATGCAGGTTGAGGAGCGCGAACGCGAGCGCACCGGCATCAGCACCCTCAAGGTGGGCTACAACCGGGTTCACGGCTACTACATCGAGATCAGCCGCGCCCAGTCCGACCACGCGCCCACTGAATACATCCGCCGCCAGACGCTGAAGAACGCCGAGCGGTTCATTACGCCGGAACTCAAGGAATTCGAGGATCGGGCCCTGAGCGCCAAAAGCCGCGCCCTGGCCCGCGAGAAGCACCTTTACGATGAGCTGGTACGGCATGTGGCCGAGGACCTTTCCGCCCTGCAGGACACCGCGCGAGCGCTGTGCGAGCTGGACGTCCTCGCCAACTTCGCCGAGCGCGCCCAGAGCCTGCGCTTCAATGCCCCGACGTTCAGCGACGAGCCCGGCATTGCCATCAGCCAGGGTCGCCACCCGGTGGTGGAGTACCTGCAGGATGCGCCCTTCGTCCCTAACGACCTGCACCTGGACGACCGCAACCGCATGCTGGTGATCACAGGCCCCAACATGGGCGGTAAATCCACCTACATGCGCCAGACCGCGCTGATCACCCTGCTGGCCTACTGCGGCAGCCATGTGCCCGCCGAAAGCGCCACACTGGGCCCGGTGGACCGCATCTTCACGCGCATGGGCGCCTCGGACGACATCGCCAGTGGCCGCTCCACCTTCATGGTGGAAATGACCGAAACCGCCAACATCCTGCACAACGCCACCCCCGAGAGCCTGGTACTGATGGACGAGGTGGGGCGCGGCACCAGCACCTTTGACGGCCTCTCACTCGCGTGGGCGGCAGCCGAACGACTTGCCGGGGAAGTAGCCAGCTATACCCTCTTCGCCACCCACTATTTCGAGCTCACCAGCCTGCCGGAGCAGACCGACAACGCCCGCAACGTGCACCTGACCGCCACCGAGCACGAGGACAGCATTATCTTCCTGCACAGTGTCCATGAAGGGGCTGCCAGCCGGAGTTACGGCCTCCAGGTGGCGCGCCTGGCCGGCGTGCCGGCGGACGTCATCGACAACGCCCGCCGCAAACTCGACGAACTCGAAGGCAGCGCTGGCGCAACGCGCGCCGAACCGGCACCCGCCTCGGTCATGCAGGCGGACATGTTCGCCAGCCTGGAACCCTCGCCGGAGGAACGTGATATCCTTGGCATGGATCCGGACGGCATGACCCCGCGTGACGCCCTTAACACCCTGTATGAACTGCGCATGCGCCTGCGGCAGCGCCTTGGTGGGGATTGAGTCCGGTCATTGCAGGCCCCGCCGCCTGACCCTAGAATAGCCGCCTGAACCATCGCCAGGACGTAACCATGACGTTTGTCGTTACTGAAAACTGCATCAAGTGCAAATACACGGATTGTGTGGAAGTCTGCCCCGTGGACTGCTTCTACGAGGGGCCAAACTTCCTGGCCATCGATCCGGACGAGTGCATCGACTGTGCGCTCTGTGAACCGGAATGCCCGGCCGAGGCCATCTACTCCGAGGACGAACTGCCGGATGACCAGCAGGAATTCCTCGAGATCAACGCCGACATGGCCGCCAAATGGCCTAACATCACCGAGAAGAAAGACCCGCCGGCCGACGCCGAGGAATGGGATGGCGTGCAGGGCAAGAAACAGTACCTGGACCGCGACGGCGCCTAGAGCGGTTTCCGCATCAGTGCCACATTCTTGCGTGGCACCTCGCAACTCCACCCAAAGTGCGCCGCCACCCAGTGCAGCGTGGCTTCCCGGTAGAACACCACGTGCGTTGGATCGCGCCGGTAGTGCCAGTTGGCAAACCGATCGTCATCCGTCTGGAAGCAGGTCATCACGCCCAGCCAGCCTCCGGGTGCCAGAAGCCGGTCCAGCAGCCGGAAGGTCCCTGCCGGGTCATGCAGATGCTCAACCACTTCGGTGCAGGTAACCGCCTGGTACCACCACTCAAGCAGCGCCTCATCCGGCGCATAGAAAGGGTCATAGCCTTCCGCCGTCAACCCGGCCTCCCGCAGCATGGCCACGAGCGCCGGTCCGGGCCCGCAGCCGAAATCCAGCACCCGGTCTCCCTGCGCCAGGCGTGGAATCAGCTCGTCCGAAAGCCGGGCGAGGAATCCCCGGTAGCCGGGATCGGCCACATCATTGTCGTGCTGATCGTATTCGGCCTTTTCGGTCCGGGCATCAGGCCTCTGGGACGGTTCCAGGAAGGTGGCTTCGCACTGCCGGCAGCGCCAGTAGTCGCGCTCGCCAATCGCCATGAACGCGTGTGTCGTATCATCCTCGCACACCGGGCAGTAAGGGTCGGGGTTGTGTAACATACGCTCCGGTAACGAGTCTGAAAGGGCAGCATTCACAGAACAGAGAAACGCAGGGCATTATGAGAGAAGACGTTCAGGATTACTACGGCCGCCAGCTCCAGGGCACACAGGACCTGCAGACCAACGCCTGCTGTGACCAGGAACCACCGGAATGGCTCAAGCCGATTCTGGCCAGCCTGCATGATGAAGTGCTCTCCCACTACTACGGCTGCGGCCTGGTCGCGCCCCAGCTGCTGGAGGGCGCACGCATTCTGGATCTCGGCAGCGGCAGCGGCCGTGACTGCTACGTGCTGTCGAAGCTGGTCGGCGAACAAGGCGAGGTTGTCGGCGTGGACATGACCCCGGAACAGCTGGCCATCGCCCGCCGCCACCAGGAATACCACCGTGAGACCTTCGGCCATGCCCACTCCAATGTACGTTTCATTGAGGGCTACATTGAGCAGCTGGACGAACTCGACCTTGAGGACGACTACTTCGACATCGTCATCTCCAACTGCGTGATCAATCTGAGTCCGGACAAGGAAAAGGTGCTCTCGGAAGTACGGCGGGTACTCAAGCCCGGAGGCGAATTCTACTTCTCCGACGTCTACGCGGACCGGCGCATTCCCGCCCACCTGCGCGAGGACCCGGTACTTTACGGCGAATGTCTGTCCGGTGCGCTCTACTGGAATGATTTCGAGAACCTGTCGCGGAAAACCGGCTTCACCGACCCGCGCCTGGTCGAGGATCGGCCTCTGACCATCGAGAATGAGGCCATTGAGGCCCGGCTCGCGCCGGCGCGATTTTTCTCCGCCACCTACCGGCTGTTCAAGCTGCCGGAACTGGAGCCCCATTGCGAGGATTACGGCCAGGCCGTGATCTACCAGGGCACCATTGCCGGCGAGGAAGCGGTATGCCGGCTGGACAAACACCACCATATCGAGCGCGGGCGTGTCTTCCCGGTGTGCGGCAACACCTGGATGATGCTGGCGGACACCCGCTTCGCCGAACACTTCCGGTTCATCGGCGATTTCAGCACGCATTTCGGGATTTTCGAAGGCTGCGGCACCGCGCTGCCCTTTGGTGACCCGACCTCGGGTGAGGATGCGGGCGGCGCCTGCTGCTAGGCGGCGCCGCGCACCAGTCTCAGGAGCTGGTTGTTGGCCGGCATGCGGAAGCGCTCCACGGCCTCAAAGCCATAGTCCGCCGCCAGCGCATTGAAGACCGCCCGGTCCTTGATGCCGCTGGCCGGATCGCGCTCCTGCAGCCAGGCATCCAGCTCCGCGTTACCTTCACTGGTATAGCCCCCATCTTCATTGAAGGGGCCGTAGATCAGCAGATCGCCACCCGGGCGCAGATGCGACGCACTGATGGCCAGGAGGCCATGCACAATCCGCCAGGAAACGAAGTGCACCGTGTTGGCCGTGAACACCGCATCAAAGGTTTCGCCGAGACGGATTCCATCATCAAGGGCGTCCACCTCGACCGGATCCCGGAGATTCCGCAGCGCGGCCTCGCGCCGCCAGAGCCGGATACCGGGAAGATTCTCCGCAATATCCGTGGGCTGCCAGTCCAGATGAGGCAGATGGCGGGCCATGTAGACGGCGTGTTGCCCGGTCCCGCTGCCCAGCTCCAGTACCTTCGCCGGCTGGGTCAGAATCTCGGCAAGGACCTCCCGTATCGACTCCTGGTTGCGCTCACAGGCCGGAGCATAGGGTTTCTCCGGTGCCTCCGTCATACCTTGCCGCCCTCCTCACCGCCGAGAACAGCACTGGTATCCGGGAAATCCGAGGATGAATGGGACGTGGCCCCCTCTTCCCCGTCGTCCGGCTCCGGCGTCTCCATGCCTGCCACTGTCTTCTTGAGATCCCGCAGCAGGTCCACAGGGAAGACAATGGTATTGGTCTTATCATTGGCGATATCGGTGAGAGTCTGCAGATACCGCAGCTGCAGCGCCTCGGAACGCTTCGACAACGTCCGCGCCGCCTCCAGCAGCCGCTCGGAGGCTTGCTGCTCACCCTCGGCATGGATAACCTTAGCCCGCCGTGTACGCTCAGCCTCCGCCTGGCGCGCAATAACGCGGATCATGGACTCGTCCAGATCCACATGCTTGATCTCCACGTTAGCAACCTTGATGCCCCAGGCATCAGTCTGGGCATCCAGAATCTCCTGGATGTCCTCATTGAGCTGATCACGGGAGGCCAGCATGTCATCCAGCTCATGCTTGCCCAGCACCGAGCGCAGCGTGGTCTGGGCCAGCTGGCTGGTCGCAGCGTAGAAGTTCTCAACGTTGATGACTGCGTTCTGCGGGTCCATGACCCGGAAATACAGCACCGCGTTGACCTTCACGGAGACGTTGTCCCGCGAGATCACATCCTGGGAGGGCACATCCAGCACAATGGTGCGCAAATCCGTTTTGACCATCTGCTGGATGAACGGGATCACGATGATCAGGCCCGGCCCCTTCACTTTCTGGAACCGGCCAAGCAGGAAGATCACACCCCGTTCGTACTCCCGCAGGATCCGGAACATGCTCACCAGCAGACTGATGACGATCAGTACAATGGCTATGGTGAAATATTCAATCATTCGACTGGCCCTCCGACCTGACTGTCAGTTTGAGTCCTTCTACTTGCTCGATAACCACAACATCCCCTTCACGAACCGGATCCGCCGAGTGCGCCTGCCAGATCTCTCCCAGCACACGCACCAGACCATGTCCCTGCTCATCAAAGTCACGGATCACCACGGCCGTGCTGCCTTCCATGCCCTCGGAACCGCTGACCACCGCCTTACGCGTTGACTGCAGTGCCATACGCAGAACCAGCACCATGATGAGGACCGTCGACACCGAGAACGCTGCAATCACAGGCATCGCTATCTGGTAACCTGGCAGATCCGTGTCCATGAGCATGACGGATCCGATCACAAAGGCCACGGCACCGCCCAGCCCCAGAATCCCAAAGCTGGGTGAAACCGCCTCGACCACCATGAGCCCGATCCCCAGAAGAATGAGCGCCAGCCCCACATAGCTGATCGGCAGCATCTGCAGTGCGTAGAGCCCCACCAGCAGACAGATGGCACCGACCACGCCAGGCACACCCATGCCCGGATTGTAGAATTCGAGGATCAGGCCGTAGACGCCCACCAGCATCAGGATGTAGGCCACGCTCGGGTCCGTAATCACACTCAGGAACGCCGTGCGCCAGTCCTTGTCGACACGGCTGATGCGATGCTCTGCCAGAGCCAGTGTCTGCATCACACCATCCACATCCACCTCCATGCCGTCCGCCTGGGCCAGCATGTCCTCAATACTGTCGGCACGGATATCGATCACGTCCTTTTCAAGCGCCTCGCCGGAGGACAGGTTCACCGCCTCGCGCACCGCCTGCTCCGCCCAGTCCGCATTGCGCCCGCGAAGCTCCGCCAGGCCGCGGATGTAGGCCACGGCGTCATTGACCACCTTCTTCTCCATGGCGCTGGCATTGCCACCATCGTTACTCTGCTCTGAAGAGGATCCACTCCCGTCCTCAGAATCTTCCCCGGTAGTGCCCTCTTCGCCGGCGTCACTGTCCGCGCCACTGTCATCGGCCTGAAGACTGAAAGGCGAGCCGCCGCCCTCATCGTCACCGCCACCGCCGCCTATCTGGACCGGCGTTGCGGAACCCAGGTTGGTGGCTGGCGCCATGGCCGCTATATGGGACGCATAGAGAAGGTAGGTTCCGGCACTTGCCGCGCGGGCCCCACGTGGCGTGACATAGGTCGCCACGGGCACCTCAGAGGAGAGAATTCCCTGGATCATGTCCCGCATGGACTTATCCAGCCCACCCGGCGTATCCAGCTCCACCACCAGCAGATCCGCGCCCTGCTCTTCAGATTCCGCCAGCGTCCGAAGGAACCAGTCCGACACCGCCGGCCCGATCGCCTCCTGAATCGTCATGACCCGGACATCCGCAGCGCCATCAGCGCCCGTCTCCTCCTGAGCCTGGACACTCAGCAGCAGGGCACCGGCAAACAGCAGAAGCAGCGAAACCACACGTGGCAGTCGAGGCATTGAAGCTCTTCCCTGAAAAAAGGTTCTCCAATGCAAGATGGTGGATTTCAGGTGGTTTGACAAGAGAAGAATGCCCCGTAGGAGCGAGCCCTGCTCGCGATCATTCGATCGTATCGCGCGCGAGGCGCGCTCCTACAGATAGGGGAGACGTTACACGGTGAGGTAACCACCATCCACGTTCAGGCAGGTGCCCGTGGTGTAGCTGGCCGCATCCGACACCAGATACAGCACAGCTCCGGCCATCTCGCTCGGCTCAGCAATCCGCTTCTGCGGAATGTGCGCCAGCGCCTGCTGCTTGATGGAATCATTGGTGGTCAGGGCACTGGCGAACTTCGTATCCGTCAGCCCCGGCAGCAGCGCATTCACGCGCACGCCCTTGGTGCCCAGCTCAGTGGCGAAGGACTTGGTCATCTGGATCACCGCCGCCTTCGAGATGGAATAGATCCCCTGGTAATGCCCCGGAATCACCCCGTTCACCGACGCCACGTTCACGATGGAACCACCGCCGTGCTTCTTCATCAGGTTCACACCCGCGCTGGTCATGAAGAAGTAACCCCGGATGTTCACATCCACCGTCTTGTTGAACGCCGCCTCATCCGTATCCTCAATCGGCCCGAAATAAGGATTCGCCGCCGCGTTGTTCACCAGAATATCCAGCCGCCCGTAACGGCCCTCAATATCCGCGAAGATGGTCTCAATCTGCTCCATCTCCCCGATATGACATGCAATAGCCTCAGCCTTGCCACCCTCGTCACGGATCGCCTGGGCCACCGCCTCACAACCATCAATCTTGCGGCTGGACACAATCACCTGCGCCCCCTGCTTCGCCAGCAGCTTGGCGATTTCCTCGCCGATACCACGGCTGGCACCGGTTACCAGGGCAATGCGGCCCGTCAGATCAAACAGATCACTCATTTCAAAATCCTTGTTTTCTCGGTTGTCATCAATTGCGAATTCGTGGCGTTCAATCGAGGGGAATCGGGCACTGCCAAGCGGGAAGCTCGGTCGCCAGGGATGGCGACCGCGCAGCGTCCATGGACGGATTCATAGCGATTCCCGATTGGCAGTGCCCGATTTCCCTCTCTGCAACCACCCCTCAGTCCTGAAAACACAGGCCTCAACGGTAGGTCACCAGCCGAGGATCCTCCCCCTCCAGATGCCCAAAACTGTTAAAAACAGCCAGAGAACGCCGATCCCCACTGAACAGCACCCGCGACACACTCGCATTCGCCAGCACCTCATTCAGCCGGAACGCCCGCATGTCATCCAGATCCAGCAGCGACTGGGCCACCACACTGATCGGCCCGCCCGAGGTCACCACGAACACATGCTTCGCATCCCCGGCCTCACGGATCACCTCCTCGAATCCCGTAAGCACCCTCTCCTTAAAGGACCGCCAGGACTCCGAATAATCCCCCTCGTGCTCACCGCCGATCCAGCGCCGGATCGCCTCACTGAACGCATGCTGGAACGCCTTGCGCGGATCCGACTCCTTCGCCAGCTCCCGCGCCATGGTTTCAGGGTTTCCCCAGCCCGGCCGGTAGGCATCCAGCACGGCCCGATGATCGAACTCGTTGAGCCCCGGGTGTACCGCCGGCTCGGGCAGCCCGTCACCGAACCCCTCGGCCATCGCCTCAATGGTCTCGCGATGCCGGCGCAATTCGCCGCCAAAGAGCCGTTCCGGCTGCGTGTGCCGGCCGACCCAGCGGCCCAGCACACGCCCCTGCTCCCAGCCGCGTTCCGACAGCCGGTCATAGTCCGACGCCCCAAAGCTGGCCTGACCGTGGCGGATCAGATGCAGTGTCGCCATCCATCCGCTCCTAGAGGCTGCTCTGGTCGATCAGGCGCTTGCAGCGCTGTTCCAGGTAATTCGCCGCCTGGCCGAAGCTGGCAAAGCGCTTGTCCTGGGTCTGGCCGTGGTAATAGCGGTAATAGATCTGCTGCACGATGCCCGCCAGGCGGAAGAGCCCGTAGACCTCGTAGAAATCAAAGTTATCCACGTGGAAGCCGGAGCGTTCCATGTAATAGGCCACCACCTCGTCCCGGCTCATCATACCCGGCCGGTGCGTGGGCTGGCGCCGCAGCATCTGGAAGAACTGATCATCATCCGCCTGCACCCAGTACGCCAGGCTGTTGCCCAGATCCATCAGCGGGTCGCCCAGGGTGGCCATCTCCCAGTCCAGGATGCCGATCACCTCAAAGGGGTTATCCGGGTTCAGGACCACGTTGTCGAAACGGAAATCGTTATGGATGACACAGGTGGCCACATCCTCCGGCATCTTCTCCTGCAGCCAGGCCATGACGGATTCGAAGTCGGCCACATCATCGGTGCGCGCCTTACGGAATCGATCGCTCCAGCCGTCGATCTGGCGCTTCACGTAACCGGCGCCCTTGCCAATCTCATCCAGACCCGCCGCCTGGTAGTCCACCCGGTGCAAGTCCACCAACTTGTCCACGACATTGCCGCACAGCTTGCGTGTGTCGGACTCGCTCAGCTCGAACCCTTCCGGGAAGTCCTGGCGCAGGATGATGCCCTTGAGGCGCTCCATCACATAGAACTCGTCCCCCAGCACATCATGATCATCACAGATGGCGATGATGTCCGGCACATAGGGATAGACCGGCTTGAGCGCCCGCATGATCCGCGCCTCGCGCAGCATGTCGTGCGCCGACTTGGCCTTGTGCCCGAACGGCGGGCGCCGCAGCACGAAGGAGCGCTCGCCGTAGTCGATCTGGTAGGTCAGGTTCGAGGCACCGCCCGGGTACTGGCGGATCACCGGCTCGCCTTCCAGCTCCGGCAGCTGCTGCTTCATGAAGCGGTCCACCGCGGTCGGGTCCAGCGCCTCGCCTTCGCGGGTTTCCGTCGGCTGATCGATCAGGGTCATGGTCGCCTCGCTCAGTTCTTCTGCATCTTTTTCATCCAGCGCTTGCTCTCCATCCCGAGAAGGAAGTCAAAGGCCTTCGGGCTGGCGCGCTTGACGTACCACAGGCGGCGTTCCGTCTTGTGCGGCAGCACCCAGAAGCTCCCTTTACGCACGGCGCGGGCGATGTCTTCCGCCACGTCGTCCGCGGTCACGCTGGAGCGCTGCATCAGCTTGTTCACGTTGTTCTGGATGCCCGGGATGCTGGAGCGCATGCTCGAGGTCAGGTTGGTCTGGAAGAACGCCGGGCAGACCACGCAGACGTTCACGCCGGTATCGATGAACTCGTGGTTCATGGTCTCGGAAAGCGCGATCACACCCGCCTTGGAGACGTTGTAGCTGCACATCAGCGGCGCCAGCATCAGCCCGGCCATGGAGGCGATATTCACAATGGTGCCACTGCCCTGCTCCTTGAGGAGCGGCGTAAACACCTTGCAACCCCGGACCACGCCCATGACGTTGATGTCCAGGATCCACTCCCAGTCCGCAATGGTAGTGTCTTCGATGGACCCGGCCGAGGCCACGCCCGCGTTGTTGACGACCACGTCCACACCGCCCCAGCGCTCCACCAGGGCGTCCTTCGCTTTCTCGAAGCTGTTCAGCCGGCGCACGTCGCATTCGAGGAACAGCCCCTCGCCACCGGCCTCGTTGATGGCGTTTTCGGTCTCCACGCCCTGCTCCGGCGTGATGTCACCGATGCATACACGTGCGCCCTGGCGGGCGTAGTTCAGTGCCAGTGCCCGGCCTAGGCCACTGGCCCCGCCGGTGATGAATACCCGTTGGCTCATGCGTTACTTTCCCCTGTTATCGGTATTTGGCCAGTTCCAACCGCGCCACCATGGCACGGTGAACCTCGTCCGGTCCGTCCGCCAGCCGCAGCGCCCGGGCCGCGCCGTACATGGCCGCCAGCTCGTGATCGTCACTGACGCCACCGCCACCGTGCATCTGGATGGCCTGGTCCACAATAGTACACAGCATCTCCGGAACCACTGCCTTGATCTGTGACACTTCGCTCAACGCGCCGCCAATGCCCTTGGCATCCAGCAGCCACGCGGTCTTGAGCGTCAGCAGCCGCGCCTGCTCAATGTTCATTCGCGCCCGGGCAATGATGTCCGGGTTGCCGCCAAGTTTGGCCAGCGGCTTGCCGAATGCCTCGCGCGAGGTAGCCCGACGGATCATCTTCTCAAGCGCCCGTTCGGCCGCGCCAATGGCCCGCATGCAGTGGTGCACACGCCCCGGGCCAAGCCGGCCCTGGGCGATCTCGAAACCCGCCCCCGGTGCCTTGATGATGGCGCTCTTTGGCAGCCGGACGTTGTCGAAGCTGACTTCGCCGTGGCCATGGGGCGGATCCTCGTCTCCGAACACCTTCAGCATGCGTTCCACTTTCACACCGGGAGTATCCTTCGGAACCACGACCATGGAATGACGCTGGTGGCGGTTGGCTTCCGGGTCCGTCAGACCCATAAAAATCAGAACCTGGCAGTTCGGATGCCCGATGCCCGTACTCCACCATTTACGACCATTCAGAACCACCTCGTCACCCTCAATGGTGGCCCTCGCCTCCATGTTGGTCGCATCCGAGGAAGCCACGTCCGGCTCGGTCATGCAGAACGCCGAGCGGATCTCCCCCGCGAGCAGCGGCTTGAGCCAGCGCTCCTGCTGTTCCTCGGAGCCGTAGTAGTAGAGCACTTCCATGTTGCCGGTATCCGGCGCGTTGCAGTTGAAGATCTCCGGTGCGATGAAACTGCGCCCGGTCTGCTCCGCGATCACGGCGTAATCCGCGTTGCTCAGCCCGGCGCCCAGCTCACTCTTGGGCAGGAACATATTCCAGAGCCCCTGGGCCTTTGCCTTGGCCTTGAGCTCCTCGATCACCGGCAGCACCACCCAGGGGTTGTCCCGGCTGTGCAGTTCGCGGAAATAATCCGCCTCGATGGGTTCGATCTCGTCCTTCATGAACTGACGAACCCGGTTGTAGAAATCCTGGCCTTTTTCTGAGAGCTCAAAGTCCATCGGGGACCTCCGGCTGCTTTCACAGGTGTCTGAGGGGGTGCTTCGGGGAGGCTTCTGCGGGAAGCTCTGGAGCCATGGATGGCGGAAGAGCAGCCTACAGGGACGTACTCGTGGCGTTTCCCGCAGAAGCCTCCCCGAAGCACCCCTGCGCGATTGATAGTCAGAGTGTAGAAACCTGTACCGAATAAGACTACTGAATTATCCTCATTGCATGTCATGCAGAATACTAATGCAGAGAGACGCACCCCATGATCCCCGGTAACCGCCTCGACCTGAACCTCCTCACCGTCTTCATCACCATCTACCGCGAAGGCAGTCTCACCCGCGCCAGCGAGATACTGCACCTGACCCAGCCGGCCGTCAGCCACTCCCTGGCCCGCCTCAGGGAGCAGTTCGACGATGCCCTCTTCCGCCGCCAGGGCAACCGCATGGTGCCCACGCCCCTGGCCCAGCGGCTGGCCAGTTCCGTGCACCCCGCGCTGAGCGAGATTCACTCCGCGCTCAACGCCTTCCATGAGTTCACCCCCGAGCAGCAGCCACGGGTGTTCAACATCGCGCTGCGAGATGTGCTGGAGGCGACCTTCCTGCCGCCGTTGATGCAGGAGATGACGCAGTACCCGGGGATTGAGGTAGTCAGCCAGCGGGTCCCACGGCGGGAGATGGAGCAGCAGTTGGCCGCCGGAAGGCTGGATTTCGCGGTGGATGTTCTGCTGCCGGTGAGCGACCAGACCGCCCATGAGCGGCTGCACGAGGATCGGCTGGTCGTTGTGGCTCGGCGGGATTCAGCCATCGCACAGCAGGGCATGACCCTGGAAGGTTACCTGGCCGCCGGCCATGTACTGGTCTCATCCAGAGCCGAGGGGCAGGGGCTTGAGGATTTCGCGCTCAGTGCGCGTGGGCACCGGCGCCGGATCGCGCTGCGCTGCCAACACTACTTTGCGGCCTGCCGGGTAGCAGCGGAAACGGATCTGCTGGTGACCATGCCGGAGGCCTACGCGGACATCATCAGCCAGTACCTGGATGTGGCCCTGCTGCAGCCCCCCGAGGGCATGCCGGAGGTGGATGTGCATCTCTACTGGCACCGCCAGTACGAGCGGGAGCCGGCCCTCAACTGGTTCCGCGAACGGCTCCACGCCCTGAAGGCGCCCAGGGGTTCAGGTGACCAGGGCCAGACCGCCGAAGAGCAGCCCCCCGGCCACAACGGTACTCAGAAGGACCACTGAGAACCCCCAGAGCAGAACCCGGGCCTCACTGATGTGCGGCACGGTGGCCCGGGCACTGCGATAGAAGGCCACCGTTCCCAGCACCGGGCCGCCCAGGCCCATGAACAGCAGCCCGATGCCGAAACCGGCAAAGGTCCAGATGGCGATGAGCCGCGCACGCTCGAACACGCGCTCCTTCTCGCCCATCCGCTCAAGGAAGAATCCGGCGCCGGCCCACATCAGGGCGAAGGTCAGGCCGACCAGCGCCAGTCCAATCACAAAGATAATCACGCGATAGAACACTAGTTGTCACTCGGGATGTAGGGTTCCGGCAGGGTCTCGAAACCCGGTTTGGCCAGCAGATAACCCTGGAAGTAGCGGATCCCCGCGGCGCGGCACCACTCGTACTCAGCCTCAGTCTCAACCCCTTCTGCGATGGTTGCAATTCCCAGGCGGTAGTTGGTCAGCAGCACCCCTTCGATCACGGCCTGCTTACGGGAATGGCTGTCCACGTCCCTTATCAGTGACATGTCCAGTTTAAGGTACTGCGGCGCCGTATCCGTCAGCAGGTTCATTCGGGAATAGCCGGCACCGTAATCATCGAGGGCGATGGAAAAACCCATTTCCTTATAGGCCTCGATGATGCTGATCAGGTGATCGGTATCGGCCAGGTTTTCAACCTCCGTGAACTCGAAAACCAGTTTCCGGGTATCGAAATCGTACTTGTTGGCGGCTGCGAGCGTGGTCTGAATACAGGTCTCGGCCTTGTAAACGGCATTGGGCATGAAATTGATGCAGAGATTGGCGTTCATGCCCAGCTCCGAGGCCAACTTCACAGCCTTAACCCGGCAGGCCTGATCAAACCGGTACATATTCTTGCGGGTTACCCGGTCGAGCACTTGCAGAGCCCCTTCGCCGTTCAGGCCACGCACAAGCGCCTCATAGGCCATAACGCGGCGGGTATCTGCATCCACGATTGGCTGGAATGCAAATGAAAAATCGAAGTCCAAACCTGCCCCGCACGCACAGTGATCGCAATGCGACTGATCAAAAAGTTCCTGTTCCATACCCCTTCCAAGACACATATTTACTTGCTGGCCGGCAGGTTGCCGACTCATTACCGATTGCAGTATAGAACTTGCCACAAAAACAAGAAGGCCTACAGTGAGAATTGTTATTCACTGTGAATTCAGGACGCCCCCATGACCGACGCCAGCAGCCCCACCCGCATCGCCGTCACCCCGGGGGACGGCATCGGCCCCGAGGTCATCCACCAGGCCGTGCGGCTTCTGGAACATCTCAGACAGACATACGGGCTGGCGCTGGAATGGGATGTCCTGGAGTGGCCCTCGACCGAATGGCACCACCAGCATGGCGAAATGATGCCGGTGGACGCCATGAGGACCCTGGCCGGCTATGACGCTATTCTTCTGGGGGCCCTTGGCGATCCGGGGCCGAGCCGCGACCCGCACCGTTACGTGGTTTCCGACAGTGTCTCACTCAGTCCGCTGCTGCAGATGCGCAAAGGCTTCGATCAGTGGGTCTGCGAGCGGCCCGCACGCCAGCTCGAGGGTGCCCGGCAGTACCTCGCGGATCCACGCGCGGCGGAGACGGACATGCTGGTCATCCGTGAAAACAGCGAAGGCGAGTACGTCGGTCAGGGCGGGCGCCTGCGCCAGGGGCAGCCCGGCGAAATCGCCACACAGACCGAGATATTCACCCGGTTCGCGACGGAGCGGATCATACGCTTCAGCTTTGAGCGGGCCCGAAAGCGCGCCGATGAGCGCCGTGAATCCGGCGGAAAACGCACCTTTGAGAACGTCGATGGGCAGACCCTCGAAAGCCAGGTCTGCCTGATCACCAAACGCAATGCCCTGCGCCACTGGGGCGACATGTACACCGAAGTCTTCGCCGAGATCGCCAAGGATTACCCGGATGTGGCCACCCACCACGAACTGGTGGATGCCGCCTGCATGAAGTTCGTTCAGGCCCCATGGGCTTTCGACGTCGTTGTCGCCAGCAACCTGCAGGGCGACATCCTTACGGACCTGGCGGCGGTCATCTCCGGCGGGCTGGGCGTGGCGCCCTCCTGCAACCTCAACCCGGACGACCGCAGCCAGCCCTCCATGTTCGAGCCCACCCACGGCAGTGCCCCCGATATCGCCGGCCAGAACAAGGCCGACCCCACGGCCATGCTGTTCACAACGGCGCGTATGCTGGACTGGCTGGGTGAGGAACGACCGGCACTGGCGCGGGCCGGTGAGGCGCTGTACGACGCCGTGGCCGCGGACCTGGCGGAGCACGGCCACGAGCAGCGAAGCACCGACGCCGTTGGCGACGGGATACTGGCAAGACTGGGCGGTGAGTAGCCGCCCGGAACGTCAGCGGTTGGGCACGTAACCGCGCGCCTTATCAACCACGTTGAAGAAGTCCCGCCCGGCCAGCCAGTTGTCCAGGTTGTCGAAGAATTGTTCCGTCAGCGCTTTTTTCCAGCCAATGAAATCCCCTGCCATGTGAGCGGTCATGGTCACGTTCTCCATTGCCCAGAGTGGGTGGTCCGACGGCAGCGGCTCTTCCTCGAACACATCCAGGCCCGCACCGGCAATCTCGCCCGTCTGCAGTGCCTCCACCAGCGCCGGGGTATCCACAATGGGGCCACGACCAATATTGATCAGCCGGGCGGTAGGCTTCATCGACCGGAAGGCTTTGGCGTTGAAAAGCTTCTCTGTCGCCGGCGTCAACGGCGCGGCGATAACAACGTAGTCCGCCAGACCGAGCTGCTCGGGGATCGCGTCATTGTCATGGACGGCCTCGAAATCCGGATCATCACTGCGGGCCCGGCGGGCAATACCATGCGCCTCCATCCCTACCGCGTTCACCAGGCGCGCGATCTGACGGCCGATTGAGCCGGCGCCGACAACCAGCACCCGCGAACCCTGGGCCCTCTCGGTATCGCGGTGCTGCCACTGATGAGCCATCTGCAGGCGGATGGAATGCGGGAAGTCCTTGGCGAACATCAGGATGGTGCAGAGCACGTACTCGGCAATGCTGCGGTCAAAGATGCCCTGGGCATTGGTCACGGTCACGCTGCTGTTCACGAGCTCCGGGAACATCAGCGCGTCGACACCCGCGCTGGTGGCATGAATCCATTCCAGACTATCCGCCGAGGGCCAGGCCTCGCGCAGGGCCTCCGTCCGGAAATCCGTCACCATCATGATCCGCGTACCCGGCAGAGTCTGACGCAGGGTGTCCGCATCCCAGGCGAAGCGCACCTCAGCCTTTTCGAACAACGGATCCATGCCCGGTGGGCGTTCCTCATCCGGTGCTGTAAGGACGGTGATCACGGGACGTGTCTCGGTGCTGGCCATGGTGCTCTCCTGCTGGTTGGCATGTTGTCAGGGTAGAGCCTGAGCACCGGGATTGCCATGCATGAGGCGCGCCACAGCAGGCCCTGGGCTTAGGGGATTACCCGTACCCGCGCTTGCTTTCCGCCCCTTTCTTGGCCATTGTGGACGTTAACCGATTGTTTGAACTGATTGATGTATGGGAGAGCGGTTAATGGCTACGTCGGCAGGCAAGACAGTACCCGAGAGCGCGCCCAAGCGTAAACTGACCTATCGCAAGACCAAGGCCCGCTGGCACCCCTCGATGCAGGCCATCCCGGTGCCGGGTATCCGCCGCATGGTGAACATGGCCGCCGAGATGGATGACGTTATCCATCTCTCCATCGGGCAGCCTGACCTGCCCACGCCCAAGCACGTAACCGATGCCATGGTGGATGCCATCCAGGCAGGCCAGACCGGCTACACCATGGACGCTGGCCTGCCGGAACTGCTGGTGGCACTGCGCGACTATTACGGCAACCGCTACGGCCGCAAGCTCTCTACAGAGAATATCCTGGTCACCAGTGGCGCAACCGAGGCCATGTATCTGGCCCTGTCGGCAACCGCCGCACCCGGTCGTCAGTTCCTGGTGGTGGACCCGTCATTCCTGCTTTACGCACCGCTCATCCGCATGAACGGTGGCGAGGTGAAGTTCATCCCCACCAGCCCTGAGAACGGCCACCAGCTGGACCCGGACGACATCATCAAGAACATCAGCATGCGCACCTTCGCGGTAGTGCTGAACTCCCCCAACAATCCGACAGGGGCGGTCTACCCCAAGTCCACCATCGAGGCGATTGTGGAGGAATGTGCCTTCCGGGGCATTCAGGTCTTCAGTGACGAAGTCTACGACCACCTGGTCCTGGACGATGAGGAGTATTCCAGCGTGCTCAGCTGCGGCACGGATCTGGACCACCTGATGTGCATCTCCAGCTTCTCCAAAACCTACAGTATGGCGGGGCTGCGCGTGGGCTGGATCATCTCCAGCCAGGGTGCGATCAAGAAGCTCAGGCGCTACCATATGTTCACTACATCAGTGGCGAACACGCCGGCCCAGTTCGCAGGCGTCGCAGCGCTCGAGGGCGACCAGCAGAGCGTGCGGGACATGATCGACATCTACCGCGAGCGGCGGGACCTGATCGTCGACCTGGTGAACCAGACGCCTTACCTGACCGGCTATAAGCCGGGCGGCGGTTTCTTCATCTTCCCGGACCTGCCGGACCATGTGGATGCCGCGGACCTGTGCCTGCGCATGCTCAAGGAAACCGGCGTCTGTGCCGTGCCCGGTGATGCCTTCGGGGAACACTGCACCAACTCGATCCGGTTCTCATTCTCCACCACGAGTGAGCGGATTGAGGAAGCATTTGACCGCATCATTCCCTGGATGAAGAAACAGAACCTCTGAACCGATAACAGACTGAAGGACTCCGATGAAACGGATTGCCAGGATCACCCTGCTGGCACTGCTGACGGTATTCGCCAGTGGCTGTGCCAGCTTCTCGCCCTACAGCGTGGACGAGTCCACGCTCGAAAAGCACATCAGCGACCGGATTGACGGTTATTCGAAGGACCTCAGCGACCGGGGTGTGCCGTTCACGCTGGAGTTGAGCAACGCCGATGTGATGATCGGTCCCGAAGATCGGGATGTCGCCGTGGTTGATTTCTCCGGTCGCGCCATTCTGCAGGCGCCCCGCATCCCCATTGATCTGCAGTTCAGCGTGGAAGGCAAACCGGTGTATGAATCCGAAGAGCGTGCCATCTACATCCGCGACTTGAAGATCCTGTCGACGCAGGTGGAAGCTGCGGGCAATGCCTTCGATCTTTCCCCGATCACCGGCACCCTCTCCGATGTGGCCTCACAGCTTCTGAACGAACACCCGATCTATCGCCTGGATGAGGAAGAGGCCGGCGCGCGCCTGTTTGGCATGATGAACCTGCGGATTGACGTGCAACCTGGTCGGCTGACCCTGGTCCCCGCTGGTTCTGGCGAGAACGTTCAACGCTCCATCCGGTAAGCAGCATGGCCGGCCCTTGGCCGGCCAGCTCACTGCTCCCCACCGAACACACTGCCCGCACCGTTTCAATGCACCAGCCGGGATCGGCGCACCACGGCAGCGCATAGAGATTATGGTCACCACCCCCGCCTAAACAGTCAATCCACTGTTTTTAAACATTTTTTATATCCTGGCACCGGGGTTGCAACCCATAGACCAGGAATCAGATGGCTGTGCAGCCTGTAACTGCCGGCCCGTTCCACACAATCGAAAAATGGACAGCTAGGGTTCCGGCCACACTGGTGTGGTGTCTGGTCCGAGAGCGGTCGACCTTCTGAAGGTTACACGGCGGGACAAAAGCCCGGGAGGATACAGGCTGAACAGCCATCTGATTCCTCCAAGTCCACCGTCAGGAGGTTCGCCATGCGATCCAAGCTGCTTACCGCACTTCCCTTTATCGCCGCCGCCGGCATGCTGCCCGGCACCGCCCTCGC
Organism: Pseudomonadota bacterium; assembly: GCA_051745655.1. Classification (GTDB taxonomy): domain Bacteria; phylum Pseudomonadota; class Gammaproteobacteria; order Pseudomonadales; family Oleiphilaceae; genus Halospina. The sequence continues at coordinate 53,554 of JBNJEG010000002.1, forward strand.
GAAAGACGAATTCAGCGTCTGCTGGTCCATCTATGTCGGCTGGATGCCCTGGGACTACGGCGATGCCGAAGGCATCGTCGACAAGTGGGCGGACAAGTACGACATCGAAATCGACGTGGTCCAGATCAACGACTACATCGAGTCCATCAACCAGTACACCTCCGGCCGCTTTGACGGCTGCACCATGACCAACATGGACGCACTCACCATTCCGGCCTCGGGCGGCGTCGACTCCACTGCGCTCGTCGTGGGCGACTTCTCCGACGGCAACGACGGCATCGTCATGAAGGACGAGGATGATCTTGCCGCAATCGAAGGCGAAAGGGTCAACCTGGTCGAACTGTCCGTTTCCCACTACCTGCTGGCCCGCGGGCTGGAATCCGTAGGCCTTTCCGAGCGCGACATCGACGTCGTCAACACAGCCGATGCGGATATCGTCTCCGCCTTCGCCACCCCCGATGTCAGTTCCGTCGTCACCTGGAACCCGCAGCTCAGCTCCGTCCTGGAGCAGCCCGATGCCAACCTGGTTTTCGACTCCTCCGAGATCCCTGGCGAGATCATGGACCTGATGGTCGTCAACACGGAAACCCTCAAGGAGAACCCGGAGCTCGGCAAGGCCCTGACCGGTGCCTGGTACGAGATCATGGCCCGCATGGAGGGCAGTGACGACACAGCGGTTGAAGCGCGCACCCATATGGCCGATGCGGCGGGCACGGACCTTGAAGGCTACGAGGCCCAGCTGGACGCGACCAACATGTTCTATGAACCTTCCGAAGCGGTGGATTTCACCCGCAGCGACAAGCTCCTCGAAACCATGCAGAACGTGGCTGAGTTCTCCTTCCGCCATGGCCTGCTCGGCGACGGAGCTCCCAGCGCGGAGGCCGTTGGCATTGAGACCCCGTCAGGAACCTTCGGCAACGAAAACAACGTGAAACTGCGCTTTACGCCCGAGTACATGCAGCAGGCCGCGGACGGCGAACTCTGACCCAAGCTGCTTCCACTACACGCCGGCTCCAAGGAGCCGGCCCGTTTTCCTGCTGACGGGCTGATCCCATGAAGAAACTGATCAACCGCCAACCCAATCGCTATGCCCGCTGGTTCCTGGGCCTTCTACCCTTCGCCCTGTTGCTGGCGATCTATATCGGGGCCTCAACCGCCCGACTGGCGGACAACCCGGATGATCCCCTGCTGCCGTCGCTGACGCAGATGACGGAGGCGGTGGAACGCATGGCTTTTGAACCCAGCAAACGTTCCGGCGACTACCTGATGCTTCAGGACACCCAGGCCAGCCTGCAGCGACTCGGCATCGGCGTCGGTGTTTCCGCCACCCTGGCCCTGATATTCGGTATCGCCAACGGCGCCATTCCCTATGTCCGTGCCACGCTCTCGCCCCTGGTCGTGGGTATCTCCCTGGTGCCGCCAATGGCCATCCTGCCGATCCTGTTCATCGCGTTCGGGCTGGAGGAACTGGCCAAGGTCATGCTGATCATCATCGGGGTTACCCCCTTCATGATCCGGGACATGCAGCAACGGACCCTGGAAATTCCCGAGGAACAGATCATCAAGATGCAGACGCTCGGGGCTAATACCTGGCAGACCATCACGCGGCTGATGCTGCCCCAGATCATGCCCCGGCTTCTGGCCACCACACGCTTGGCTCTGGGCACCGCCTGGCTGTTCCTGATCGCCGCCGAGGCCATCGCCGCCACCGAGGGACTGGGCTATCGCATCTTCCTGGTGCGGCGCTACCTCTCGATGGACGTGATCCTGCCCTATGTCCTGTGGATCACGCTGCTGGCGCTGGTGATCGACTTCCTGCTCAACCGCTGGTCCAGGTGGCGTTACCCCTGGTTCCACGCAACCGGCCAATAAGGGGCGCAACCATGGCCATGATCGAGATCCGCAACCTGTGGAAGGAATTCGGCGACGACGTGGTGCTGGAACGGCTCAACGCCAGCATCGAGGCGCGCGAGTTCGTCACCGTGGTGGGCGCCTCCGGCTGCGGCAAGACCACCTTCCTGAAAATGCTGCTCGGCACAGAGACGCCCACGCGTGGCGAACTGCTGCTGGATGGCAAGCCCATACCGGAGGAACCGGACGCCACACGCGGCATCGTCTTCCAGCGCTACTCCGTGATGCCCCACCTGGATGCCACCGGCAACGTCATGCTTGCGGGCGAGCTGGAGGCCAGCCGATGGCTCGGGCGTGTCTTCGGGGCCAACCGCCACCGGCTGCGGGATGACGCCGTAGCCATGCTGAAAGAGGTGGGCCTGGAGCACGCCCTCGACAAGTACCCCCACGAACTCTCCGGCGGCATGCAGCAGCGCCTGGCCCTGGCCCAGGCCCTGATCAAGAGACCCCGGATCCTGCTGCTGGACGAGCCCTTCGGTGCCCTGGACCCCGGCATCCGCCGGGACATGCACGAACTGGTCAGCCGTCTGTGGCGCGAGCAGCAGCTCACGGTCTTCATGATCACCCACGACATCGAGGAAGGCTTCGCGCTCGGTACACGCCTCTGGGTCTTCGACAAGGAGCGTCTGGACCCGCAGGCGCCGGAAGCCTATGGGGCACGCATCACCTACGACCTCGCCGTAGGCCGGGACGACACCGGCGTTCTGGACGACATCAATGCTGACGTGGATGCGACCGCCCGGACCATCGACACCCGAAACCCGCAACCGACAGGAGAACACCCATGAGTCGGCTCCTCTACGACTACACCCTGCCCGGAGGCCACCACTGGTCCTTCCGCATGCGCCGTAACACCGGCCTGCGCCTGACCGATGTGGAAGGCGGCGGCAACCTGGCCCTGCTCGTTTTCAACCCGGAAATGCTCATGGAGCGCTACAACGCGCCCGACACCATGAAGGCCCAGGAAACCTTCCGCCTGACCCAGGGCCACTGCCTCTACTCCGACATGGGGCGCTGCATCGCCTCCATCGTCGAGGACGACTTCGGCGGCCACGACTCCGCCTGCGGCACCCTGACACGGGGCGCCTGCTTTGAGCGCTTCGGGCGCTGGTCCTTCCAGGAATACATGAACGAATGGTGCCTCAGCGGCGAGGAAAGCTTTCTCACGGAGCTGGCCAAGTACGGCCTGGGCGAGCGCGACCTGCACGCCAACCTCAACCTGTTCAGCCGGGTGGAAACCGACGACGCCGGCAACATGCGCTACGTGGACAGCCACAACCGCCCCGGCGCCAGCGTGACCCTGCGCTTCGACATGGATGCCCTGGTGATTGCCGCGACCAGCCCGCACCCGCTGAACCCGGCCACCGAGTACCCGAAGAAGCCCATCCAGGTGGAATTCCTGAAGACAGACCCGGTCACGCCCGACGACGAATGCGTCAACGCCCACGACACCAGCCGCCGGGCCATGGAAAACACCCGACTCTACTACCTGGACGACCCCGTCCGCCTGACCGACGCAGGAGGTGCCTGATGCTGACCGAAAGCTTCCGCCAGACCCACGATGCCCGTTACAGCCAGAAAATCGGCGCCGGCGACTACTTCATGCGTACCGTCAAGGCAGGCGCAACCGTCCGCATTACCGACGTGGACGGCAACGAAGCCGCCGACACGCTGTTCTACAGCGCCCTGGACCCGGCTGAGCGCTACAGCGCCAACGACACCGTGCGCGAACAGGGCAACGTCTACCTGGGCACCGGCAGCGTGCTGCGCTCCAACCGCAACAACCCGATGCTCGAAATCATCGCCGATACCTGCGG
>JBNJEG010000003.1:0-54324 GCA_051745655.1 Pseudomonadota bacterium
GTGCGAGGATCTCATCCAGATACGCCTGGCCCAGAGCCGTGGTCCTGCTCTGGTAAAGCGTATCCGCACTGCGCCCGACCACCAGTGAATAGCCACCAACCACACCAGCAATAGCAACACTGACAATCACCATGGTGATGACCATCTCGATCAGGGTGACGCCGGACTGCCGTTGTGATGGGCGGGAAGAGCGGGAGTCAGCCATCAACACAGCGCTCCGGATAGGCAAACCCCGATGAAGAGACGCAGGCTGGGTGACCTGAGCCTCCATCCGCAGGTACAAAGGTCAGATCAACGCCGGTACCTGCGGCCACGGGTTCATCACTGGCACCGACTCGACGCCTACCCCGGTAATACAGCGTGCCCGGGTTATTCTGGAGGCTGGCGCCTTCCCGGGCGGCCGTTCGGGCGCCTTCCTGGTTTTCACTGCACCCCGCATCCGCTTTGGTGGAAACGCGAAAACACCACTGCCCCGCCGATTCATTGATCGTTAGGGCAATGGTGGTGTCGGTATTGGCTAGAGCCCGTTTCTGGGCCAAGAGGGCAGAGGAGACAAACTGGTCTCGGGCGGCGCCTGCAGAGTAATTGCCGACGGAGCCAAGAAGGCCCACCCCTAGCGCACTAAGGATAACCGTGAGCACCAGCGTGATGACAAGTTCTATGAGTGTAAAACCACCAAACGATGCCTTTACTAGCATTAACTAAGAACTTTCATGGCACACCGCCTACATTCGCAGACTTTGAGCTATGTTTAAGCGCGGAGCTGAATACATTATCACAACAGAGATTTAAGCAATTTCTGTACCGCGCCTAAATCATCGCCTTAACTACAGCTAACTTCATCAATCGTTGGTGACTCACCTTCGTTTTCAGCCTCGCTGTATGTAAAGCTGCAACCTGAGCTCCCATCAGTAAGAGAAATACCGCTGCCAGAGACATCCGATGTGTCAAACTCATCAGACAGCTGAGCAGCTTCGACAATGCTAGAGTTGGTAGGATAACCGTAGTTCACATCAAGATCGGAAATGCCGTCTACCTCAACAGTTTCTCCTGACGCAGTCTGATCACAAGAGGAACTTGCCAAGCATGCGGACCTTACGATGGACGCCGCTGACGAAACGGAACCGCGCGCACCCTCTACTGCCGCTCGCTCGGCATCACCACTCAAATCCGCAAACCTTGGCAAAGCAAACGCGGACAAGATGCCAAGGATGACAATTACAATAACCAATTCGATAAGGGTGAAACCCTGTTGTTGCCGTTGCATGGAACGTACTCCTTTCAGACCGTTCAATAATTAAGTGTTTTGGCTAACAGTATGGACCATTCTGCCCATTTTGCGAGTCAGGGATTGTCTATACTTGTCAAAACCTCCCCTTCACTCGGATCGTATTCGATGTAATTGCCGCTGTCGTCGCGCTGGTAGGTATAGCGGCAGCTGTCCCCTTCAACGCTCGCTGCGTAATCATCACTATCGGTATTGGTGCTGATCGTCGGCGCATTGGATTGCAACAACGCACCCCAAAGGTCAACACAGCTACTGGGACTGATGCTTGCTGGATCGTTGGCCCCGCCCGTGGATACAGGCCATCCCTCAGTGCTCACATCCACTGTTTCATCACCGAAGCCAGACAGGTCATCCACCGCGCCGGGTGCACCATTCCCGGTCCATTGCGCTTTCACCAGCGCCACCGCAGACCCGAACGCGCCCGCTGTGCCCTGCACACTCGCCCTATGCGCCTCCTCCGAAAGCTCCGCAAACCGGGGCAGCACGGTCGCCGCCAGAATCGCGATGATCACGATCACCACCACCAATTCAATCAGCGTGAAGCCGCTCTGCTGGTTTCGTACGCTTCCCAGGTCATTTGTAGTCATTGTCTCTCACTCATAATCAATTGGAATTTGCTTTTTTGCTCCGCTAACCAATGGCGGCGCTGCCCAGGTCCCACACCGGCAGGAACACGCCCAGAGCCAGAATCAGCACCAATATGGCCACTCCTACGAGCAGTATGGGCTCTATGGATTCAGACAACCGGTTCAGCTGGTAATCCACTTCCTCGTCGTAGAAGTCCGCTACGTTGGTGAGCATCTCATCCACCGAGCCGGTTTCCTCGCCGACCGAGATCATCTGCAGGATCAGCGGGGTGAACAGCTCACTTTCACGGGCCGCACGCATGAGGCTGTCGCCGCGCTCAATGGAGGTGCGCATTTCCTGCAGGTGATAGGCGATCCAGGCATTGCTGTTGGCATCGGCCACTACCGAGAGCGCACTGGTCACCGGCATGCCGGCTGCCAGCGTTGTGGCAAAGTTGCGCGAGAAGCGGCTCAGGGCAATCTGTTCCAGAATGGGGCCAATGATGGGAATACGCAACTTGTAGCGGTCCCACTGGATGCGCCCCCGTTCGGTGGCTTTCCAGCGCTGCAGCGCCACGATGCCCGCCACAATGCCTCCCAGCAGCGCCGGCCACCAGGTGGTCATGAAGTTGGAGGTCATGATCAGCACCTGGGTCAGGAACGGCAGGTCCGCGCCCAGGCGCTCGAAGGTCGAGATGAACTGGGGGATCACGAAAAAGTTGATGATGACCATGGCCGCCGTCAGCGCCACGATCACGAAGATCGGGTAGCGCGTGGCCTGCTTGATGCGGCGGCGGGTGTCACGCTCCAGTTCCAGGATGCGCGAGAGGCGGAAAAAGGCATCATCCAGCCGACCCGTGTTTTCGCCCACGTGCACCATGGCCACGAACAGGCCCGAGAACACACGGTCATTGGCCTGCATCGCGGTGGCCATGGTGGTCCCCGTCTCCAGCCGGTCGGCGACATCGTCCAGCGCCTGGCTCAACGCGCGCGACTTACTGGTCTCGGCAAGCCCCCTCATGATGCGGATGATGGGAATGCCGGCCTTGGTGAGCGCGTACATCTGCCGGCAGAACACGATCAGGTCGTCCAGCTTGACCTTGGGCTGGAACAGCTCAATGTCCGCCAACCCAGCTCCGAAACCGGCACCCTGCTCCGCCTCCGGTTCCACCGAGACCGGCGTGATCCCCCGGCGCTGCAACTCGGCCGCGATCGCATCCCGCGACCCCCCTTCGAGCACGCCCTGCTCCAGGCTGCCTTTGCTGTTCCGGCCACGGTACTCAAAGCGCATGGTCAGTCCCCCGCCTCGTCCGCTGTACCGCCGCCAAGTGTGGCGGAGACGCGGGCCACCTCGTTCAGGCTGGTGATGCCCTGCTCGGCGTAACGCAGCGCGCAGTGATCGAGGCTCTCGTAATCCGGCAGGGCGCGCGCGGCCCGCTCAAAGCCCGCGTAATCAGCCCGGCGCAGGGCATCCAGCATGGCGTCGCTGAATTCCAGCAGCTCGTAGACACCAATCCGGCCCCGGTAACCGGTGTTGCTGCATTGGTAGCAGCCCCTGCCGACCACAAACCCCTGGCCGCTGCGTGCCCCGGCGTCACCAGCGTTCTGCGGTGTTGCGCCCCCCGAGCCCATCAGTTCATCGGAAAGCGTCAGCTCCAGCGAGCCATCATCGGAGGAGGCCTCATCGAACGATGATTCCGAGGGCTCTGACCCATCACGTTCCGGTGATTCATCGATCACCTCCGGAACCGGCTCGGCCGGCGCGCCACCGCGCTCACCCCGGATCCGGTCCATCCAGATCTGCTCCTGGTGCGTTGGCGTGTAGGGAACCTGGCAGTTCTCACAGACCCGGCGGACAAGGCGCTGGGCCAGAACGCCGGCAATGGAACTGGACACCAGGAAAGGTTCCGCGCCCATGTCCAGCAGCCTCATGGCACTGCTGACAGCGTCGTTGGTGTGCAGGGTGGAAAGCACCATGTGGCCGGTCATGGCCGCGCGCAGGCCGATCTGCACAGTCTCCTGGTCACGCATCTCCCCCACCAGGATGATGTCCGGGTCCTGGCGCAGGGCGGAGCGCAGCACCGAGGCGAAGGAAAGCCCAATCTGGCTGTTCACCTGCACCTGGGTAATGCGTGGCAGTCGGTATTCCACCGGGTCCTCGGCGGTGATGATCTTGACCTGCGCCTGATTCAGTTCGGTCAGCGCGCCGTAGAGAGTGGTGGTCTTACCGCTGCCCGTGGGCCCGGTCACCAGCATCATGCCGTGGGGGCGATGGATAAGCCGGCGGAACCGGCTCAGGATGCCCGCCGGCATGCCGGTGCTCTCCAGATCCAGAATGCCCTGGGATTGGTCCAGCAGGCGCATGACCACGGACTCGCCATACTGGACCGGCAGCGTGGACACCCGCACGTCGATGCTCCGGCCCTTCACGCGGATGTTGAAACGCCCGTCCTGGGGCATGCGTTTCTCGGAGATATTGAGCCCGGCCATGAGCTTGAGGCGCAGTACCAGCGCGGAGTGGATGCGCTTCTCCTTCATGACCTGCTCCTGCAGCACACCGTCGATGCGCTGGCGGATGCGGATCACGGTCTCGTCCGGCTCGATGTGCACGTCCGAACTGCGCGCCTGGATGGCGTCCTCGAAGATGGTCTGGAGCAGGCGCACGACCGGCGCCTCGTTCACATCCGAGTCACTGCCCAGATCGGCCAGGTCGAACGCCTCATCACCAATCTCATCCTCCAGCTCCTCGGCAAGGGAGGCGATCTCGTCGGTGCGGCGATAGACCAGGTCCAGCGTATTGAGCAGCTCACTTTCGCGCACGACCGCCTGTTTGACGGGCTGGCCCAGAATCCGGCCGAGCTCGTCGTAGGCGAAGATGTCCATGGGGTCGGCCATGCCCACCAGCAGCTCGCCGTTGCGCTCGGCCAGCACAATGGCCCGGAATCGCCGTGCCTGGGCCTCCGGGAGCTTTTTCACGAGTTCGTGGTCAAAGTTGTAGTGGCGGAGCTGAACGAAGGGAATTTCGAGCTGCTGGGAAAGGAAATTCAGCAGCTGATCCTCTTCCACATATCCCAAATCCGTCAGCGTCTTGCCCAGCTTGCGGCCGGTGCGCTTCTGCTCCGAAAGCGCCGTCTGGAGCTGCTCATCGGTAATGACGCTGTTCTGGACGAGAAGGTCGCCGATGCGGACCTTGCGGCGTGTTTCAGACATTCGCTACCCCTGCTCCGCGGCGAGCCGCTGCTCGATGTATCGCCGTAACTGCGGCGCGAGATCCGGCAGTGACAGGGCCCGGGACCAGGCGGTCCGGGCCTGCTCATCCTTGCCCTGGGCTTCCATGGCGATGCCGAGCCCAGCCCACCAGCGGGCATTGTCGTCGTCGGTCTCGATCAGTGCCGCCCATTGGGACGCTGCCGCTTCATGATCGCCACGCTGCTGGTAGAGCGCCGCCATCATGGTGTGGTAGGCCGGCAGCTTGGCGGCGCCCGGGGGGTCGGATTCCAGCCACTCCAGGGCACTTGCCCTGCCCTCGCGAGCCAGCGCGACCCGGGCCCTGAGGAGTCTCAGTTCCGGGTACATTGCCACGGCCTCGGCAGGCAGCCACTGCTGTGCCCCCCGCGGGTCATCGCCTGCCAGGGCGTGGCTTGCCATCACCGCTCGTGAGCGCGGGGCATCCGAATCCAGCATCACCCGCTGCCGGAGCCGCTCCGCCGCCTCGCCCCTGCGGCCATCCGCCAGGAGTTCTTCCAGTTCGCGCGCCAATTGACGGTCCTGCTCGGCGGGTGTCTGCTCCCGAACCGCCGTGGTCTCTTCCTCGGTATCCGCTTGCTCCGCGGAAGCCGCTTCAGGTTCCGGCTCGTCAGGTTGTTTGGAAGGCGTGGCCTCTGGAGGATCCTTGGTTTCCACGACTTCAGGCTCCTCTACTGATCCCGAGGACTCTGAATCAGTGTCTGGCCCCGCAACCGGCTCCACCGACGACGTTTCAGTTTCACTGTCAGTGGTGCTGTCACTCCCGGCGTCTGGCCGTTCCACCGTACCGGTGTTTTCCGGACTCTCGGCTGACGGCTCGGGGGTGGCAGGCCGGATCACCGGCACCGGGGCTGGATCCATGGCCGGCATTGGGCCTTCACCCGCAGGCGCCGAATCCGTTCCGCTGAACCACCAGAATCCCAGCCCCACAGCCACTGCCAGCAACAGGGCCAACACCCCGAGCACCCAGCGCCAGTGCTGCGGCGTACGGTAGGCGGTGGTGCTCAGGCCGGCCGGAATCGAGGCACCGTTACCGTCATCAGTGCCTTCCCGCTTTTCCAGGTCCCGCAGCGCGTCGTTGAGCAGGCTCATACCAGCCCTCCCAGAACGCCCGGCCGCCGCGCGACGCTGTCCGTATCCCGTATGGCCTGGCGCACATGGCGACCGGTGATCTCGCGCTCACCCCGGCCGTAGGCGGCAATCAGGGCTTTGTGGGCCAGTATGTTGATCAACCTCGGAGTACCCCCCGATGCACGGCTGATCAGGCGCACTGCGGCAGGCCGGAACAGGCGCCCACCGTTCCAGCCGGCCTGGACGAGGCGGTGCTGGAGATAGTCCGCGACTGTTTCCGGCGCCAGCGTCTCCAGCCGGTGCTGGAAAGTGATCCGTTGGCTGAGCTGACGCAGATCCGGCCGGGCCAGCAGCTCATCCAGTTCCGGCTGGCCGAACAGCACCACCTGCAGCAGCTTGCGGCTTTCGGTCTCCAGGTTGGTAAGCAGACGCAGTGCCTCCAGCGTCTCCACCGGCATGGCCTGGGCTTCATCGATCACCAGCACGACGGCATCACCGGCAGCGGCGTTTTCGATCAGGTGAGTCTGGAGCGCCGAGAGCGCCCTGTGGGTGTTGCCGGCATCCTGAAGGGTCACCCCCAGCTCATCCGCCAGGGCCTCAAACAGCTCGGTGGGCCCGAGCTGCGGGTTGGGGAGGTAGGCTGTGGTCAGCTCGCCTTCGAGGGCATTGAGCAGCAGGCGGCACAGCAGCGTCTTTCCGGTACCAACCTCTCCGGACACCTTGATGAACCCCTCCTTCTGGCGCAGGGCCACCAACAGGAGCTCCAGTGCCTGCCCGTGGCTCGGGGCACGCAGGAAGTACCGCGTGTTGGGCGTCAGTGAAAAGGGCGCATCCCGAAGGCCGAAGAATGCCTCGTACATGCCTACCTCTCGTTCCCGCCACCGCGAGCGGGTTGCGGACCCGGCGAGTCCGTGGACTCCATGATCCGCCGCAGTTCGCGGATGCGTTGCTCGCTTTCCTTCACGTCCTGGCTGTAGCGGTCGGCATTGGCGATCATCGGCTTGAGCAGGATAACCAGCTCACTCTTGCGCGACTCGTAGTTGCGTTGCTTGAAGAGCTCTCCAAGCACAGGAATCTCACTGAAGAACGGCACAGCGGAGGTGGTTTCCTCGGTCTGGTCCTGGATCAGGCCGCCAATCACCACGATCTGGCCACTGCGGGCCCGCACCACACTGTCGGTCTCGCGGACCGTACTCAGCGCCAGTGGGAGCGTTACATCCTCGTCCCCAATGGTGATGAGCTTTTCCTGGTCCTCCACCTCGCTCACGGAAGGATGAACGTGCAGGGTCACTACGTCGTCATCACTGATCTGCGGGGTTACGTCCAGGGAGATGCCGGAGAAGAACGGGGTCAGGTCGACCGATGTGGAGCGGGATGTCCCGGAACCCGCGGTGGTGTCATCATCAAAATCAAGGTCGGTGACGAAGAACTCGTCACTACCGACCTTGATGACGGCTTTCTCGTTATTGACCGTGGAGATCCTTGGACTGGACAGCACCTGCACATTCCCCTGACTGCCCAGAAGCTCGATCAGGCTGTCGAAGCCGTTAACATCCAGGGCCGTGGACATTACCCCGCCACTCTGGTTGCCGGTACCGATGCTGCTGAGACTGCCCTCAATGGTGCCGCTCCCAACCTCATCGACGGCATTCCAGTTGATGCCCTGGCGGTATTCCTCACTCAGCTCAACCTCGAGAATGCGCGCCTCGAGAATCACCTGGCGCTTGGAGATCAGCTGCATCCGGCGCAGGTAATCCTCAACCACCTTCAGCTCATCCGGCCGAGCATGCACGACCACCACCCCGGATCCCGGGTTGGTAATGACACGCTGCCCACCGTCATCTCCGACCATCAGGTTCAGGGAGTCATTGAGATCCGACCAGAAACGCGACTCCGAGGTGGTGGTGATGCGTGTACCGACCACCGCGCCATCGCTGCTGCCATTGTTGCTGTCACTGTCCCCCGAACCGGAGTCCCCGTTGCCGCCGTTGGTCACCTGCCCGGAGCGGACCTGGGTCTCGGAGTTGCCACTGCGCTGCAGGTCGAGCGAGTCCACCTGGAAGATGCGGGTCCTGAGGCCCGCCGGGCGCACCCGATAGATCCGCCCTTCCCGGGTAATCTCATAGCCGTAGAGGTCGGACACTACGTCCATGACCTCTTCCAGGGTCACCTGGGTCAGATCCAGACTGATCCGGCCCTCCACGCCCGGGTCCACAACCACATTGTAGGGAGTGCCATCCACCAGGCTGCGGAAGAAAGTGGACGCTGCCAGATCCCTGGCGTCCACATTGAAGCGCTCGTCCTCACCGTCGCCGGTTGAGCCGCCACCGAAATCCGGCATCAGCGCCCCGGTGACATCCTCGGGAGGCTGCGACGCGGCTTCCTGATCAGCCTCCTTGTTGGCATCCTCAAGCTCCTGCTCGATGCGTTCAGTGGTCTCCGTGGAGGAGGCCCGCTCGGTCTGCATCAGCGGATTCCCCGCGCAGCCCCCCAGAAGCAGGCCGAAGACCGCCAGGAGCGGAAGTTGGACGGAACGCTGTCGCATAAAGATTTACCTGTTGCTAGCGCCGAATCGACGGCGTACTTTCGAGTTCAAGTGTGTACTGCTCTCCGTCAATCTCGATCAGCACACGATCGACACCAATGCGGAGAACCCGGGCTTCTCCCAGACGCCCCCCTTTGGCAAGCGTGATCCCATTGATCACGGCCCGGCGGCGTTCCTCACCCACCAGGATGGAATCCAGGCCAAAACGACGGGCCGGCGACACCTCTGACTGTTCCGCCGACGTTGACGGTGGCTCAGTAGGGTCCGGCAAAGCCCCCTCCTCGCCGGCCAAGGCATTCAGCGACGCTGTTAACCAGAAGAGGACAGCAGCGCCGGTCCCGCGTCGATCAGACACCCAGCCACTCCTCATGCAGACTCAGTGTATGCAGGCGGATCCGCACCCGGGCCTCGGGCCACTCCACCGTCTGGTACTCCAGTGAGCGCCACCCCAGGCGTTCATCCAGTCCTTCCAGATCGCGCAGGTAACTCAGCACGTCGTGAAACCCCCCGTGTACGGTCACCTCCACCTGGTGGGTATAGAGTCCAGTGTCCCCATCATCATTCGAGTCATTGCCATCTCCTTCGATGGCCACGGGTTGTGGCGCCTGGTGGGAGACTCCTTCCAGCGAGACCCCGTCATGCTGCTGCAGAATCCGTTTCAACAGCGCCACCATCTCCGGCGGGCTGATCAGGCCGGTGGTCAGTTCCTCCAGCTGCTGGTCGTAGCGGTCCAGACGATCCTGCAGTTGGCTGATCCGGTTGCGCAGGGGCGCGTTGGGATCCTCATCCAGCTCCTGGCGAAGGGCATCTTCCTGATCCGAAAGCCCCTCCAGAGACTCCCTCGTAGAATCAATGCGCTCCACAACCTGAGACTGCTCCTGCAGAACAGGCGTCACCAGCAGTTGCCAGCCTCCCATGGCAAGGACGGCAGCCGCAGCCAGGACGATCAGGAGCCGCTCACGGCGCTGGCGCGCCATGAACGCCTCGGAGAGCGCCTGCCAGCGCTGCTGAAAGCGCGCCTTCATTGCTCGTCCTCCGCCGAATCACGGGTGGAGGCCACCTGGAAATTCAGGGGCGCACCTTCCTCAGAGCGTTCAATGCTGAATCGGGCAAATCGCCGCCCGCTGAAGACGGATTCTTCCCTAAGTCTCTGGAGATACTCGGGAACCTTCTGACCATCCCCGGTACGGCCGGTAAGGCCCAGGCGATCACGCATCAGGTCAACGCGGATACGGGTCAGCCAGAGCCCTTCCAACGATTGACGGGCCAGCCCTTCGAGATAGGGCGAGAAGCCTTCACTGCTGGCCTGCGCCACCGAATCGGCACGCTCCACCAGGCGCCGACGATCCTTAACGCGCTGCTCCAGTCTAGCGACCTGCTCCTCCAGCCCTGGATCCTTCTGGCGCGTTTCCACGTCTTCCTGGAGGGTTTCCACAGCCTGCTGCTGACGCTCTTCACGGCGCTCGAGGTCTGTCAGCGTCGCTTCGGCGCCGGCCAGCCGGTACTGGGCCACGCCCGATGCTGCCGCCACCAGAACCAGTACGACCACCAGTGCCACGGCCGCTCGCTCCAAGGTCAGCCATTCACGGGAGGGGCGAAAGGCCTCCGTGTACAGATTGACGGTTTGTTTCATCCGGCCCGCTCCCGCTCGCCCAGCAGCGTTGCCACTGCCAGACCGGTACCGGGTTCAGGCTCCATCCCAGCATGCACCGTGCCCCAATCCATATCCATCACCTGAGCTGTCACCTCCGAATTGAGCATGCCAGCAAGCGGCAAGGCCTCAGGGTGGCCGGCGAGTTGGACGCGGGAGGGGGGAATCTGACGGAGCTGGCTTTCGTAATAGTCGAGCGAGCGCTGGATCTCCAGTGCCAGAGCCTGGACGGTCTGTTCCTGGGTGGCTGCATCGCGGAGCTGGGCCAGCGAGACATCCAGCCGGCGTGCCATGTAGAGAATGCCACCACGGCAGAAAACCATCTGGCCGTTATCGCGGCCAAGATAGACCAGCGCCGCGCCGCGCTCCTCCGGATCATTCAGGGCGAGCAGGTTGCGCAGCGCCAGCTCAGCAATATCGATGCACTCCAGGGTCAGCCCAGCACCATGAACGGTATCGACGATGGATTGGATCCGGTCCTGATGCGCGCAGACCGCATTGATCAGCGTTCCCCGGTCACGGGAAGCATCATCCGGAAAAGGAAAGGTATCGATAACGGCTTCACTGGCGGGGTAATCAAGCAGATCGCCCAGCTTCCAGCGCACGGCCTCCGCCAGCTCACCCGGCTCCACGGCCGGTCGTTCCGCCTGGAAAATCTGGTACTGCTCCTGCCCCAGAACAACCCTCGCATGGGCGCCATTAAGCCCGTTTTCCGCCACCACCGACTCCAGAGAGTTCCCGGGACCAGCCGACCCCGTTTTCAGCGTGCCCTGCAGGTCCAGACTCGCCCAATGGAAGGCGTCATCCGCCAGCTGCAACCCGAGTTGCAGCTGATGGTGGCGGGCTCCGAATGTCTTTTGAAGAAATCGGGGTATCAGCAAGAGAACCGTCTGCGCTGTCGTGGGAATTCTGAACTGTCGAACCCGAATGCCGACGCGTGCCGGCAGTATAGTTCAGGATCCAAACGGAATCACGCTGCTCAGGCAGTTATCCGGTTTATTTAACACAGCACTGACACTTTTTATGAAGCGCCCCCACCCTAAGCTAAAACGGGATATCATCATCAAAGTCATCAACCGGATCCGGCATGCCGGTCCCCTGCCCCTGGCCACCGCCCTGGGGTGAGTATCCGCCGCCCTGGGGTGCACTGTCCTGACCAGCCGCAGGCGCACCGCCGCTCATACCGCCTGCGTTGTCACCACCACGGCTGTCCAGCATCTGCATCTGGCCGTTGATGTCGACAACAATCTCGGTCGTATAACGGTCCTGACCACTCTGGTCCTGCCATTTATTGGTCTGCAGGCGCCCCTCGATGTAGACCTTGGAGCCTTTACGCAGGTACTGACCCGCGATCTCTGCCAGCTTGCCGAACATGACAATCCTGTGCCATTCCGTGCGCGGCACCATCTGACCGGTGTTCCGGTCCTTATAGCTTTCGTCCGTTGCCAGCCGGAGGTTGGTGACGGGGTTACCATTGGCCGTGTACCGGGTCTCCGGGTCAGCACCCAGGTTACCGATCAGAATGACCTTGTTTACGCCTCTTGCCATGTCCTGCTCCTGTTCCTTTCTATTCTACGTTGGCCGGAACCGTCCGGTGGTTCCTTTCCTCAGGCCTGTCGCGCCACAAAGGGAAGGCGCCACACGGCTTCTTCGTTGAACTGCTGGCGATCCACCTTGAGCCAGGCTTCGCCACTGGTGACCAGAACGACAGCGTCGTCCACGCCCGGGATGGCCATGAAGGCCTCGCGCATTGTACGCGGGTCCTCGTCGTGTTCGTCGCTGAGCCGCAGTGCCAGGCTGGTCGCATAACGCGGGGGCGCCATGGTGATAACCAGCCCCAGCCACCCGGCGACGGCCAGCAGAATCAGAACAATAACACCGCTCGCACCGGCGAAACCAGAGAGCCAGCCCCCGAGCGCACCTCCCACGAACGACCCCAGGAACTGACTGGTGGAGTAGACCCCCATGGCTGACCCCTTGCCGGCTGCCGGCGCTTCCTTGCTGATCAGTGAGGGCAGCAGTGCTTCCAGCAGATTGAAGCCGGCGAAGAAAATAAACAGTACCAGCCAGAGAGCGCTGACACGCTCCCAGCCGACGCCCATAAGCGCCACGGAGACACCAAGCAACACCACGGCCAGCGTCATGACCTGTTTCAGACGACGTTTTTTCTCGCCGATGATCAGCAGCGGCAGCATCGCGACAAAGCCAGCGCCCATCACCGAAAGATAGACCCACCAGTGCTCGTTCGTACCCAACCCGAGATCCTCAAGGGCAAGTGGCACAATCAGGAATATGGCGGTCAGCACCAAGTGGAGTACGAAAATCCCCCCATCGAGGCGCAGTAAGCGTGGTGACGCCAGGACCTGGCGGAGCTGCTCCCTGGCAGGCAGCGCGTCTGGTTGATGGGAACGCACTTCGGGCGTCGGCACGACGGCTGCTACCAGCAGCATGCCGATGCCGGCCAGAATCGCGGTCAAAAGGAAAATGCCGGTCAGGCCGTAGGCGTCTCCGACCATCGGTCCCAGAACCAGAGAAAGCGCGAACGCCAGACCGATCGACAGGCCGATACTGGCCATGCCCTTGGTGCGGTTTTCCTCAAGGGTGAGGTCACTGGCGAGCGCCATGAGCACACTGGCAATGGCACCGGAACCCTGCAGTATCCGACCCAGGATGACGCCTTGTATGGAGTCCGACCACCCTGCCAACAGACTGCCTGCGGCGAACAGCACCAGGCCCAGCTGAATCAGCGGTTTACGCCCGAAACGGTCGGACAGCATACCGAACGGAATCTGCAGCAATGCCTGGGAAAGGCCGTAGGCACCCAGCGCGATGCCAAGCAACGCCGGGGTTGCCCCTTCCAGGTCACGCCCGAGCAGAACAAATACGGGCAGGATCATGAACAGTCCCAGCATGCGGGAACCGTAAACCATCCCCAACGCTGCTATGGCACGTTTTTCAGTAGCGTTCATTCAAGGCCCCCATGGAAAAGCCGCGCCATCTTAGCACAGGCCCGATGGGCCACTCATCGCCAGAAGGGTCAATCCAGCTATGGCGGCGTGCCGCGAAGCCCTATAATGGTCGTTTTGCCCAGACCATGGAGCAGCATGAACCACATCCACATCCGGGGCGCACGCACCCACAATCTGGCATCGGTTGATCTCGACATCCCCAGGGACCAGCTGGTCGTGATCACCGGCCTGTCCGGCTCCGGCAAGTCGTCACTGGCCTTCGACACCCTCTATGCCGAGGGACAGCGCCGTTACGTGGAATCTCTCTCAACCTACGCACGCCAGTTCCTTTCCATGATGGAAAAGCCGGATGTGGATCACATGGAAGGGCTGTCTCCCGCCATCTCCATTGAGCAGAAGTCCACCTCCCACAACCCACGCTCAACGGTGGGGACGATCACCGAAATCCACGACTACCTGCGCCTGCTGTTCGCCCGCGCCGGAGAGCCGCGCTGCCCTGTCCACGATGATCCTCTGGCGGCCCAGACCGTCAGCCAGATGGTAGACCAGGTTCTGGCATTACCCGAGGGCAGCCGCATGATGATCCTTGCGCCGCTGATCCGGGAACGCAAGGGCGAACACCAGCAGGTTCTGGATGAGATGCGCAGCCAGGGATTCATTCGGCTGCGCATCGACGGTGAAGTCTATGACATCGACAACCTGCCCCAGCTCGATCCCAAGCGGAAGCACAGTATCGATGTGGTTGTGGACCGTTTCCGGATCCGTGAAGGCCTGGAGCAGCGCCTGGCTGAATCCTTCGAAACGGCGCTCGGGCTCGCGGATGACACCGCCCGGGTTGCCTCCATGGATGCCGGCGGGCCGGAGGAACTGGTGTTTTCCGCGCGCCATGCCTGCCCGCACTGCGGCTATTCCATCAGTGCCCCGGAACCCAGGACGTTCTCGTTCAACAACCCCGCAGGCGCCTGCCCCACCTGTGACGGGCTTGGCCTGGATCAGTTCTTTGACCCTCAGCGGCTGATCCGCAATCCGGAGCTTACCCTGGCCGAGGGTGCCATCAGGGGCTGGGACCGGCGCTCGGTCTATTACTTCCAGATGCTCGAGAGTGTGGCCACCCATTACGGATGCGACCTTGATACGCCATGGCAGTCACTGCCCGATTGGTTCCAGCAGAAGATACTCCATGGCACCGGGGATGAAACCGTCACCTTCCGTTACGTAAGCTCCCGGGGACAGGCCGTGGACCGCGAACACACCTTTGAGGGCGTGATTCCCAACCTGGAACGGCGCTACCGTGAAACCGACTCCCAGACGGTCCGGGAGGAGCTTGCGCGCTCGCTCAGCTCACGGCCCTGCCCGGAGTGCCGCGGTTCCAGGCTGAATGAAGTGGCACGTCACGTATTCATCGGGGACTGGACCCTGCCCGCGGTGGCCGGGCTTTCCATCGCCCACGCCCTGGATACTGCCCGGGACATCAGCCTCCCCGGGTGGCGCGGCCAGATCGCCGAGACCATCCTCAACGAGATCCGTAAACGCCTTGAATTCCTGGTGAACGTGGGTCTGGGTTATCTGACGCTTGAACGCAGTGCCGATACCCTCTCCGGCGGCGAAGCCCAGCGTATCCGGCTCGCCAGCCAGATTGGTGCCGGCCTTGTGGGTGTCATGTACATACTGGATGAGCCCTCCATAGGACTCCACCAACGCGATAATGACCGCCTGCTCAACACCCTCAAGCGCCTGCGGGATATGGGTAACACCGTGATCGTGGTCGAGCACGATGAGGATGCCATTCGAGCTGCCGACCACGTCATCGATATCGGTCCCGGGGCGGGAATCCATGGCGGAAGGATCATTGCCGAGGGACCGGTGGATGCGATATGCGCCGAACCGGAGTCCATCACGGGCCAGTACCTGACCGGTCAGCGACGCATTGCCATTCCGGAGCACCGCACAGAGCCAGGCGAACGCTGGCTCACCCTGAAGGGAGCCACCGGACACAACCTGCAGGGGGATGAGGTGCGGATTCCCATCGGTCTCATGACCTGCGTCACCGGTGTTTCCGGCTCCGGTAAGTCCACCCTGATCAACAGCACGCTCTACCCAGCAGCCGCCCGGCAGCTCAACAATGCCACCACCCTGACCGCCGAGCCTTACCACGCCATTGAGGGCCTCGACACCCTGGACCGGGTCATCGACATTGATCAGAGCCCGATCGGGCGGACACCCCGCTCAAACCCTGCCACCTACACCGGCCTGTTCACGCCCATCCGGGAACTGTTTGCGGGGACCCAGGAAGCCCGCTCGCGGGGCTATAAACCCGGCCGATTCAGCTTCAATGTCAAGGGCGGCCGCTGTGAGGCCTGCCAGGGAGACGGCGAAATCAAGGTCGAGATGCACTTTCTCCCGGACATCTACGTCCCCTGCGATGTCTGCCAGGGCCAGCGTTACAACCGGGAGACCCTGGAGATCACCTACAAGGGCAAGACCATACACGATGTCCTCACCATGACCATCGAGGAAGCACGGGAGTTCTTTGACTCCGTGCCCTTCCTGGCCCGCCGGCTCCAGACACTGATGGAGGTCGGACTTTCCTACGTCAAGCTGGGCCAGAACGCGGTGACTCTCTCGGGTGGTGAAGCACAACGGGTCAAGCTCGCGCGGGAACTGTCCAAGCGCGACACAGGCAATACGCTTTACATCCTGGATGAGCCAACAACAGGGCTGCACTTTCACGACATACAGCAGCTTCTCGACGTGCTGCATACCCTCAGGGATCACGGCAACACCGTCGTTGTCATTGAACACAACCTGGACGTCATCAAGACAGCGGACTGGATCGTTGACCTGGGCCCAGAGGGCGGGGATGGGGGTGGACGCCTCATGGCCGAAGGCACCCCGGAGGCCGTTTCGGCGGTGAGTCAATCCCACACTGGCCAGTACCTCGCACCGGTCCTGGGAAATAACCGCGCATAAAAAAGCCGGACTCGCGGTCCGGCTTTCCATGAGGCACAGCCTGAGAGGTTCAGGCTGTATTGCGAGGCTCAGTCTTCGTCCTCGTCATCCTCATCGTCTTCAACGTACTCAACAACCGGGCGACCAATCACCTCGACATAGGCCATGGGCGCGTTGTCGCCGGCCCGCAGGCCACACTTGAGAATCCGCAGATAACCACCAGGACGAGTCTCGAACCGGGGGCCAAGCTCTTCAAACAGCTTGGTAACCGCCTGATCACTACGCAGACGCGAAAATGCCTGACGCCGGTTCGCAACGGAATCCTGCTTTGCAAGCGTGATCAGCGGCTCCGCTACCCGGCGAAGCTCCTTCGCCTTGGGCAGGGTCGTCTTGATCAGCTCGTGCTCCACCAGTGAAGCCGTCATGTTGCGGTACATGGCTTTCCGGTGGGAACTGTTGCGGTTTAATTTACGACCACTCTTACGATGACGCATTGCTCTAATTCCTTAAATCAAATCAGCGATTCAGCGATCAGCCACCAAGGACCCGGTCATCACCGCGCAGGCTAGCCGGCGGCCAGTTTTCAAGCCGCATACCCAGCGAAAGACCGCGGGAGGCCAGCACATCCTTGATCTCGGTCAGGGATTTCTTGCCGAGATTCGGCGTTTTCAGCAGCTCCACTTCCGTGCGCTGGATCAGATCGCCAATGTAATAGATGTTCTCCGCCTTCAGGCAGTTGGCCGAGCGTACCGTCAGCTCAAGGTCGTCAACGGGACGCAGCAGGATCGGGTCGACCTCTTCCTCTTCCTGGGATTCCTCAGGCTCTTTCTCCTGATCCAGGTCGACGAACACAGCCAGTTGCTGTTGCAGGATAGTCGCGGCACGCCGGATCGCTTCTTCCGGATCGATGGTGCCGTTGGTATCCAGATCGATGATGAGCTTGTCCAGGTCAGTGCGCTGCTCAACACGCGCGCTCTCCACCATGTAGGAGACGCGACGGATTGGGCTGAAGGTCGCATCGATCTGGAGGCGACCGATCGACCGGCTTTCCTCATCCTGCTCGCGCTGATCCGCTGGCTCGTAACCACGACCAGCACTCACTGTCAGCTTCATGTTGAGCTCACCACCTTTGGAAAGGTGGCAGATCACCAGATCCGGGTTTACGATCTCAACGTCATGATCAAGCTGGATATCAGCCGCAGTAACCGGACCTTCTTCTTTCTTCGAAAGTGACAGTTCGGCCTGCTCGCGGCCATTGAGCTTAACGGCCAGCCCCTTGAGATTCAGAAGGATCTCGATGACGTCCTCCTGAACACCCTCAATGGCACTGTACTCGTGCAGCACTCCATCGATCTGCGCTTCAGTTGCCGCACTCCCGGGCATGGAGGACAGCAGAATCCGCCGCAGAGCATTACCCAGCGTGTGGCCAAAGCCCCTTTCAAGGGGCTCGAGAACCACGCGGGCGTGGGTTTGGGTCTGATCCTGCACATTGATGCTGCGCGGAGTCAGAAATTCGGTAGCTGAACGCTGCATTGGACGCCCCTAATTTCGCTGTGCGTTACTTGGAGTAAAGCTCGACGATCAAGCTCTCGTTAATGTCCGCAGACATATCGCTGCGCTCCGGACGGGAACGGAAGGTCCCCACGAGCTTGTTGCTATCGACGTCGACCCACTCGATGGCCGCACGACTGGATGCCAGCTCCAGTGCGTTTCGGATACGCAGTTGGTTCTGCGCCTTCTCGCGTACGCGGACTTCGTCTCCAGGCTGTACCTGGTAAGACGCCACGTTTACCGTGCGGCCGTTGACCTGCAGCGCCTTGTGCGACACCAGCTGACGCGCTTCAGCACGGGTCGACCCGAAGCCCATCCGGTAAGCCACATTGTCGAGCCGGCACTCCAGCAGCTGAAGCAGGTTCTCACCGGTGGAACCCTTACGGCGAGCTGCTTCCTGATAGTAATTGCGGAACTGCTTCTCGAGCACACCATACATACGGCGTACTTTCTGTTTTTCCCGGAGCTGGGTTCCATATTCGGATACGCGAGTGCGGCGCGCACCGTGCTGACCAGGCGCCTGGTCAACGTTGCACTTGCTCTCGAGCGCCCGGACCCCGCTCTTCAGGAATAGGTCTGTCCCCTCGCGGCGAGACAGTTTACATGTTGGACCAATGTAACGTGCCATAAATCGCTGTCTCCTTAATTACACGCGGCGCTTTTTCGGCGGACGACAGCCATTATGCGGGATGGGTGTCGCGTCCTCGATGTTGGTGATCTTGAAACCTACCGCATTGAGAGCGCGAACCGCGGATTCCCGGCCGGGTCCGGGACCCTTGACCATTACGTCCAGGTTTTTAAGACCGTATTCAGCGGCCGCGTTACCGGCCCTTTCAGCTGCTACCTGCGCAGCAAAAGGTGTACTCTTTCGTGAACCGCGGAATCCAGAACCACCGGCAGTTGCCCAGGAAAGGACATTGCCCTGGCGATCGGACAGGGTCACGATGGTGTTGTTGAACGACGCGTGGATATGCGCGACGCCGTCAACAACTGACTTTTTCACCTTTTTACGGGTACGTGTACCTGGCTTTGCCATTTTTACCTACCTGTTATTTACGAATCGGTTTACGGGGGCCCTTGCGGGTCCGCGCATTGGTCTTGGTCCGCTGTCCACGAACCGGAAGACCATGGCGATGACGCAGGCCGCGATAGCAGCCCAGGTCCCGCAACCGCTTGATGTTCATCTGAACCTCACGACGCAGGTCACCCTCGACCGACAGTTTGCCAACTTCCGTTCGCAGGTTATCCACCTGCTCATCGGAAAGCTCGCCAACTTTCGTGTTCCGGGGGATGCCCGTAGCGTCGCAAAGCTGACCTGCCGTGGTATGGCCGATCCCGAATATATAGGTCAACGAAACCGCGGCATGTTTATTCTCGGGTATGTTGACACCGGCTATACGTGCCATTCACTTCACTCCGCATTCAAAGCTTTGCTGTTTACGTTACCGTCACAAAAGGTGCGGAATGATAGCGCCTGAATCGGCAGATATCAACAACCGCTCCCGTAGCAACCTCAACCCTGGCGCTGTTTGTGACGGGGCTCGGTGCAGATGACCCGGATCGAGCCATTGCGACGAATGATTTTGCAGTTTCGGCAGATTTTCTTAACCGATGCACGTACTTTCATTTCAGTCTCCCATTGATCAGCGGAACATGCCGCTGCGTCCGTGATTCTTGAGGTTGGACTTCTTCATCACGGATTCGTACTGATGGGACATCAGATGTGCCTGAACCTGTGACATGAAATCCATGACCACCACTACGACGATCAACAGTGACGTACCCCCGAGATAGAACGGCACATTGCCGAATACCGTCAGGAACTGGGGCATGATCGACACCGCTGCGATATACAGCGCCCCGAAGATCGTGAGTCGCGTCAGAACCCCGTCGATGTACTTGGCCGTCTGCTCGCCGGGACGGATCCCGGGAATGAACGCACCCGACTTCTTGAGGTTATCGGCCACTTCCCTGGGGTTGTACATCAATGCTGTATAGAAGAAGCAGAAGAAAATCACTGCCGCCGCGAACAGCAGAATGTACAGCGGCTGGTTCGGCCCCAGAATCTGGGACAGATTACCCAGCCACTCCATCCCCTCGGACTGACCGAACCACTGCCCCAGCGAGGCCGGGAACAGCAGTATCGAAGAGGCAAAAATCGCGGGAATAACGCCCGCCATGTTCACCTTCAGGGGCAGATGGCTCTGTTGCTGCGCGTAGACCCGACGACCCTGTTGCCGCTTGGCGTAGTTCACGGTAATGCGACGCTGACCACGCTCCATGAAGACGATAAACGCAACAACACCAATCGCCATGATGCCAACACCAAACACCAGCAGGAGACTCATCTCACCACTGCGCGCCTGTTCCAGCGTCTGCCCGATCGCACCCGGCAGACCGGCGACAATCCCCGCAAAAATCAGCAGCGAGATGCCGTTACCAATGCCACGCTCGGTGATCTGCTCACCCAGCCACATCAGGAACACAGCACCACACACGAAGGACACCACCGCGATGAAATAAAAGTCCATGCCAGTGGAGAAAGTTACTCCCTGTGAGGCCAGACCTACCGAGATCCCCAGGCCCTGAACAAACGCCAGCCCAACGGTACCGTACCGCGTGTACTGGCTGATCTTCTTCCGCCCGGACTCACCTTCTTTCTTGAGCTGCTCAAGCTGCGGACTCACCGCGGTCATGAGCTGCATGATGATCGCTGCCGATATGTAAGGCATGATCCCAAGCGCCAGAATACTCATGCGCTCAAGCGCGCCCCCGGAGAACATGTTGAACATGCCGAGGATCGTGCCTTGCTGCTGCTCAAACATTGCCGCCAACCGGTCCGGGTTGATACCCGGTACCGGAATGTGTGCGCCGATCCGATAGACCAGAATCGCGATCACGACGAACTTGAGCCTTGAGTAAAGCTCGGAAAGGCCCTGTCCTTTGGCGGATGCCGGTGCCTGTTTAGCCATTTAGCCCTCGACTCAGTCTTCGACTTTCCCGCCAGCGGCCGTAATCGCTTCACGGGCACCCTTGGTAACCCGCAGGCCTTTGACGGTCACAGCGCGAGCCAGCTCACCCGAAGCAATCACTTTGGCTTCACGCACGTCGTGACGGATAACGTCTGCTTTCTTCAGTGCCTCAAGGTCAGCAACATCACCGTCGACCTTGGCAAGCTCGTGCAGACGGATTTCGGCCTCCCAGCGCTGTTGACGCGAGGTAAAACCGAACTTGGGCAGACGGCCCCGCATCGGCTGCTGACCACCCTCGAACCCGGGAGCAACAGAGCCACCGGAACGGGACTTCTGACCCTTGTGACCACGGCCGCCGGTTTTACCCAGGCCACTGCCGATGCCACGACCTACACGCTTGCGGTCGGCTTTTGAGCCTTCACCGGGGCGGAGTTCGTTCAGTTGCATCTTACTGTTCCTCTACCCGAACCATGTAATTGACACGGTTAATCATCCCGCGGTTTGCGGGCGTGTCCTGTACTTCCACCGAATGGTGGAGACGGCGCAGTCCGAGGCCACGAACGCACAGACGATGATTCTTCTGTGCGCCGATGGGACTGCGGGTCAGTGTGACCTTGATCGTTTTGTTAGCCATAACGTCAGTCCAGGATCTCTTCCACGGTTTTGCCACGCTTGGCCGCCACTTCATCCGGGGAACGCATGCCTTTCAGGCCTTCCACGGTGGCACGCACTACGTTGATCGGATTGGTCGACCCGTAGCACTTGGCCAGCACGTTATGTACACCAGCTACTTCGAGAACGGCACGCATCGCACCGCCGGCAATGATACCGGTACCTTCGGAAGCCGGCTGCATGAATACCCTCGAAGCCCCATGATTGGCCTTCACCGGATACTGCAGCGTGGCGCCATTCAGCGGCACGGAGACCATATTCTTACGTGCGGAGTCCATCGCCTTCTGGATCGCGACCGGCACCTCACGCGCCTTGCCACGGCCATAGCCAACACGGCCATTGCCATCACCCACAACCGTCAGGGCGGTGAAACCGAAAAGGCGACCGCCTTTGACCACTTTGGCCACCCGATTGACCTGCACCAGCTTCTCCTGAAGCTCGGGCTGGTTCTGTTCATTCACGCTCATCTCATCCACCTCTTAGAATTGCAGGCCGGCTTCACGCGCCGCATCGGCAAGCGCTTTAACGCGACCGTGGTAGCGATAGCCGGAGCGGTCGAATGCGACCGTTTCGACACCCGCGTTTTTCGCCCGTTCGGCGATCAATTCGCCAACCTGGCGTGCGGCGTCCACATTTCCGGTCGCACCCTGGCGCAATTCCTTGTCCAGTGTGGAGGCGGCCGCCAGAACCTGGCTCCCGTCCGCCGTCGTCACCTGAGCATACATATGACGCGGTGTACGGTGGACGCAGAGACGGCTGGAGCCGCGTTCCCGGATTTTGATGCGCACTTTCCGTGCGCGACGCAATCTGGATTCTTTCTTCGCGCTCATCTGTCTGCCCTATTTCTTCTTGGCCTCTTTACGCCTTACCGTTTCATCCGCGTAGCGGACACCCTTGCCCTTGTAGGGTTCGGGCGGACGGAAAGCCCTGATGTCTGCTGCCGCCTGACCGACACGCTGCTTGTCGATGCCCTTGAGCACCAATTCAGTCGGTTTCGGGGATTCAGCGGTAACGCCTTCCGGCAGCTTGTACTCCACCGGATGACTGAAGCCAAGCGTGAGATTCACGCTGTCACCCTGAGCCTGTGCCCGGTAACCAACACCATTGATCTCAAGCTTGCGCTCGAAACCATTGGACACGCCAAGCACCATGTTGTTCAGGAGTGCCCGGGTGGTACCGGCCAGAGCCCGGCTTTTCTTTGCACTGTTGCGCGGTGTAAACCGCAGCTTGTTGTCGTCCTGCGTCACTTCGACATTCGGGTGAATGCTGTGCTGAAGCGTGCCCTTGGCACCCTTCACTTCAACGTCCTGACCGTTGAACTTCACCTCGACACCGGATGGCAGCACGACAGGATTATTCGCAACCCTGGACATGAGTCCTCCTAGAATACGGTGCAGATAATTTCGCCACCAATGCCGGCCTTGCGAGCGGCGCTGTCCGTCATAACGCCCTGGGACGTCGAGACGATCGCTACGCCGAGGCCGCCTGCGACACGCGGAAGCTCACCGTTGCCACGATACTGGCGCAGACCGGGGCGACTCGCCCGCTGGATCTTTTCGATAACGGGCTTGCCCTCGAAATAACGCAGGCCGATGGTCAGCCGGGGCTTTTTATCACCCTCAACGCTGAAGTCCTCAATAAAACCCTCGTCCTGGAGCACGCGGGCGACGGACTGCTTAATGTTGGAAGACGGCATCTCCACACTCACCTTTTCAGCCATCTGGCCGTTCCGGATCCGTGTGAACATGTCCGCAAGCGGATCTTGCATGCTCATTCGTATGAGACTCCTGATCGTTTCAGTTGTGCAGCAACAATGCTGTTGCTTACCAACGCGCGGTGGTTACCAGCTCGCCTTACGCAGCCCGGGAACCTCCCCGCGCATTCCGGTTTCACGCAGCTTGATGCGTGAAAGCTGGAATTTCCTGAGGACACCATGCGGGCGTCCAGTTACCTGGCAACGGTTGCGAAGACGCACCGCGCTGGAGTTGCGTGGCAACTTCTGAAGCTGCATCTGCGCTTCCCAGCGTTCCTCTTCGCTCAGGTTCTGGTCTTTGCTCATTGCCTTGAGGCGCTCACGCTTTTCGGCGTATTTAGCGACCAGACGCTCCCGGTTGCGCTCACGCTCTTTCATGCCGACTTTGGCCATGTCCGATCCTTACTGTTTGAACGGGAAATTGAATGCCGAAAGCAGTGCGCGTCCTTCCTCATCACTCTCAGCGGATGTGCTGATGGTGATGTCGAGACCGCGGACCTTGTCGACTTTATCGTATTCAATCTCCGGGAAAATGATCTGCTCCCGAACGCCCATGCTGTAATTGCCACGACCGTCGAATGACTTCGGGCTCAGGCCGCGAAAGTCACGAATACGCGGAATCGCAATCTGCACGAGCCGATCGAAAAAGTCCCACATCCGCTCGCCACGCAGTGTCACCTTACAGCCGATCGGGAAACCTTCCCGAATCTTGAAACCGGCCACGGATTTGCGCGCCTTGGTGATCACCGGCTTCTGACCAGAGAGCATCTCCAGGTCAGCGACCGCGTTGTCCAGCTGCTTCTTGTCACCAACAGCCTCGCCAACGCCCATATTAAGGGTGATCTTCTCAATCCGCGGCACCTGCATCGGGTTCGCATACCCGAACTGCTGGTTCAGCGCCGGGATCACCTGTTCTTTGTACACGTCTCTCATGTTAGACATCGTAACCACCGCCGCTTACTGGTTATCGATCACTTCTTGCGTGGACCGGAAGATGCGCACCTTGGTGCCGTCTTCCTTCACCTGAACACCCACACGATCAGCCTTTTCCTGCTGCGGGTTATAGATGGCCACGTTCGAAATATGAATCGGAGCTTCCTTTTCGATGATGCCGCCCTGGGTTCCCGCCATGGGATTGGGGCGCGTGTGCTTCTTGATCATATTGATCCCGGACACAACGACCCGTTCACCACCATCAACAATCCGCAGCACCTTGCCGCGCTTGTTCCGGTCTTTCCCAGTGGTGACCACCACTTCGTCATCTCGCTTGATCTTATTCATACCGGCCTCTCGTTCCTACAAAACCTCGGGTGCCAGCGAAATGATCTTCATGAATTTCTCATTCCGAAGTTCGCGAGTCACCGGCCCAAAAATTCGGGTGCCTACCGGCGCATCCTGCGGGTTAAGCAGGACTGCCGCATTGCCATCGAATCGGATCAGGGAGCCATCCTGGCGCCGGATACCACTCTTGGTCCGGACCACAACTGCCTTGAGCACCTGTCCCTTCTTGACACGGCCCCTGGGGATCGCCTCCTTAACGGATACCTTGATGATATCCCCGACCCTTGCATAGCGCCGGTGCGAGCCACCCAGGACCTTGATACACATAACCTGACGAGCGCCGCTGTTGTCGGCTACGTCAAGTACGGTTTGCGTCTGAATCATGGTTCGTCTCCACTAGAAACCACTTCGTCTTTACGACAAGAACCAGTGTCCTGGCGCCTTATACCTTCGACGCGCGCTCAACGACGTTAACCAGTGACCAGGCCTTATTCCGCGAAAGCGGACGGCTTTCGGCGATCGTTACAAGATCACCAACACTGCACTGGTTGTCTTCGTCGTGAGCCTTAATGCGCGTCGAGCGCTTCACGTACTTGCCGTAGAGCGGATGCTTTTCGCGGCGCTCAACCATCACGACAATCGTCTTCTGCATCTTGTCGCTGACCACACGGCCGTCGAGCGTCCTGGCATTCTCTGTTGCATTAGCCATATCAGTCACCTGCCTTCTCAGTCATAACAGTTTTAACGCGCGCAATATCGCGCTGGGTCTGACGCAGCAAGTGAGACTGATTCAGCTGACCGGTCGCCTTGCGCATCCGGAGATTGAACTGCTCCTTGAGCAGTCGCATCAGCTCCTGGTTCAGTTCTTCTGCCGATTGTTCACGCAATTCTGTCGCTTTCATCACATCACCGTCCTGTTCACAAAGGTGGTCGGTACCGGCAGTTTGGCCGCGGCCAGATTGAACGCGTCGCGCGCCACGTCCTCTGCGACCCCTTCCATCTCGTACAGCATTTTCCCGGGCTGGATTTCAGCGACCCAGTACTCGACGGCGCCCTTACCTTTACCCATACGGACTTCAAGGGGCTTTTCGGTGATCGGCTTATCCGGGAATACACGGATCCAGATCTTGCCGCCACGCTTGATCCGGCGGGTCATGGTCCGACGGGCCGCCTCGATCTGGCGCGCGGTAACCCGCCCACGACCGGTTGCCTTTAGACCGTACTCGCCAAAGCTGACCTTATTACCGGTATGGGCCATACCGCGATTGCGGCCCTTCTGTACCTTGCGGAACTTTGTTCGTTTCGGTTGCAGCATTTGGAGACCCCCTTACTTCTGAGCTTTCTTCTGAGCGGCGGCTTCTTTTTCAGCCCGCACCTGCTCAAGACCGCCCAGGATTTCACCTTTGAAGATCCAGACTTTCACGCCGATGATCCCGTAGGTGGTGTGGGCCTCGTAATGCGCGTAATCAATATCCGCACGCAGTGTGTGCAGCGGTACGCGACCTTCCCGATACCACTCGGTACGTGCAATCTCGGCACCACCGAGGCGGCCGCTGGCCTGGATCCGGATCCCTTTCGCGCCCTGGCGCATGGCATTCTGTACTGCCCGCTTGAGCGCACGCCGGAACATGACACGACGCTCCAGCTGGTTCGCCACGCTCTGGGCGGCCAGCTTGGCGTCGAGATCGGGCTTGCGGATTTCCTCGATGTTGACGTGCACAGGCACGCCCATCATGTCGGTCAGCTCCTTCCGGAGCTTGTCCACATCTTCGCCCTTCTTGCCGATAACGATCCCGGGGCGCGCGGTATGAATCGTGATCCGCGCATTCTGCGCCGGGCGTTCAATCAGAATCCGGCTGACCGAAGCCTTCTCGAGCCGACGATTGAGGAATTCGCGAACCTCGATGTCCTTCAAAAGGTTCTGGGCATAAGCCCCTTTTTCCGCATACCAGACCGAGTTGTGCTCTTTGACAACGCCAAGCCTGATACCGGTTGGATGTACTTTGTGACCCATCGGGTATCTCCTACTCGTCCGAAACCTTGACGGTGATGTGGCACGTGCGCTTGAGGATCCGGTCCGCACGGCCCTTGGCCCGTGCCTGGATCCGTTTCAGCGTCGGCCCCTCGTCCACACAGATGGTTGCGAGCCGCAACTCATCCACGTCCAGGCCTTCGTTATGCTCGGCGTTGGCAATCGCAGACTCGAGAGTCTTGCGAATGATCCCGGCCGCTTTCTTCGGTGTGAACGCCAGTGTATTCAGCGCGTCCTCGACACTCTTGCCACGAACCATGTCTGCGACAAGGCGAGCCTTCTGAGCCGAGAGTCGAGCGCCTTTCGTTTTAGCCGCTACTTCCATCGTTAAAATCCCCTCAGAATCAGCGTTTCTTCGCTTTCTTGTCGGCAGCATGACCGCGGAACGTGCGTGTCGCGGCAAACTCCCCAAGTTTATGACCAACCATTTCTTCAGTAACCATAACCGGCACGTGTTGACGCCCGTTATGCACTGCAATGGTCAGCCCTACCATCTCCGGAAACACCGTGGAGCGGCGCGACCAGGTCTTGATCGGCTTACGGCTGTTGTTTTCCAGAGCTGCCTCAACCTTCTTCAGCAGATGCAGGTCTATAAAAGGACCTTTCTTCAGAGAACGTGGCACAGCATCTTCCCCTAAACGTTATTTCTTGGCCGAACGACGACGTACGATCATCTTGTCAGTACGCTTGTTCTTACGAGTCTTATGTCCTTTGGTCGGGATCCCCCAGGGTGTAACCGGGTGACGCCCGCCAGAGGTACGCCCTTCACCACCGCCATGCGGATGGTCAATTGGGTTCATAGCAACACCGCGCACTGTTGGCCGCTTGCCACGCCAACGTGTTGCACCCGCTTTACCGGACTGCTTGAGACTGTGCTCGCTGTTGGATACTTCTCCCAGCGTGGCACGGCAATCAGCCGGTACCTTGCGCATCTCGCCCGAACGCAGCCGAATGGTTGCGTAGTTGCCTTCACGCGCGACGAGCTGCACGGACGAACCGGCACTGCGCGCGATCTGGGCGCCCTTCCCGGGCTTGAGCTCGATGCAATGAATTACCGAACCCAGCGGAATGTTACGCAGCGGCAGGCTACTACCGGCCCGGATCGGTGCATCGATCCCGGACTGAACCTTGTCGCCCTGTTTCAGACCCTTGGGTGCGATAATGTAACGCCGCTCGCCGTCCTGGTACTTGACCAGAGCAATATGGGCAGAGCGGTTCGGATCATATTCCAGACGTTCTACCTGGCCGGGAATACCATCCTTGTTGCGCTTGAAATCAATGTGGCGGTAGTGACGCTTATGACCACCGCCAATGTGACGGGATGTGATCCGGCCGTTGTTGTTACGACCCCCCGTCTTGCTGAGCTTGGTTACCAACGCCGAGTAAGGCGCACCCTTGTGAAGGTCAGGATTGCGGACCTTGATGAGGTGGCGACGACCGGGCGACGTCGGTTTGGTTTTCTCAATCGACATGTCTACAACCCCTCAACTTATTCCACGTCCATGAAGTCAATATCCTGACCGTCAGCCAGGCGAACATAAGCCTTACGCAGGTCATCGCGCTTACCCATGCCATGGATAGTGCGCTTATTCTTGCCCTTGCGGTTGCTGACCTGGACCTTGACGACGTCAACATTGAACAGCTGCTCTACAGCCTTACGGATCTCGGGCTTGGTCGCATCAGGAGCTACCTTGAACACAACCTGGCCCAGATCACCGACCATGGTCGCTTTCTCAGAGACCAACGGGCCGAGCAGAACCTTGTAAATTCGCTCCTGATTCATCCCAGCATCTCCTCAAACTTCTTGAGCGCATCGACGGTCATCACCACGTGGCTATGCGCTACGAGACTCACCGGATCCACGCCCCGGACATCGGACACCGCAACATTGGGAATGTTGCGCGACGCCAGCTCCAGATTCCTCTCAACGGCATCCGAAACGATCAACGCGTCCTGACCCACTCCAAGTTCACTGAGCTTTGCATTGAACACCTTGGTGCGCGGTTCATCAGGAGTAATAGCGTCAACCACAACCAAGCGCTCCTGACGAACCAGCTCAGAAAGGATCGAGCGCAGCGCTCCCCGATACATCTTCCTGTTCACTTTCTGCGAGTAGTCGCGCGGCCGGGCCGCAAAGGTGGTGCCGCCGCCACGCCAGATCGGGCTGCGGATGGTGCCCGCGCGAGCCCGACCGGTGCCTTTCTGACGCCAGGGCTTTTTACCGCCACCACTGACTTCGGAGCGCGATTTCTGTTTGGCGCTACCCTGCCGCCCAGCCGCCAGATAGGCGGTGACAACCTGATGCACCAACGTTTCGTTGAACTCTTTACCAAAAGCGGCATCCGAAACCTGAACGCCGTTGCCGCTTCCTGTCACTGTCAATTCCATCACGCCACCCCTTAGGCTTTCACTGCGGGCTTGATGATCAGGTCACCGCCATTGGCACCCGGAACCGGCCCTTTAACCAGAAGCAGGTTCCGCTCAGCATCCACACGCACAATCTCGATATTCTGCGTAGTCACGCGTGCATTCCCCATCTGACCGGACATCTTCTTGCCTTTGAACACTCGACCCGGGGACTGGCACTGGCCGATCGAGCCAGGCGCCCGATGCGCCAGCGAGTTGCCGTGGGTCTTGTCCTGAGTGGAGAAGTTCCAGCGCTTAACGGTGCCGGAGAAGCCCTTGCCCTTGGACTGGCCTGTCACGTCGATTGACTGACCGTCCTCAAACTGGGACACATCAAGCTCGGAACCGGGCTGAAGCTCGGATGCCTCAGATTGCTCATCCAGTCGAAACTCCCAGAGACTGCGCCCTGCTTCGACACCATTCTTTGCGAAATGGCCGGCTTCCGGCTTGGTAATCCGATTGGCACGACGCGTACCAGTGGTCACCTGGACCGCCTGATAACCGTCCCGCTCGGACGTCTTGATTTCGGTGATACGGTTAGCATCAACCTGAATCACCGTGACGGGGATGGAGTTACCCTCGTCGGTAAAAACACGAGTCATACCGGCCTTACGGCCGACAACACCAATCGCCATTGTTCACCTCTTAGTGTACGGGGCTTCAACCCTCTATGGCCTGAAAAACAGTTACACTCTGAGGGGTTAACAGGAGCGTTAACCCAGGCTGATCTGCACGTCTACTCCGGCGGCAAGATCGAGCTTCATCAGAGCATCGACTGTTTTTTCGGTAGGCTCAACGATATCCAGAAGACGCTTATGCGTCCGGATTTCATACTGATCGCGCGCGTCCTTGTTGACGTGTGGCGAGACCAGGATCGTGTACTTCTCTTTTCGGGTCGGCAGAGGAATAGGACCCCGAACCTGAGCACCAGTCCGCTTTGCCGTGTCGACAATTTCCTGCGTGGACTGATCAATCAGGCGGTAATCAAACGCCTTCAACCGGATTCTGATTTTTTGGCTCTGCATGTTGCACCAAACTCCAATCGTTGTTGGCAGCTCGTATAAGCCGACCCGTAAAAAGGATGCGCATTATAGGGCTAGCGCGAAACGGCGTCAAGCTACGAGCTGCTCCAAAGAATCCGTTACAGGGATAAACCCTGAAACCAAAAAAGGGGCTGCGCACTGGCAACCCCTTTTTCCAGGGCGGGAGACCGATTATTCGATAATCTTGGTCACCACGCCTGCGCCGACAGTCCGGCCGCCTTCGCGTACCGCAAAGCGCAGCCCGTCTTCCATCGCAATCGGTGCGATCAGAGACGCTACCAGCTTCACGTTGTCGCCCGGCATAACCATCTCTACGCCTTCCGGCAGCTCGCAGGTGCCGGTCACGTCTGTGGTCCGGAAGTAGAACTGCGGACGATAGCCGGTGAAGAACGGCGTGTGACGACCACCCTCTTCCTTGCTCAGGACGTAGATCTCGCCCTCGAACTTGGTGTGAGGCGTGATGCTGCCCGGCTTCGCCAGGACCTGGCCACGCTCGACGTCGTCACGCTTGGTGCCACGCAGCAGCGCGCCGATGTTCTCGCCCGCACGACCCTCGTCGAGCATCTTGCGGAACATCTCAACGCCGGTGCAGACCGTCTTCTGCGTCTCGCGCAGACCCACAATCTCCACCTCGGAGCCGCTCTTGAGCACGCCGCGCTCAACACGACCTGTGACAACAGTACCGCGACCGGAGATCGAGAATACGTCCTCGATCGGCATCAGGAACGGCTGGTCAATCGCCCGCTCCGGCTCCGGAATGTGCTCATCCATCGCCTTGATCAGGTTCGCCACCGCTGTGGTGCCGTAGCCGTTGTCGTCCTTGCCTTCCATCGCCATCAGCGCGGAGCCGGTTACGATCGGCGTATCATCGCCTGGGAAGTCGTATTCGCTGAGCAGTTCACGTACTTCCATCTCAACCAGCTCGAGCAGCTCCTCGTCATCGACCATGTCGGCCTTGTTGAGGAACACCACGATGTGCGGCACGCCGACCTGGCGTGACAGCAGAATGTGCTCACGCGTCTGCGGCATGGGGCCGTCCGCCGCCGATACCACCAGGATCGCGCCGTCCATCTGCGCCGCGCCTGTGATCATGTTCTTCACATAGTCGGCGTGACCCGGGCAGTCAACGTGCGCGTAGTGGCGGCTCTCGGAACCGTACTCCACGTGCGAGGTCGCGATCGTGATCCCGCGGTTTTTCTCTTCCGGCGCGTTGTCGATCTGGTCAAACGCCCGTGCCTCACCGCCGAACACTTCCGCACTCACACGCGTCAGCGCCGCCGTCAGCGTCGTCTTACCGTGGTCCACGTGACCAATGGTGCCCACGTTGATATGCGGCTTATCTCTTTCGAATTTTTCCTTAGACACGATTCACCTCTTCGCTCTGTTCTGTCGATTCAATCAGTTCTTGTTCATGATCTCTTGCGCGATGCTGTTCGGCGCTTCCCCGTAGTTGTGGAACTCCATCACATAGGAGGCACGCCCCTGGGTCGCGGAACGCAGGTCCGTCGCATAGCCGAACATCTCGGAAAGCGGCACCTCGGCACGGATGACCTTGCCAGCCGGCGTATCTTCCATGCCCTGGACCAGACCACGGCGACGGTTCAGGTCGCCTACAACGTCCCCCATGAACTCCTCGGGCGTCACAACTTCCACCTTCATGATGGGTTCAAGCAAAGCAGGAGAGGCATCAAGCGCACCCTGTTTCATCGCCATGGAACCGGCGACCTTGAACGCCATCTCGTTGGAGTCCACATCGTGATACGAGCCATCGTACAGGGTCGCCTTGACGCCGAGGATGGGATAACCGGCGAGAACACCGGTCTGCATCTGCTGCTCAATACCCTGCTGCACGGCGGGAACGTATTCCTTGGGAACCACACCACCAACGATCTTGTTTTCGAACAGGAACGTGGGGGAATCCTCGTCATCCAGAGGCAGCGGTTCCAGCTTGATCCAGACGTGGCCGTACTGGCCGCGACCACCCGATTGGCGGACGAATTTACCTTCAACTTCGACCGGCTTGCGGATGCATTCGCGATAGGCCACCTGCGGCTTACCGATGTTCGCCTCAACCTTGAACTCGCGCTTGAGGCGGTCAACGATCACATCGAGATGGAGCTCGCCCATGCCAGAGATAATGGTCTGGCCGGATTCCTCGTCGGTATAGACGCGGAAGGAGGGATCCTCCTGAGCCAGCTTGCCAAGCGCCGTGCCCATCTTTTCCTGTTCCGCCTTGGACTTGGGCTCCACGGCAACCGAGATCACCGGTTCCGGAAACTCCATGCGCTCCAGCTCGATCTTGTTCTTCTCATCACACAGCGTGTCACCGGTAGTGATGTTTTTGAGACCGATTGCGGCCGCAATATCACCGGAGAACACTTCCTTGATTTCTTCCCGGTCGTTGGCGTGCATCTGCACCATCCGGCCAACCCGCTCTTTCTTCTGCTTGCTGGCGTTGTAGATCGCGGTACCGGTTTCCAGCTTACCGGAGTAAACGCGGAAGAACGTCAGAGTACCCATGAAGGGGTCTGTCGCGATCTTGAAAGCCAGCGCGGCAAACGGCGCATTGTCATCCGCTGCGCGCGTTTCCTCGGTGCCGTCGTCATCAACGACACCAGTGATCGCCTTGACTTCGTCCGGCGCCGGCAGGAACTCGAGCACGTTGTCGAGCAGCGCCTGGATGCCTTTGTTCTTGAACGCCGAGCCACAGGTAGCGAGTACGATATCGTTCTCAAGGCAGCGCGCACGAAGCCCCTGCTTAATCTCATCATGAGTCAGCTCACCCTTTTCCAGGTAAGCTTCCATGAGCTCTTCGTTGGCTTCAGCCGCCGCTTCCACCATCGCCTCGCGCGAAGCTTCGGCTTCATCCTTGAGCTCATCAGGGATCTCGGTCTGCTCGTAGGTCATGCCCTGATCGGCTTCATTCCAGTAGATCGCCTTCATGCGCATCAGGTCGATAACGCCCTGGAAATTATCCTCTGAGCCAATCGGCAGCTGGATCGGTACTGTGGTGGAGCCAAGCCGCTGACGGATCTGATCCACAACGCGGGAGAAGTTGGCGCCCGCGCGGTCCATCTTGTTTACAAACACCAGCCGCGGAACGTGGTATTTATCCGCCTGGCGCCATACCGTCTCGGACTGAGGCTCAACCCCGGAGGTGCCACAGAAGACCACCACGGCGCCGTCCAGGACCCGCAGGGAACGCTCAACCTCGATGGTGAAGTCCACGTGCCCGGGCGTGTCGATGATGTTGATCCGGTGCTCGTCGTACTGCTGGTCCATACCGGCCCAGAAGGCGGTTACAGCTGCGGACGTAATGGTGATGCCCCGCTCCTGCTCCTGAGACATCCAGTCCGTGGTGGAGGCGCCGTCATGGGTCTCGCCCATCTTGTGGCTGCGCCCGGTGTAATACAGGATCCGCTCGGTAGCGGTGGTCTTACCGGCGTCCACGTGGGCGCAGATGCCGATATTGCGGTAACGTTTGATCGGTGTTTTACGTGCCACGTCAGATACCTCGGTCGATTAGAAGCGGTAATGGGAGAAGGCTTTGTTGGCCTCGGCCATACGGTGCACGTCTTCCCGTTTCTTGACCGCGGCACCCTTGCTGCCCGCTGCATCGAGCATCTCACCGGCCAGGCGGTAAACCATGG
The DNA here is from genome assembly GCA_051745655.1 of Pseudomonadota bacterium. Taxonomy (GTDB): domain Bacteria; phylum Pseudomonadota; class Gammaproteobacteria; order Pseudomonadales; family Oleiphilaceae; genus Halospina. The sequence goes on from JBNJEG010000003.1 coordinate 33,646, forward strand.
ACTTTTCGCCCCGCTTACGGGAGAAGTCCACCAACCAGCGCATGGCGAGCGCAACCTGGCGGGACGGCCTGACCTCAACCGGTACCTGGTAGGTCGCACCACCAACACGGCGGGATTTAACCTCAACCATAGGCTGGATGTTCTCAAGCGCCGCCTCAAAAACCTCGAGCGGCTCCTGATTGGATTTCTCGGCAACAATGTCCAGCGCGCCGTAGACGATGCGCTCGGCTACCGCCTTCTTACCGTCTTCCATCACGTGGTTGATGAACTTGGCAAGGCGTTCACTGTTGAATTTCGGATCCGGGATAATTTCCCGCTTCGTAGCAATACGTCTTCTTGGCATCGATAAGCCCTCGGTAAAAGTGTCAGGTCTTCAGGTTACTCCGGGATGATGCGCCAATGGCGCCACCCGGCCTTACTCTTATCGGCACCGATGCCCTGTATAGCGACCGGCTGCCAGCGATAAAAGAAAGCCTGCTGAATCTCTGTTGTTGACGATCAAGTCCCTATCAGGACTTCGGACGCTTGGTCCCGTACTTCGAACGGCCCTTGCGACGATCCTGGACGCCCTGGGTATCAAGGGTGCCGCGGACGGTGTGATAACGCACACCCGGCAGGTCCTTGACCCGGCCACCACGGATGAGAACCACGCTGTGCTCCTGCAGGTTGTGACCCTCACCGCCGATGTAGGATGCCACCTCGTAGCCGTTCGTCAGCCGCACACGACAGACCTTACGAAGGGCCGAGTTCGGCTTCTTCGGGGTCGTGGTGTAAACACGGGTGCACACGCCACGACGCTGAGGACAGGCCTGCAGCGCCGGTACGTCGGTCTTGGCAGCCCGGCGTTTACGCGGCTTTCGAACCAACTGGTTAATGGTTGCCATCTAGACTAACTCCGGTTTTCAGACGGTTTTCGCCTTCTCAGGCGGTTTTAACAAGGGGCGCAAGTTTAAGTCCGCACCCCTTTCCAGTCAAGATAACTGGTTACTTATTAAGCTCCGCACTCAGCGCCTCGACCACATCGTCAGCACTGACCTGCTGCTCCGCATCCTCACGGCGCCGGCGACGCTCCTCGTGGTATGCCAGACCGGTACCCGCCGGAATCAGGCGACCCACGACAACGTTTTCCTTCAGGCCGCGCAGGTAGTCCCGCTTGCCAGTAACCGCACCCTCGGTGAGTACTCGGGTCGTCTCCTGGAACGAAGCGGCCGAGATGAACGAATCCGTCGCAAGCGATGCCTTGGTGATGCCGAGAAGCTCACGCTGGAACTTGGCCGGCTGCTTGTCTTCAGCCTCAACACGCTCGTTTTCTTCCATAACGTGCGTGTACTCAACCTGGTCACCCGCGATGAATCGCGTGTCGCCGGGGTCCTGGATCTCAACCTTGCGCAGCATCTGCCGGCAGATTACCTCGATGTGCTTGTCGTTCAGGCCAACGCCCTGCAGACGGTACACATCCTGGATCTCATTGGTGATGTACTTCGCCAACTCCGTGATCCCCAGAAGCCGCAGAATATCGTGCGGATTGGACGGACCGTCGGAGATGACCTCGCCCTGCTCAACGGTTTCACCCTCAAAGACGTTCAGCTGACGCCACTTGGGGATCAGCGTCTCGTAAGGGTCGCTGTCCTTGGGCGTGATCACGAGGCGCTTCTTGCCCTTGGTCTCCTTGCCAAAGGAAACCACACCACTGACCTCCGCCAGGATCGCCGGATCCTTGGGCTTACGAGCCTCAAACAGGTCCGCAACCCGCGGCAGACCGCCGGTGATGTCACGGGTACCCGTGGTCTCCTGCGGAATCCGCGCAATGACATCACCCATTTCCATGTTGTCACCATCACGCAGCGTTACCAGTGCGCTGGCCGGCAGAGAGTAATGCGCGGGCGAGCCACCCGCCAGGGTAACCGGCTCCCCACTTTCGTCCACCACTTCGACCGCTGGCCGCAGATCCTTGCCGGAGGCGGGGCGGTCGTTGGGGTCCATCACCTCGATCGTCGACAGGCCTGTCAGCTCGTCGGTCTGGGTACGAACCGTGATGTTTTCCTCAATGTTCAGCAGGCGCACCTTGCCAACCGCTTCGGCGATGACCGGGTGCGTGTGGGGATCCCACTTGGCGGCCACAGTACCGGCATCCACCTGGGCGCCCTCGTTCACCTCAAGTACCGCGCCGTAGGGCAGCTTATACCACTCACGCTCACGGCCGTGTTCATCGGCAATCGCCAGCGCGGAGGAGCGTGTCACCACAACCTGGGTACCATCGCTTTTCTCGATGGACTTGAGGTTGTGCAGCCGCACCTTGCCGCCGTGCTTGACCTGGATGCTGTCCGTGGCGGAGGCCCGGCTGGCGGCACCACCGATGTGGAAGGTCCGCATGGTGAGCTGGGTACCCGGCTCACCAATTGACTGGGCGCCCATGACGCCAACAGCTTCACCTACGTTAACCTGATGCCCGCGCGCCAGATCACGGCCGTAGCACTTGGAGCAGATGCCATAACGGGTATGGCAGGTGATCGCGGAGCGGACCCACACCTCGTCGACACCGGCACGTTCGACCTTGTCGACCAGTTTTTCATCAAGCAGCGTCCCCGCTTCAACCACCGGGGTCTTCTTGTCGCCCGGCGTAAACACATCCTTCGCCGTCACACGGCCCAGGACGCGATCGCCCAACGGAACCACCACGTCGCCGCCTTCAACCAACGGCGTCATCAGGATGCCGTCATCCGTGCCGCAGTCTTCCTCGGTAACTACCAGATCCTGGGATACGTCCACGAGGCGGCGGGTCAGGTAACCGGAGTTCGCCGTCTTGAGGGCGGTGTCCGCCAGACCCTTACGGGCGCCGTGGGTTGAGATGAAGTACTGGAGTACGTTCAGGCCTTCCCGGAAGTTGGCCGTGATCGGCGTCTCGATGATCGAGCCATCCGGCTTGGCCATCAGACCGCGCATCCCGGACAACTGACGAATCTGAGCCGGAGAGCCCCGGGCACCGGAGTCGGCCATGATATAGACCGAGTTGAACGACTCCTGGGTCAGTTCCTCACCGCTTTCGTCCTTCGCCACCTCGCCCTCGGGCGTGATGACCTGCTCCTTGCTGAGGCGATCCATCATGGCGTTGGAGACCTGGTCATTGGCCCGCGCCCAGATGTCGATCACCTTGTTGTACTTCTCGCCCTGAGTCAGGAGACCCGAAGCAAACTGCTGCTCGATCTCCATGACCTCACCCTCAGCTTCCTCGATCAGGGTGTACTTCTCCTGGGGAACCTCAAAGTCATTCACGCCGATGGAGCAGCCGGAAACCGTAGAGTAGTGGAAACCGGTGTACATCAGCTGGTCGGCGAAAACCACGGTTTCCTTCAGACCCACTTCGCGGTAACAGGCGTTGATCAGCTTGGAGATCTGCTTCTTCGCCATAGCCTGGTTGACCAGACTGAAAGGCAGGCCATCAGGCGTGATGTTATAGAGCATCGCACGACCGACGGTGGTGTCCTGAATGCTGGTCTGAACGTGGCGTTCGCCAGTCTCGTCGTCCAGATCCACCTCAGTCACCCGCACCCGAACCTTCGCCTGAAGATCCACTTCACCGGCACCGAAGGCGCGCTCGACCTCATCGAGATCTGCAAAGATACGGCCTTCGCCGGCAGCACGCAGACGCTCACGGGTCATGTAATACAGGCCCAGGACCACGTCCTGCGAAGGCACGATAATGGGCTCACCGTTGGCCGGAGAGAGCACGTTGTTCGTGGACATCATCAGTGCCCGCGCCTCGAGCTGGGATTCCAGCGTCAGCGGCAGGTGCACGGCCATCTGGTCGCCGTCAAAGTCGGCGTTGTAGGGGGCGCAGACCAGCGGATGCAGCTGAATGGCCTTGCCCTCGATCAACACCGGCTCGAACGCCTGGATACCCAGGCGGTGCAGCGTCGGCGCCCGGTTCAGCAGAACCGGATGCTCGCGGATCACCTCTTCGAGTATGTCCCAGACCAGCCCTTCCTCGCGCTCGACCATCTTCTTGGCCGCCTTGATGGTAGTGGCGTGCCCGCGATGCTCCAGCTTGGAGAAGATGAAGGGCTTGAACAGCTCCAGTGCCATCTTCTTCGGAATACCGCACTGGTGCAGCTTGAGGTACGGGCCGACCACGATCACGGAACGACCGGAGTAGTCGACACGCTTGCCCAGCAGGTTCTGACGGAAGCGACCCTGCTTGCCCTTGATCATGTCCGCAAGGGATTTCAGCGGGCGCTTATTCGAGCCAGTGATGGCCCGACCACGGCGACCGTTATCCAGCAGTGCGTCCACGGATTCCTGAAGCATGCGCTTCTCGTTGCGCACGATGATGTCCGGCGCATTGAGCTCAAGCAGGCGCTTGAGGCGGTTATTACGGTTGATCACCCGGCGGTACAGGTCGTTCAGGTCGGACGTCGCAAAGCGACCGCCGTCCAGCGGTACCAGCGGACGCAGGTCCGGGGGCAGCACCGGAAGCACTTCCATGATCATCCACTGCGGGTTGTTCCCGGAGTAGTAGAACGCCTCCATCAGCTTCAGGCGCTTGGAAAGCTTCTTGATCTTGGTCTCGGAGGCGGTCTGCGGAATATCTTCGCGCAGCTGATCGATCTCTTCACCCAGATTGATATCACCCAGGAGTTCCTTGACGGCCTCAGCACCCATGCGGGCATCGAATTCATCACCGAACTCTTCCAGCGCCTCGTAATACTGCTCGTCGTTGAGCAGTTGGCCGCGCTCAAGGGTGGTCATCCCGGGCTCGATCACGATGAAGGATTCAAAATACAGAACCCGTTCGATGTCGCGCAGGGTCATGTCCAGAAGCAGACCAATGCGTGACGGCAGGGACTTGAGGAACCAGATGTGGGCAACAGGGCTCGCCAGCTCGATATGACCCATGCGCTCGCGGCGCACGCTGGCCAGAGCAACCTCCACGCCGCACTTCTCGCAGATGACACCGCGATGCTTGAGGCGCTTGTACTTACCGCACAGGCACTCGTAATCCTTGACCGGCCCGAAGATCTTGGCACAGAAAAGACCGTCGCGTTCCGGTTTGAATGTGCGGTAGTTGATGGTCTCGGGCTTTTTAACTTCCCCAAAGGACCAGGAACGGATCATTTCCGGGGAAGCAAGGCCAATCCGGATGGAATCAAATTCCTGTTTTTGATTCTGACTTTTCAGCAGGTTGAGCAAGTCTTTCATGGTGTGGCTCCGGAGCGTTAATCATTGGCGGTGGCTGCAGCCACCGCCGTCGCTGCCAAACAGGTTTTCGGGTCAGTCCGCCTCGAGATCAATATCGAGACCGAGAGATCGGATTTCCTTGACCAGAACATTGAAGGATTCGGGCATGCCCGGCTCCATACGATGATCGCCATCGACAATGTTCTTGTACATCTTGGTGCGGCCGTTCACGTCGTCGGACTTAACGGTCAGCATTTCCTGCAGGGTGTAGGCGGCGCCATAGGCCTCCAGGGCCCAGACCTCCATTTCCCCGAAGCGCTGACCACCGAACTGCGCCTTACCACCCAGCGGCTGCTGGGTAACCAGGCTGTAAGAGCCGGTCGCACGGGCGTGCATCTTGTCCTCAACCAGATGGTTGAGCTTCAGCATGTACATGTAGCCCACTGTGACTGGCCGGTCGAAGGCATCGCCACTGCGGCCATCGAACAGCTTGATCTGGCCACTGGTGTCCATGTCCGCCAGCTCGAGCATCTTCTTGATCTCGGCTTCGTTGGCACCGTCGAACACCGCCGTCCCCATGGGCACACCGCCACGCAGGTTGTTGGCCATGGCGAGGATCTCGTCGTCACTGAGCTCGTCGAGGTTGACCTCGGGGGTATCAGTACCGTTATAGACCTCATCGAGGAACTTGCGGACCTCACCAACTTTCTTCTGCTGCTCGAGCATGGTGTTGATCTTGTCGCCCAGCCCTCGGGCCGCAGCACCCAGGTGCGTTTCAAGCACCTGCCCGACGTTCATCCGGGACGGCACACCCAGCGGGTTGAGTACAACATCCACCGGCTCGCCTTTCTCATCGAAGGGCATGTCCTCGGTTGGCATGATGGCGGAAATCACACCCTTGTTACCGTGGCGGCCCGCCATCTTGTCACCGGCCTGGATCCGGCTTTTCACCGCAAGATAAACCTTGACGATCTTGAGCACGCCCGGTGCAAGGTCATCGCCCTGCTGGATCTTCTCTTTCTTGACCTCGAAGCGCTGCTCCTGGTCCTGGCGACGTTCTTCGAGCTGCTCCTGAGCGCGTTCAAGCAGGTCGTTCAGGGAATCGTCCTGCATGCGCAGCTTGAACCACTCATCGGAGCTGAGCTTGGCCAGATAGTCCGCGCTCAGGGCATCACCCTTCTTCAGGTTCGGTCCGCTGATCACGGTCTGCCCTTCCAGCGCACTCGCAAGGCGCTCAAAGGTTGCCGTCTCGACGATGCGGTACTCTTCCTTCAGGTCCTTGCGGAACATGTCCAGCTCATCCTGTTCAATGGACAGGGCCCGCTGGTCCTTCTCAACCCCATCCCGGGTAAAGACCTGAACGTCAATCACCGTACCACGCTTACCGGTCGGCATCCTCAGGGAAGTGTCCTTCACGTCGGACGCTTTCTCACCAAAGATGGCGCGCAGCAGCTTTTCCTCCGGTGTCAGCTGGGTCTCGCCCTTGGGCGTCACCTTGCCTACCAGGATATCGCCGGCATCAACTTCAGCGCCGATGTACACAATGCCGGACTCGTCCAACTTGGAGAGCGCCTGCTCGCCGACGTTCGGGATGTCCGCACTCACTTCCTCGGAACCCAGCTTGGTATCCCGCGCCACACAGGTCAGCTCCTGGATGTGGATGGTAGTCAGCCGGTCTTCCTGCGCAACGCGCTCGGAGATGAGAATCGAGTCCTCGAAGTTGTAGCCGTTCCACGGCATGAAGGCGATGCGCATGTTCTGACCCAACGCCAGCTCACCGAGGTCCACGGAGGGGCCGTCGGCAAGGATGTCACCGCGTTCGACCACATCACCCCGGCTCACAATGGGGCGCTGGTTGCTGCACGTGTTCTGGTTGGAACGCGTGTACTTGGTCAGGTTGTAGATATCAACGCCCGCATCACCTGCGCTGGTTTCTTCATCACGGACGCGGACAACGACACGGGAGGCATCGACGCTCTCAATCACGCCACCACGCTCCGCGCTGACACAAACCCCGGAGTCCTTGGCGACGGTGCGCTCCATACCGGTGCCCACAAGCGGCTTATCCGCGCGCAGTGTGGGAACCGCCTGACGCTGCATGTTAGAGCCCATCAGGGCGCGGTTGGCGTCGTCATGCTCCAGGAACGGAATCATCGCCGCGGCCACCGACACCACCTGACGCGGTGACACGTCCATGAAGTTGACTTTCTCCGGCGGCATCACCGTGAATTCGTTCTTATGCCGCACGGTCACAAGCTCATCGGAGAGCTTGCCGCCGTCGTCCATCTTGGCGCTGGCCTGGGCGATGATGTAATTGCTTTCCTCAATGGCGGAGAGATAGACGATCTCATCCGTCACCTGGCCGTCGATGACCTTGCGGTACGGGCTCTCAAGGAACCCGTACTTGTTGGTCTGGGTATAGGTGGCCAGTGAGTTGATCAGGCCGATGTTCGGGCCTTCCGGTGTCTCGATCGGGCATACGCGGCCGTAATGGGTCGGGTGTACGTCCCGCACCTCAAAACCGGCACGCTCACGGGTAAGGCCACCCGGGCCCAGAGCAGAGACACGCCGCTTGTGCGTCACCTCGGACAGCGGATTGTTCTGGTCCATGAACTGCGACAGCTGACTGGAGCCGAAGAACTCCTTGATCGCCGCGCCTACCGGCTTGGCATTGATCAGGTCCTGCGGCATCAGGCCTTCGCTCTCGGCCAGGCTCAGACGTTCACGCACCGCCCGCTCGACCCGGACCAGGCCAACGCGGAACTGGTTTTCCGCCATCTCACCGACACAGCGGATACGACGGTTGCCGAGGTTATCGATGTCGTCCGTCTCGCCCTTGCCGTTACGGATGTCGACCAGGGTGCGAAGCACATCGATGATGTCCTCTTCACCCAGAACGCCGGAGCCTTCCAGCTCCTCCCGGCCGAGACGGCGATTGAGCTTCATCCGGCCAACGGCGGACAGATCGTAGCGCTCTTCGGAGAAAAACAGGTTGTTGAACAGGGTTTCCGCGGACTCTTTGGTCGGCGGCTCACCCGGGCGCATCATGCGATAGATCTCGACCAGAGCCTCAAGCTGGCTGCGTGAGGGGTCGATCCGCAGCGTATCGGAGATGAAGGGGCCACAATCGAGGTCGTTGGTATAGATCGTCTCGACTGTCTGGATGCCCGCTTCCTCAAGCTTCTCCAGATGTTCTTCGGTCAGCTCAGTGTTGCACTCGACAATCACCTCACCGGTGCTCTCGTCCACGATGTCGTGTGCAATCACACGGCCGTGGAGGTAGGCGCGCGGCACCTCAAGCTCGGTTACGCCGGCCTTTTCAAGCTGGCGGATATGGCGCGCCGTTACACGGCGGCCACTCTCGACGATCACATTGCCTTCCGTGTCAGTGATATCGAAGGTCGCGATGTCACCCCGCAGCCGGCTCGGTACCAGCTCCAGCTTGCAGGACTCCTTACCGAGACTGAAACGGCTGTTGTCGAAGAAGAGCCCCAGGATCTGCTCGGAGGTGTAACCCAGCGCACGCAGCAGAATGGTCGCGGGCAGCTTACGCCGACGGTCAATCCGCACGAACACGGAATCCCGCGGATCGAACTCGAAATCCAGCCAGGAACCGCGGTAAGGGATCACCCGCGCGGAATAGAGAAGCTTGCCGGATGAATGGGTCTTGCCCTTGTCGTGATCGAAGAAAACACCCGGCGAACGATGCAGCTGGGACACGATCACGCGTTCGGTGCCGTTGACCACAAAGGTGCCGTTTTCGGTCATCAGGGGCATTTCGCCCATGTAGACTTCCTGCTCCTTGATGTCCTTGACGGCCTTGTTGGAAGACTCCTTGTCGTAGATAACCAGGCGCACTTTCACTCGAAGCGGTGCGGCATAGGTCACCCCCCGAAGCTGACATTCCTTGACGTCAAATGCCGGCTCGCCGAGCCGATAGCTGACATACTCCAGTGCAGCATTCCCCGAGTAACTGGTAATCGGGAAGACGGACTGAAACGCGGCGTGCAAGCCCGTTTCCTTGCGACTCTCCGCGTCTGACTCAAGTTGCAGAAAGTCACGGTAGGAGTCGATCTGCGTCGCCAGCAGAAACGGAACATCCATGACGGACGGCAACTTGCCAAACTCTTTGCGGATTCGCTTTTTCTCGGTGTAGGAGTAAGTCATCTGCATTCCCCAGCTTCGGACTCAATAACTGGTGTTCCCGGCTCGAAGGCACAGTGCCGGGATCGGTCCCGGGTCAAGCCCGGGCACTCGGGCCCATAGCCCGAGTGACTTTCATAGAACGCGAAAAGGCCGGCGGCATACGCCACCAGCCAATTCGCGGATCCAGCGCTCTGGACGGCTGTAAAAGCCGTTATTTGAGCTCAACAGTGGCGCCTGCTTCCTCAAGCTTCGCCTTGGCGTCGTCCGCCTCTTCCTTGCTCGCGCCTTCCTTGACGGTACCCGGTGCGCCGTCAACCAGGGCCTTCGCTTCCTTCAGGCCGAGGCCTGTCAGTTCACGCACGACCTTGATCACGTTCACCTTCTTTTCACCGCCAGCGGTCAGAACGATGTCGAATTCGGTCTGCTCTTCTGCAGCACCGGCTTCTTCACCGCCGCCACCCGCAGCCGGAGCTGCTGCAACAGCAGCCTGCGCGGAAACGCCGAACTTCTCTTCCATTGCTTCAACGAGCTCAACAACTTCCATGACGCTCATTTCAGCAATTGCATTAAGGATATCGTCTTTAGACAGAGCCATGACTATTCTCCAGATTCAAAAATGATAAAAACCAATCAGGCTGCTTCTTTCTTTTGGTCACGAACTGCGGCCACCGCACGGGTAACCTTGGACGGAACCTCATTGAAGGTCCGTGCCAGCTTGGTGATCGGAGCCTGGATTGTGCCAGCCAGCTGCGACAGCGCTTCGTCACGCGTCGGAAGCTTGGCCAGACGATCAATCTGCTCGCCACCCAGCAGCTCGCCACCTACGGCCAGTGCCTTGATTTCAAAGTTGTCGTTTTCCTTGGAAAAATCCTTGAGCAAGCGCGCAGCCGCACCCGGATCCTCCATGGAAAATGCAAACAGGGTCGGACCGACGAGTACTTCGCTTACGCATTCAAACTCGGTCCCCTGAACAGCACGCTTCGCGAGCGTGTTGCGGACTACCCGAAGGTAGACGTTCTGTTCACGGGCCTTGGCGCGCAAAGCGGTCATATCGCCGGAGTCCACACCCCGGTAGTCCGCAAGGACAACAGACAAAGCACCACTGGCAGCCTCGTTGACTTCGGCGACAATCGCCTTTTTGCCTTCGAGTTGGATTGCCACTGGTTTTACTCCTCAGGTTGTGCCGGCGAACCGGCGATCAACTCACGCCCCTGAGGGCGCCCTTACGGTGTCTTTGTTCGGAGAGAACGTCTTACACCGTCTGCGCAGGCATTGCTTTAACCCCTGTACCGGATCGGCTTCGGGGACCTGCGGTCTTTGACAGCCCGGCTCACGCCCAGACTACAAAGCTCGCTACGGACGCCCGTGGGCGCCCGGAATTTCCAAACCAGTCAGACAGACAGCGTCGACTGGTCAATCGTCAGCCCCGGCCCCATAGTGGAGGACAGAGTGACTTTCTTGAGATAAATGCCCTTGGCTGTGGACGGCTTGAGCTTCCTCAGATCAACCAGCAGGGCTTCCACATTCTGGCGGATCGACTCGGCATCAAATCCGACGTTGCCAACCGCGCAATGCACGATGCCTTTCTTATCAGTGCGGAAACGCACCTGACCTGCCTTGGCATTACCAACCGCAGTTTCGACATCGGCTGTCACCGTCCCGACTTTGGGGTTAGGCATCAGGCCACGCGGCCCCAGGATCTGGCCCAGCTGGCCAACCACGCGCATGGCATCGGGAGTCGCGATTACGACGTCAAAGTTGAGGTCGCCGCCCTTGATCTGCTCAGCGAGATCATCCATGCCAACCACGTCGGCGCCGGCTTCCTTCGCCTTGTCGGCGTTATCACCCTGGGCGAATACGGCAATGCGTACACTCTTACCGGTGCCGTTCGGCAGAACCGTGGAACCACGTACAACCTGGTCGGATTTCCGGGCATCAACACCCAGATTCACGGCCATGTCCACGGATTCCTGAAAGTTCGTGTGCTGGTCGAGATCTTTCAGCAGCTCAACCGCTTCCTCGACGCTGTATGCACGCGCGCGGTCAACCTTTTCGCGGATCAGCTTCTGGCGCTTGCTCAGTTTTGCCATCTCAGAGCCCCTCCACGTTCAGGCCCATACTGCGTGCCGTGCCTGCGATGGTACGCACTGCCGCGTCCATATCAGCGGCCGTCAGATCGGGTTCTTTGGTTTTGACAATCTCTTCCAGCTGCTCCCGGGTAACCTTACCTACCTTGTCGGTATTGGGCTTACCGGAACCGGACTTAATGCCGGCTGCCTTCTTCAGCAGGACCGGAGCCGGAGGCGTCTTGGTGATAAAAGTAAAGCTCCGGTCACTGTAAACAGTGATCACGACCGGGATCGGCAGACCGGGCTCCATTTCCTGCGTTTCAGCGTTGAACGCCTTGCAGAACTCCATGATGTTCAGGCCGTGCTGACCAAGAGCCGGGCCCACGGGCGGGCTCGGGTTGGCCTTGCCGGCTGCCACCTGAAGCTTGATGTATGCTTCGATTTTTTTAGCCACGATAACCTCCTGATGGGTTCAAACGCCGCACTGGCTCCCCGCATGAGACAGGAAAGCACGCGGGCCGCTCAGGCCGGCGTGCCTTCCCCCAATGGCCTTCAGTCTTTTTCGACCTGGCCAAATTCCAGCTCGACCGGCGTGGACCGGCCGAAAATAAGAACCGCAACTTTCACGCGACTCTTGTCGTAATCCACCTCTTCAACGACCCCGTTGAAATCAGCGAACGGCCCTTCGATAACACGCACGATTTCACCCGGCTCGAACAGCGTCTTCGGCTTGGGCTGCTCGGCGCCGGTTTCGACACGCTGAAGGATGGCGTCCGCCTCCTTCTCGCTGATCGGTGCCGGCTTATCCGGGGTTCCGCCGATAAAGCCCATAACCCTGGGCGTGCTCTTAACCAGGTGCCAGGTTTCGTCGGTCATCTCCATCTGGACCAGAACGTATCCCGGGTAGAACTTACGTTCGCTCTTGCGCTTTTTCCCTTCGCGCATTTCAACGACCTCTTCGGTGGGAACCAGAATCTCACCAAAAAGGTCGTCCATGTTGTTGAGCTGCACCCGCTCCCTAAGGGACCGCATGACATGCTTTTCGAAGCCGGAATAGGCGTGAATCACGTACCAGCGTTTCGCCATGTGCCCCTCTCTGCTAACCGATCAAACTCGAGACAATCCACGCCACCAGAGAATCCATGCCCCAGAGGATCAATGCCACCAGCAACACAAACCCGAGCACAATGGCTGTTGTCTGAAGCAGCTCCTGCCGTGTGGGCCAGACCACTTTACGGATCTCAACCTTGGCCTCCCTCATGACCTGAGCCAACTGACGCCCCTTGGCTGTCTGGAGCGCAACAGCAGCTGCTACCAGAGCCAGAGCTACCAGAGCCAGGACCCGGTACAGAAGGGATTCGCCCCCGTAGTAATGGTTGCCGGCTACACCTGCCGCCACCAAAGCAATGACGACGACCCACTTTGCGGTGTCAAAGCGGGTCGACGCCTCTTTGGAACTGGATTCCATAGGGTTCAACTTTGTGGGTGCCGAAATAAATGGCAGGCCAGGAGGGGATCGAACCCCCAACCTGCGGTTTTGGAGACCGCTGCTCTGCCAATTGAGCTACTGGCCTGCACCGAAACTTTGTATTACTCGATAATCTTGGTCACCACGCCTGCGCCGACAGTCCGGCCGCCTTCGCGTACCGCAAAGCGCAGCCCGTCTTCCATCGCAATCGGTGCGATCAGAGACGCTACCAGCTTCACGTTGTCGCCCGGCATAACCATCTCTACGCCTTCCGGCAGCTCGCAGGTGCCGGTCACGTCTGTGGTCCGGAAGTAGAACTGCGGACGATAGCCGGTGAAGAACGGCGTGTGACGACCACCCTCTTCCTTGCTCAGGACGTAGATCTCGCCCTCGAACTTGGTGTGAGGCGTGATGCTGCCCGGCTTCGCCAGGACCTGGCCACGCTCGACGTCGTCACGCTTGGTGCCACGCAGCAGCGCGCCGATGTTCTCGCCCGCACGACCCTCGTCGAGCATCTTGCGGAACATCTCAACGCCGGTGCAGACCGTCTTCTGCGTCTCGCGCAGACCCACAATCTCCACCTCGGAGCCGCTCTTGAGCACGCCGCGCTCAACACGACCTGTGACAACAGTACCGCGACCGGAGATCGAGAATACGTCCTCGATCGGCATCAGGAACGGCTGGTCAATCGCCCGCTCCGGCTCCGGAATGTGCTCATCCATCGCCTTGATCAGGTTCGCCACCGCTGTGGTGCCGTAGCCGTTGTCGTCCTTGCCTTCCATCGCCATCAGCGCGGAGCCGGTTACGATCGGCGTATCATCGCCTGGGAAGTCGTATTCGCTGAGCAGTTCACGTACTTCCATCTCAACCAGCTCGAGCAGCTCCTCGTCATCGACCATGTCGGCCTTGTTGAGGAACACCACGATGTGCGGCACGCCGACCTGGCGTGACAGCAGAATGTGCTCACGCGTCTGCGGCATGGGGCCGTCCGCCGCCGATACCACCAGGATCGCGCCGTCCATCTGCGCCGCGCCTGTGATCATGTTCTTCACATAGTCGGCGTGACCCGGGCAGTCAACGTGCGCGTAGTGGCGGCTCTCGGAACCGTACTCCACGTGCGAGGTCGCGATCGTGATCCCGCGGTTTTTCTCTTCCGGCGCGTTGTCGATCTGGTCAAACGCCCGTGCCTCACCGCCGAACACTTCCGCACTCACACGCGTCAGCGCCGCCGTCAGCGTCGTCTTACCGTGGTCCACGTGACCAATGGTGCCCACGTTGATATGCGGCTTATCTCTTTCGAATTTTTCCTTAGACACTTGACCTATCTCCCGCGCCGTTGCCTGTTTCGTTACGTTACAACCAGCCTAAAAACTGGAGCTCATGGGCGGACTTGAACCGCCGACCTCACCCTTACCAAGGGTGTGCTCTACCACTGAGCTACATGAGCCCACGAGAACCTGGAGCGGGTGGCGGGAATCGAACCCGCGTCATCAGCTTGGAAGGCTGAGGTAATAGCCACTATACGACACCCGCGCAATATGGTGGAGGGGGCAGGATTCGAACCTGCGAAGCTTTCGCGTCAGATTTACAGTCTGATCCCTTTGACCACTCGGGAACCCCTCCGTCTAGCGACCGACTACAAGCCGGACACTTAAAACGGTGCTGATCTGGAGCTGGTGGAGGGAATCGAACCCCCGACCTACTGATTACAAGTCAGTTGCTCTGCCTGCTGAGCTACACCAGCTCTGTAACGCCAATCAGCGAGGGCAGTATCCTAAGGATTTTGCGGCGGCTTTGCAACACCTTCCCGTTGCTCGAGAACTTCTATGGGCTCCACTCTCGGCAGATTGGCCTCAGGCGTCCGGTCTACCTCCGGTTCCGGAAGGCGCGCGCTCAACAGGAAGACGGTCAGATTGGCAAGGCAAAGGATTGCGAAAAGGAATCGCAACGAGGGCTCCCTTAATCAGTGATCGGGACAGCCGTCAGCGACAACGGCGTCCATCCCGAGAAAAACCAGATCCGGCTCCTGAATCACAGTAACACCAGGGCATGCCGCTATCAGATGGGCATCACCACCGGTCGCGACCAGCGGCCCACCCTCTGCCCAGTACGCTCCAGCACGGACAACCATGGCCTCAAACAACCAGGCGACCCCATGGTGAACGCACTCCGACGTGCTGCGCCCCGGCCAGGTTGCGCCTGATGCAACCGGGTCCGCACGAACTCCTGAGGTTCCCGCTCCCAGAGAGGCCTTCATCATGGTAAGGCCAGGCAGGATATAGCCGCCATCATGCATGCCGTCCGCACTGACGTGGTCAATCGTAATAGCGGTCCCCGCATCCAGGACCGTCAATGGCCCGCTGAAGGACCGGAACGCCCCGATCATGGCAAGCCAACGATCGACGCCCATCCGGGCCACGTCACTGTAGGCATTGGTCACCCCGCACTGTTTCCCAGCGACGGAAAAGGTCCTAACCCCCACTCCGGTTTCATGCACCAGCATCTCTTTCAGATTTTCAGCGCGCTCACCAGCAACGGATGCAAACTCCAACCCCGTCATGGCACCTGTATCCACACCTTCCAGCCCGCGCCCGGACACTGCCTCCCAAGGCTGATCACCGCGCCCACACACCTTCCGGTAACCATCAAGAAGACGCCAATGAACACGCGAATTGCCGGCATCAACCTGCAGAATCAATCGGGACCTCCAGGCTGACCTCGCCGGCATTCAACAGCACGACGCCACGCTCAGCGGTCCTGAGGCGTAACTGTCCGACATCATCGACGCCATCCCCGATCCCACGAGCATCGCTTCCCCTGATGGCCACCTGGCGACCCTGAAGTACGTCATAGGCTGCCCACCGCGTCTGGAACGCCGGGCCGGAACTAGAGCGGAGATCACCCACTGACCGCAGAATACCGTCGATCAAGCCGGCTGCCAGACGGTTTCGTCCACCTTCCGGGACTTGCGATTCGCGCGTCAGCGAGGTCCATGGCTGATCAATCGAACTATTGGGCCCTGTCATATAGACATTAAGCCCCAGCCCGATCACCAACCTTAACTCATCCTGTGCAGATCCCTGGAGCTCAGTAAGGATACCGGCGACTTTCCGGCCATTGAGCCAGATGTCATTGGGCCACTTGATACCAAGCCCAGTTATACCCATCGCCTCGAGAGCCTCAACGGCACCAAGGCCGGCCTTCAGGGTGACACCCTGCATGGCCGCGGGCCCCGCATCTGTCTCCAGTCCAATGCTCAAATACAGGTTTCGGGCGAAGGGGCTCACCCACTCTCGCCCCCGTCGCCCGCGGCCCTGGAGTTGCTGTTCAGCAATACAGACCCTCGGCAGCTCCGACACGCCCTCGTAAGCCATGAGCACTGAGTTCGTGGATTCAACAACCGACTCCAGCATCAGATCAGACAGCAGCCTGTCATGCCGACCGAGATGTTTCAGGATCCTTTCGCGGGAGAGCAGATCCAATGGTTCAGCCAACCGATACCCCTTACCCCGCACGGACTCGACCTCGACCCCGATCGACTCAAGCCTCCGTAACTGCTTCCAGACAGCGGTCCGGGTGACGCCCAGCCGTTCGGCCAAACCGGTTCCAGAATGAAGCTGGCCATCCGCCAGCAGCTGAATCAATTGATGGGAATGCATGAGGTCTCCTCGCCTGACCCGCCTAACGTAACCAAGACAGATCAGGAAAGGAACACCTCAGGGGATAGGGGTTGCGTTGAGATTGGACTCCATATCCATGTTCTGGATACTGACACCCTGGAGTGCCGTCGCGGCACCGCCGTCGGGATGAACAAGATTAACCTGCCCGATATTGAGTTCACGGAACCTCGTCCGGGTATTCACAGAGAAGCCCGCGCGGGTCCCACTGGCTGACTCCACTTCACGGACGTCGACCTTCAGGTCGGTCTTGACCCCGTATTCATTGGTAGAGGTGTCCGGCCCATCCGAGGTATGAATATTATCCAGGACGAGCTGCATACCACTGCCATCCTCCAGGTTGCCTTCCGAATCCTGTTCACGACCAGTTTCCCAGATGAACCGATTGGCGCGATCTGACACCGCTTCGCTGAACACACTCGTGAGCGCCAGCTTCAGACCCTCCTCCCCGGAATCGGGCGCACTGATGACCATCTCACTGTTCTCACCGTAACGCTGCCAGACGATCCGACCGAAGCTGGCACCATCCTCGGCACCCCCTACCCGCAGATTTCCAATATCCATGGTGCTCCAGGCCTCACCCTGGATCATCGACAGGCCATTCTCGGCCACTTCGAGGGTCATATCACGGATATGCCCTTCATAGGACA
The DNA here is from genome assembly GCA_051745655.1 of Pseudomonadota bacterium. GTDB lineage: Bacteria > Pseudomonadota > Gammaproteobacteria > Pseudomonadales > Oleiphilaceae > Halospina. Next base: position 50,831 of record JBNJEG010000003.1, read on the forward strand.
GGTCATCCGCCCAGACGCCCTGTCCCGACTCCTCAGTCAGGTAGCCAGCCCGACCACCCTCGATGACAATATCGGAATTAATCGTAAGCCCTTCACCATTTGGCCCACCCGGCGTCAGCGTGTACTGCCCATCCATCCGGTCAAACTCGAGCGAGCGGTAGACGCCGAGGGCGCTGAGCAGCTCCACGCCTCCCTGGACCTCCGCCTCCTCGCCACCGACCCGGAGACCATCCATACGATAACCACCGGAGACATCATCAAACCCGACACGGAGGCCTTCATAGAACTGCGTGTCACCCAGAGTCTCGTCGCCGGTGACATTAACGGTGACATCCCCTCGTCCCCATGACTGTATGCCATCGAAAACGACCGGGTTGCCGTTGGTCGTATAGGTAAGCTGGGCATCCGCAAGACTCCACTCGGATGCCAGGCGCATGCCTTCGTCTCCCGCATCCGGGTGACCGCCTGCCATTACAAACGTCTGGTTTGTAAAGGGTTCGCCGTTAATGGTCTGATTCTCATAGAGCCATTCCCAGTTCACGGAACCGATACTCCCTGCACCTCCAATCAGTATCTCGCCAATCGATAGCTCTCCGGATGCAAACGAGTCCTCGCCAGTCAGAGTGAACCCGAGCCCGAGCCTGCCCTCACTGGTGAAGTCCTCGCCAACCTCCACTCTCAGGTCCTGGACCGTGGAGTTGCCGGTTATATCCTTGAACGCCAGACTGTGACCATTGGTGCTGTAGAGAAAGCTCGCAGTGTTAAGCGTTGTCTCCGCATCGACACTGAGCCCCTCGGTGCCCTGCCTGCCACCGCCACCACGAATCTCAAAATCAGTGACGAAGTCAAAGTCCGTCTCAAATGACCCCATACTGGCCCGCGCACTCTGATCCCCCCGAACATTGTCAGACTGCTCAGCGTAGCGAACGGCACCGATGGTCATATCCCCTCTGATAGGCGCAACGTAATGAACAGCCCCATCTTCCACATCAAGAGTGTGTCCGGCGCTCTCTGGGGTTTCGACATTCAGCGATACATTGTCCAGGAAAAGCTGATGGCCATTCGTCCGGTAACCGAAGCGGCCTCCACTGAGCGCATAGTCGAAGTTGAATGTGTAGCCGTCAGCCGAGCCGCCCGCTCCCCCCGGAGTGATGCGGAACGAACCGTCCATGTCCCGGTCCATCCAGAAGGCGCCCATGCTCCGGCTGCCGCTGTCATCCAGGGAGACGCCACCTACAGAGATCCGCTCATCCTGGACATCAAAGCCAATCTCCAGGCTCCCATCGTCCAGAAGATCCAGATCGTAGTCACGGCGGGCCCCAACATCCGGGCTCGACGCCGCCCCGACCTGGATGTCATCCAAATGAATGCCTCGCTCATTGGTGAAATAACTGAAGCGATCCATAGAGGCCTGGGTCTCAAGCTCAACGGTAACGCCGGACTGCCCCTGAATGCCTGAAAGCTCGGAGTCATCCAGCTCTTCCATCGCCGCTACCGGCACGGCCGTAGCCAGGCTCAGCGCGATCGCCCCAATAGGCCATCCGTTAATGGTGGTTGTTTCAGCCATCGCTCAAGGCCCCGTGGGGAAAATCAGCGCATTACCGTCAAGCGTCATGTCACCCCCCATCTCAACGGTGAGACGCTCAGTCTGCTGAAAGCCCGAGTCCGAGGGGCGAGCCGTCGAGCTTGTCGCCATGGTGTAGCTGAAGTCCTCGAACCGGGCGGTTTCCGGCAATCCGATCTCTATTACTTCACGATCAAAGTCTGCGGCGTCCGACCCGAATCCTGTGTCACCCCCGTCAATCAGTCGTGTTGCAAGGGTGAGCCCCATGAACTCAAAGGTCCCCTGCAGGTCATCCAGGACAAACCAGCCGCCATCCTGACTAAGCTGCACTGCGATACGGGAACCGCATCTTCCGCCCTGATCACAGTCAAACCCGTTGCCCTCCCCCTTGAGCGGTCCGCCATTACGGTTGAACGACACATCACCGGAGAGTGACATACCGCCATACTGGCCACTCACGCTGGATAGCGCGGTGTCACTCATTTCTTCCATCTCAGCGCTCGCCGGCGCGACCAGGCCGAGCAGGAGAAGACAGACAACTGGCGGCACAAAGTCCTTCACGCTCCGAGTAGCCATATCAGTCAAGACTCCTTGTGGTCACATCCAGCTTCTGGAACAGCATCCCTTCCATCCGGGTTGCGCCAAGATTCTCATCGCCAACCTGTAATTCACCAACGCGAATATCGCTTCGATATTCGTCATTCGTGTAGTAGTCGTCATAGAACTCGTGGGTCCCGTCACCGTCGGAACCAGTGCCGCTCTCGTTAATCGAGTCGGGCGACCTGGCCTCGTTGATTGCTTTCAGCTCCAACCGGAAATTTCCCGGTCCGGCGACCGTCTCCCCATCCGTAACCACTTCCTGACCAACCCCCAGCACTCCCATGAACATCGGCTGATGCTCATTGCCCAGCGCCAGCTCCATCATGAAGTCATTGAACGCAATTTGATCACCGCAGCTCTCACCGGTCTGATCACAGGCATTGACGGACAGACGCGGGGTGTAGAAATTCATCTGAATACGGCCTCGCAGCTGCTGACGCTGGTCATCAGAGGCAGCGCCCCAGAGCTGGACTGAACTACCATCGACCACCGCTTTCTCCGCATGAATGTTTACGGACTGCGGATCGGCGCTGCCAGACTGGACCGTGGCGGCAAAACCCAGATCCATCCGCTCGCCCCGGATACCCTGATCGCCATCCGGGGAACGACTTACACAGCCAGTATCGGAACCGCCGGGAAGACACGCCACACCTTCATCCTGTGGCACCTTGTGCGGCGCGGCATACTCGAAAACCGCCTTGCCAGACGCATCGCCACCGATCTCATCACCGTCGCGAAGGGCGATCTCGTAGGGGTTGGTGAGGCGACCCAGGTTGACGGTCTGAAGGTTGTTCCCAAACTCACTGCCGGAACCACCGATATACAACTGATCGACCAGGACTTCGACGTCCTCTCCTGCCTCATTCGTAATCCCCGACAACCTGAACGTATTGCCCTCATCCGGGTTGTGGCCGTGAGCAAAGCGAAAGTCCTCCAGGACGACACCTACGCCCTGCCCTTTTACCTCGGCCATTTCAGCGTTACTCATGGGCTCCATGCCTGATGACCACGCGGACTGCGCTCCAACCAGGAGTATCAGCTTCAATCCGATGGGTGCTGTCCAGCCGCTCTCAGCCAATTGCCACTCTCCTGCCACTTTCCGGATCCGAAAAAGGAAACGGGAATACCCTGCCTCTAGGGTACCCACAGGGCTAAGCAATGCTTTGAAGCAGTCAACAGTTTTATGGAAGGGGCCGCTGAACAGTCAGTGAATAAGAGGGAATGTGACTCGGGTCACGAACTCATGCCCATAAAAAAGCCCCGCGCGGCGGTGCCGGCGGGGCTTTGGGTGTAGGCGCCTGACGATGACCTACTCTCGCATGGGATCTCC
>JBNJEG010000004.1:0-51597 GCA_051745655.1 Pseudomonadota bacterium
CGGGCCCGGCCTTTGGTTCGGCTCCCGGCTGGCCGTGGCGCAGGGGTACCGCCGTATGGCCTGCCTTGGCACCGAGCTTATACGGCTTGCGGTGGGTACCGCCCACGCCCGTGGTTGCAAGCATTTTCTTGCTCAGGTGCAACAGCGCAATGTGGCGCTGTTCGAATCCCTGCACTGGGAGGTGCTTGAAACCGTCGATGTATGCGGCCGCCCCCATGCCCTGATGGAGGCCGACCTGGCCCATTACCCGCCCTGCGCGGAGAGCGAGCAGGGCATCATCACCACCAGCCACCGGGTCGCCTGATGCTTGATGCACTGGTTGAGGCCGTACACGCCAGCCCTGGCATTGCCGGCAAGGCCGACATAGCACCGGTGATGGAGCGGTTGGCGCCGCATGGCGCCGAATCCGGCGCTATCCGACTGGGTGATGACTGCGCGGCCATTCCGGATGACGATGGCTGGCTGCTGTTCGCGATGGAAGGCTTCCTGAACACACTGGTTGCGGAAGAGCCCCATTTCGCTGGCTACTGCGGGGTCCTGGTCAACATCAGCGATATCGCTGCCATGGGCGGTCGCCCCACCGCCTTGGCCGACGCCGTCTGGAGCCGGGATCGGGAACACATGGCGCCCATTATCGAGGGCATGATGGAGGCATCCCGGGTCTACAACCTGCCCGTCGTGGGCGGCCACAGCAGTACCGCCAGCGACGGGGAACAGCTGGCGGTGGCCATCATCGGCCGGGCCAGCCGACTGCTGACGAGCTTTGACGCGGCCCCTGGCGACCGGCTGCTTGCGGCCATAGACCTGCGGGGCCACTACCACGACCCCTGGCCCAACTGGGATGCCAGTTCCGGCCAGGATCCACAACGTTTGCGCCAGGATCTGGCCCTGCTGCCGGAGATCGCGGAGGCCGGCCTGTGCCAGGCGGCCAAGGACATCAGCATGGCCGGGATCATTGGCACCGCCCTGATGCTTTTCGAGAGCTCACGCGTCGGCGCCACCCTTTGCATCGACGATATCCCGATGCCGGAAACCGCGGACCCCATCCGCTGGCTCGTGCACACCTTCCCCAGCTACGGCTTCCTTCTCGCCGTAGCCCCGGAACACGAAGAGGCCGTGATCGAACGCTTCACCCGCAGGGACATTGCATGCACGCGTATCGGCACCTGTGATGACACCCGGACCGTACGGCTGCGCAGCAGCGAGGGTGAGCGTGAGATCTGGGACTTCCGGCAGACCCCACTGACGGGGTGTCCAACCGTCACAACCGAACAAGGAGCCTAACCATGCCCCAGGTCTGGTTTCACGTACGCTGGCCGGATGATCGCGTGACCCGGTGTTACTCCCCGTCCACCGCGATCCGCGATTATCTGGCGCCGCACACCGACTACCCCGTTGCCGATTTTCTGGAACGCAGCCGCCAGGCGCTGACACAGGCCGGCGAGCGCGTCCGGCAGAAATACGGCTATACCTGCAGCAGCGCGGCGGACCAGCTCGACATGCTGGAACACACCGCCCAACCCTATCTCGAGCAGACGGATGCCATAATCCGTGTGGAGGCATTTGAATCATGACCCGACACACCCCCTATGCCCCGGTCAGCGACCAGACACACTGGCCCGTCATCGTCATTGGCGGCGGCCAGGCGGGTCTCTCCGCCAGCTACTGGCTCAAGCAGCACAGCATCCGGCACCTGGTGCTGGAAAAGCACTCGGTAGGCCACGCCTGGCGCAACAACCGCTGGGACTCGTTCTGCCTGGTCACACCGAACTGGCAGTGCCGGCTCCCGGGCTTCCCCTATGACGGCAATGACCCGCACGGCTTCATGCCCCGCGACGCCATCGTGGACTACATCGAACGCTACGCCACCTTTGTCGATCCGCCCCTGATCCAGGGCGTAACCGTGGAGGACCTGCAGCAGCGGCAGGCCGGCGGTTACGAACTGATGACCACCGAGGGAACCTTTACCGCGGACCAGGTGATCATGGCCGTCAACGGCTACCATGTGCCCAACTGGCCACGGCTCAGCGAGCGCCTGCCGGGCTCCATCCAGCAGTTGCATTCCTCTGACTACAAACGCCCCGATACTCTGCCTGCCGGCGAGGTGCTGGTCATCGGCACAGGCCAGTCGGGGTGTCAGATCGCGGAGGACCTGCACCTGGCCGGTCGCCGCGTCCACCTGTGTGTCGGACGGGCGCCCCGGGCGCCACGCTGGTACCGGGGCCGTGACTCCGTGGACTGGCTGGAGGCCATGGGCACCTATGAGGTAACCGTGGACGAGCACCCGGAGCCGGCCTGGGATCTTCGCCACAAGGCCAACCACTACATGACCGGCCGTGACGGCGGGCGCGAGATCGACCTGCGGCGGTTCGCACTGGAGGGGATGCAACTCTATGGCCGGGTTACCGACATCCGTAATGGAACCCACCTGACCTTCGGGCAGGACCTCAAACAGAACCTGGACGCGGCGGACGACACCTACTGCCGGATCCGCGAGAGCATCGACCGCTACATCGAAAAGAACCACATCCAGGCACCCTCGGAGCCCGAATACAGCCCCGTTTGGGAACCGGAACGGGAACCCGGGGAACTGGACCTGACGACCACCGGCATCACCAGCGTCATCTGGGCCACCGGCTTCCACAGTGATTTCCGGTGGGTCCAGCTCCCGGTATTCGATGGCGCCGGCGAACCGGTGCACCAGCGCGGGGTAACGCCCACGCCAGGCGCCTACTTCCTCGGCCTGCCCTGGCTGCACACCTGGGGCTCCGGCCGCTTTGCCTCGGTGGGTGACGACGCACGCCATGTAGTTGGCGTTGTTGCCAGCCGCACGGGCGAGGCCCAGCCATCCCCGGTCGGTCAAAAAGCTCTCCAGGCCTGACCCACGATACCGGGTTCCCGATTCAGTACTGCCACCAGGCGCGCTGATGTGATTGAATACGCACCTCAAGAGTCACCTGAGCCTGCGCCCTGGTTTCGTAATGAGGCATTACGGTTACACAACACTGCTCGCCCTGCTCCTGCTGGCGCTGGTCTTCCGGATTGCCGTACCACCCGGGTTCATGCCGGCCCCCGTCAGCGGCCATGGCTCAACCTGGCTGGTTCCGTGCTCCAGTAACGCGACCAGCGCGGAGTGGCTGGCCGCCATGGGCGATGCCCAGTCGCACCATGAACATGAAGAAGACCGCGACACCCACGCCGCTTTCGAGACCTGCGCCTTCGGCGCCTTCAGCAGCCTGACGCCCAGCAACGAGATCATCATCCCCGGGGTTCCGACTGCCACCGTGATCAGGGCGGAGGCAATCCCCGAATACCCACTCTATCGGGCTCCCTACCCCCGAGCTGGGGAGACCCGCGCCCCTCCGGTCTGAAACCGTTCACCAACACCGTTTCAAGACTACAAACCGTCGGCTCAAGCCGACACCTGATACCGGAGGATCACGATGACCTGTCGTTCCCTTCTCGCCGGCGCCTGCGCGCTCGGCCTGAGTTCACTCGTACCCGCCTTTGCCCACGGCCCCTACACTGATGACGCCTGGGGCGGCCCCCGACCGGACAGCCATGCGCCCATGGGCGTAATGGGCGATCACCGCCATAGTGAGGGCGAGTGGATGATTGCCTACCGCTACATGCCGATGAGCATGTCCGATAATCAGCGCGGCACTGATTCAATCAGTGAGGACACCATCGCAACGTCGATCGCAAACCCGTTCGCGGATAACCCGATGCAACCCCCGACACTGCGGGTTGTTCCCCGGGAAATGCGCACCGACATGCACATGATCGGCGCCATGTACGCGCCCTCGGACCGCGTGACGCTCATGGCAATGACCCATTACCTGGAAAAGGAAATGAAGCTGACCGCCTATCAGGGTCCCAACGGCACCGATACGCTCGGCACCTTCACGACCCGCAATGAAGGATGGGGCGACACCCGCCTCAGCGCCATGGTCGGGCTGGCCAGCTGGACCGGCCATGAATTCCACCTGAATGCGGGCATCAGCCTGCCAACCGGGGATACCGATGGCGACGACCAGGTGCTGACCCCCATGGACACACGGCCAACCATGCGCCTGCCCTACGGCATGCAGCTGGGCTCCGGCACCTATGACCTACTGCCGGGCCTGACCTACAACGGCCACTATGGCTGGATAAGCTGGGGCGCACAGTACGCCGGCGTGATCCGCACCGGCGAGAATTCGGAAGGCTACACCTTGGGTGATGAGCACGAGCTTACCGGCTGGGGCGCTCTTCGGTTGACCCCCTGGCTGAGTACATCCCTGCGCCTGAGCGCGCAGACACGCGGCCACATCGAAGGCCGGGACCCGCAGATCATGGCACCGGTCCAGACCGCCGATCCCAACAATTACGGCGGAGAGCGTGTCGATGTCGGTATCGGTGCCAACCTGGCAGGGCAGTCGCCGATGCTGCAGGGCCATCGGCTGGGTGCGGAGCTGGTGACCCCCATCCATCAGGATGTTAACGGAGTACAGCTCGGCATGGACTGGATGGCCAGCGTCGCCTACCAGTACAGCTGGTAATCGCCCACGGCTGCCGGCTCACACGCCGGCAGCCGTGCCATCCGGGTCACATATGACGCGCATGGAACCGAAGGTGATCCTCGATGAAGCTGGCAATGAAGAAATAGGAATGGTCGTACCCCGGCTGGTACCGCAGCGTTAGGTCGACACCAACCTCGGTACAAACGGCTTCAAGGGCTTCGGGCTGGAGCTGACCGGCCTCGAGGAAGTTATCCGCATCTCCCTGGTCAACCAGCAGGGAGTGATCACTCCCCTTCTGCCGCATCAGCTCACAGGCATCCCATGCCTTCCAGGCCTCACGGTCATCCCCCAGGTAGCCTCCGAAAGCCTTCTCACCCCAGGCGCAGTTGACCGGGTGACAGATGGGCGCAAAGGCGGAGACCGACTGGTAACGCTCCGGATTGTGAAGTGCGCAGACCAGAGCACCGTGACCGCCCATTGAGTGTCCTGAGATGGCCTCTTGCCCGTTGAGTGGGAAGGCGTTGTGCACCAGGTCAGGAAGCTCGTCGGCCACGTAGCTGTACATGTGGTAGTGCTGGTTCCAGGGCGCCTGGGTAGCGTTCACATAGAAACCGGCACCTGAGCCGAAATCGTAGCTGTCATGCTCGCCGGGCAGGTCGGTACCGCGCGGGCTGGTGTCCGGGCAGATGATCGCCATGCCCAGCTCCGCGGCCACGCGGTGCGCACCGGCCTTTTGCATGAAGTTTTCGTCCGTGCAGGTCAGGCCCGAGAGCCACCAGAGAAGCGGCACGGATTGGGTTTCCGCCTGCGGCGGCAGGTAGATCCCGAAAACCATGTCGCAGCCGAGAACTTCTGAGCTATGGCGGTAGCGCCTGAGCCAGCCGCCAAAGCTCTTGGTCTCTGAAACCAGTTCCAGTGTGTCGGTCATGAAGGCTCCTCAGTAGTGCAGAACGGTACGGATGCTTTCACCACGATGCAGCAGCTCAAACGCCTCGTTGATCTGCTCGAAGGCCATGTTGTGGGTGATGAACTCATCGATTTTCAGATTGCCCTTCATGTAGTCGTCCACATAGGTGGGCAGCTCACTGCGCCCTTTCACGCCACCGAACGCGGAACCTTTCCAGACACGACCGGTAACCAACTGAACCGGGCGGGTGCTGATCTCCTCGCCGGCGCCGGCAACGCCGATGATGATGGATTCGCCCCAGCCCTTGTGGCAGCACTCCAGCGCGGACCGCATAACGTTCACATTGCCGATGCACTCGAAGGAGTAATCCACGCCGCCGTCGGTCTGGTCGATGATGACCTGTTGGATGGGGTCGCTGTAATCGTTCGGGTTCACGAAGTCCGTTGCCCCGAACTGGCGCGCCAGATCGAACTTCTCGGGGTTCACGTCAATGGCGATGATCCGCTCGGCGCCGATCATCTGCGCGCCCTGGATCACGGCCAGACCGATGGCCCCGAGACCGAAGACCGCGATGGTCGAGCCCGGTTCCACCTTGGCGGTGTTGTGCACGGCGCCGATACCGGTGGTCACGCCGCAGCCCAGCAGGCAGATCTTGTCCAGCGGCGCCTCCTTCGAGACCTTGGCCAGCGATACTTCCGGCAGCACCGTGTACTCACTGAAGGTCGAGCAGCCCATGTAATGGTGAAGGGGCTTACCGTTCAGTGAGAATCGCGATGTGCCATCCGGCATGACGCCCTGCCCCTGGGTCGCCCGAACGGAGCTGCAGAGATTGGTCTTGCCGGAGCGGCAGAACTTGCACTGGCCGCATTCCGCCGTATAGAGCGGAATGACATGATCACCGGGCTGCAGGCTGGTAACGCCCTGCCCGACTTCCTGCACCACGCCAGCCCCTTCATGACCCAGGATTGATGGGAACAGCCCTTCCGGATCCGCGCCGGAGAGGGTATACGCGTCGGTGTGGCAGACACTGGTGGCGGCCATGCGCACCAGGACTTCGCCCTGCTTGGGGCCTTGCACATCGATTTCCTCAAGTACCAGGGGCTTGTTGGCCTCCATGGCAAGCGCGGCGCGGGATTTCATGGGGATCCTCCGGGAAGCGAACGGGGTTAATAGCTCATCAGTGGGATCAGTATAGGTATCAACAACCACCGCTTTAAGGCACCATACAGCAAGTGATTATTGCTGGAGAGCAACAATGCAGCACTGGGACCGGATCGAGGCCTTCGTACAGGTCGTCCGGCAGGAATCATTCGCGAATGCAGCACGCCACCTGGGTGTCTCGAGCTCCCACGTGAGCCGTCTGGTGACACGCCTTGAGACCCAGCTCGATACCCAGCTGCTGTACCGAACCACCCGTCAGCTGGGGCTGACGGACGCGGGTGAGGTCTACTTCAACCACTGCTCACACCTGTTCGACGGCTTCCAGGAAGCACTCAACGCCATCGGGGATTACCAGCAGCGGCCTACCGGTGTGTTGAGGCTGACCTGCGCCGCCACCTTCGGGGAACGGTACATTGCGCCACTGGTCAACGACTTCATGAGTCAGCACCCCCAGCTAACGGTCGATCAGGAATTCACCAACCGTTGGGTGGACATCGTCAATGAGGGCTTTGATGTGGGCGTCCGGGCGGGCTCCATGCCGAGCTCGTCACTGATCGGGCGCCGTCTGTGCCAGAGGCGCGAGTACGTTGTTGCATCTCCCGCCTACCTGCGACAGAACCCGGAACCATGGACACTCGACGACCTGTCAGCGCATAACTGCCTGCAGGGTTCCAACGATCACTGGACATTCGACATCGGACAGCAGCACCGATCCGTCAGGGTGCATGGCAACTGGCGGGGGAATTCCGGGCAGGCTCTTCTGGATGCTGTGCGCAAGGGCCTGGGACTGGCGCAATTGCCGGACTATTACGTCTGTGAGGATCTGGCGAATGGCCGGCTTGTCTCGGTGCTGGATGAGTACATGTGCACCCACACGGCCGTCTGGGTCGTCTACCCCCGCCACCGCCACATCTCGCCGAAAGTACGCCAGTTCGTGGATTTCCTGGTAGAGAATATGGGCAACTACCCCAACTGATACCTGTACTCAGAAATCCACGGCGTCACGCTGCAGATCCCTGAAGAACGCCAGGAAACGAGATTCCAGTTCGGCATGGTGTTCGTGTATCTCCTCAATAATGCCATCGAACCGGTTGGCAAAGCGGATACGCGCGGCAACGCGGTCGAGTGCATAGCCGATATTGTCGAGCCGCCGGTAGTGGCCGAACCAGTCATCCGTGGTGATCAGCCGCGTGACCCGCCGCATCGGATCGGGCATAAGGTGCTCGTGCTCGGGGAGCTCACGGTAGACCTTCCGGATAAAGTTATCCTGATCAGCGTGAGTGAATCGGTGCCAGTGCTTCAGGAGATAGTGGTCGTACAGCACGTCGAGCGCGACGCCGGCAAAACGGCGCCGTCGCGGAGAAAAAAGGCGCCTGCTCGCACAGACCTGCGGATGCCGGTCCGTGTACCCATCGACCGCAAGATGATGCTCAACGCCGCGCCGGACCTCATCAGGGAGCTCCTCGAAAGAAACGCCCCGGCAGAAATCCCCCAGGATACTGCCGATTCTCGCCTCTGGTGTATCCGGAGCCAGAAAAACATGCGCAAGATGGTTCATGGTTTCCCATCATGCCCGCGCCCGCCTCCCGTCTCAACTTGCCCGGTTCAGAATCCGCCATTATCCCGCTGATGAGCGTTGCTTCCCTATCGCCATCACCGCAGCCCCGGACCTTCAGAGTCACGATTTGGTGACACTTGCTGGCTATAGGAGTGTCCCGCTCGCCCAGCTCTGACTGTCACAGAATTGAAATAATCTCGGGGTGGCATCGTCCGTATCATACGGGCTTCATACTGCAGGTAAGCGACTTCCATCCATGCAGGTCATCGCATTTCATAACCTCAAGGGCGGTGTTGGTAAGACCTCCGCCGCAGTGAACACGGCCTATCTGGCCGGCCAGGAAGGCCTGTCCACGCTTGTCTGGGATCTGGATCCACAGGGCGCCGCAACCTGGTACCTGGCCGATGATGCCGGAACCAGCGGCAAGAAACTCGGCAAGCTCGTCAAGGATAAATCACCCATCGGGGACTTCATCCATGAAACCCCTTACGCCCGTGTGGAGCTCATTCCGGCGCACCAGAGTTTCCGCAACATCGATCTCAAGCTCGAACAGACATCCAGTAATCAGGCACTCAGCCGATGGCTGAAACCCCTGTCTGAGGACAACGCTCTGGTCATCCTGGATTGCCCGCCGTCGCTGTCCCGGCTCGCGGAGCAGGTGCTCAGCGTTGCCGACGCCATCTACGTGCCGATTATCCCGACCTGGCTTTCACTCAACAGCTGGGAGCAGATGAGCGACTTCGCCAGGGACAGGAAGATCAAGGGGAAACGGCTGCGCCCCTTCTTTTCCATGGTGGATCGCCGGAAGAACCTGCACCGTGACATCGTTGACAATCGCCAGCAGCGTCTTCCCCGCAGCCTGAACACGGTTATCCCCAATGCGACTGCCGTGGAGCGCATGGGCGAGAGGCGCCAACCTGTCGAGCTCATCGATAGCCGCAGCCGCGCGGCTCAGGCCTATCGCGCCCTCTGGGAGGAAATACGGGCGGACCTTAAACTTTGAGGCGTTCCACCCATCATCCCCTACCCAGGCAGAGAAAGAGCGTTACATAATCGACGGTCGGCTCAACTGACCCGGGTCAGTAACTGCTCGCTCTCGGGCCGCTCTGCGGCCTTCGCCTGTTTTTTCGCGGCTGCCGCACGCAGAACCACGTTGTCCGTGTCATGGGTTTCGCCCGGATGGATCCGGATAATGCCCGCCGAAAGCGTGGCCAGGGGCCAGGTGCTGACCTGCCCGTTGCGATCTTCTGCCCGTATGCACCCCCTGACACGGTCCTCTTCGCGGTACGCCGACTGGCACTCTTCATTGAATCGGGTGATCACTTCTGTGCAGCTGTGAACCGCATGATTAGGGTTGTCGCAAAATACGATGAAGTCATCACCTCCGAGGTGCCCGACCATGTCGCCGCTCTCATAAAAGTAGCGTTCAAGCAATCGTCCCAGCAGCATGATCAGACGATCGCCCATCGAGAAGCCTAGGTGATCGTTCAATGGCTTGAAGGCATTGATGTCGAAATAGATCATCAGGAACGACGCGTCCGCCGAAAGCCGGGCCTCAATTTCCTGATGGATGGGCACGTTCCCGGGCAGCAACGTCAGGGGGTTGGCGTAGCGTGCCTTTTCGACCCGGTGTTCCGTCATGCGCTTGAGCAGTGCCCGGGTCGCACCCATCCCCTCATAGAGCCCGCCACGCGTAACCAGAAAGTGCTGGCGAAGGTAGTCATCCTCGTCCTCGGTCAGGCCTCTACTCAAATCTTCCAGGGACTGGTCGTGTTCGAATACAAGGGCGTCCGATTTCATCACGAGCCGGACCGGCTTCTTCTCGTTGAGGGAGCGACCAAAGGTGGACCCGAATGCCTCAAGGATCTGCCACTTGTGGAGCAGGCCCAGCGCGCGTCCTTCCCTGTCCAGGACGGGTAACGCAAAGACGCCGTTCTGGGCCTGAAGCAATGCCCAGGCCTCCTCCAGCGTCTGCTCGGGAGACAGGGTTGGCGGGTGATGCACTAGGCTCGCCGCGCTGATAATCCCCTGCCTGGGACGCTGGCTCACCTGATTCAGGGGGTCCAGGTTCGCAGTAGCAACGGCCCTGGGTCGCCCGAACAGGAACCCCTGTATGTAGCGAACTCCCAGGTCCTGCAGCAGCTCAAGTTCCCGGTGCCGTTCCACTCCTTCCGCCACCACCCGGCAGTCGAGGCGTGAAGAGAGCTGCATGACGGAACGCACGAACTCCCGCTTGATCAGGTCCTCATGAATATCACGGATGAAATGCCTGTCAATCTTCACATAGTCCGGTTCCACCTCCGACCAGAGCTTGAGCCCGGAATAGCCCGCCCCGAGGTCGTCGATCGCCACCTGGAAGCCACGGCTTTTGAGCCATGTCAGCGATCGCTTGAGTTCGTCCAGATCAATCGCGGGGTAGCGCTCTGAGAGTTCAATCACCACCTGCTCCGGCGGGATCAGTCCATCCTCAAGCAGTGACTCCAGCAGGCGCTCGTCCGGGGCGCCGGGGAGCAGGTTGTCGGGGCTGACATTCACAAAGAGTTTGTGGGTCTTGCGGGTCGAGGTCCAGCTGGCGCGTGTCGCCCGCAGGCATACGTTCTCCAGATCCAGCGTGCGTCCGCACCGCTCCGCGGTCTCAAACAGCACTGAGGCGGGATGCAGGGGACTGTCCGAAGGGCCACGGCTCAGCGCCTCGTACCCTTCAATTCTCAATTCCCGGACATCCACAATCGGCTGAAACAGCGTCTGGATGCCATCCTCGGCCAGGAGCCGCTTCAGCTCCTGCTCAAGCTCTTCAAGACTCATTGCCTACTCCCCGGATGGCTGAGTGGTTCAGACAGCTCGGGCCGCCATTCCCTCGACGGTTTATACCCATTGGGTATTGCTGTTCGATGAAAAAACGCCTTCTTATTGACCGACCCGCTCCGGTGCTATAACTAGGTAGGAATACATCAGGAGGAGGTCCAGGGACATGGTTCAGCAAAACGCCCTACCGGCAACTATGAGCGCCATGGTTCTGGAGCAACAGGGCCAGCCACTGCAGCACCGCCAAGTGCCGGTGCCGGTGATCACCCGGGCCGATCAGGTATTGCTGAAGGTTGAGGCCTGTGGTGTCTGTCGGACCGACCTTCACATCCTTGATGGCGAGCTGGCAGACCCCTCTCTACCCCTGATCCCCGGGCACCAGATTGTCGGTACCGTTGTTGCCAGGGGGGATGGGGTCAGTGACGTACAGGTGGGCGATCGGGTCGGCGTCCCCTGGCTTGGCCACACCGATGGCAACTGCCGTTACTGCCGCCGCGGGCAGGAAAACCTGTGTGAAAATGCCCAATTCACTGGTTACACAATGGACGGCGGCTACGCGGAATACGCGCTTGCGCATGCGCCTTTCTGTTATCCTTTACCTTCGTCAAGCAGCGCCCTTGATATTGCACCGCTGCTGTGTGCGGGGTTGATCGGCTTTCGTGCATGGCGTCTCGCTGGAGGCGACAGCATCGAAAGACTTGGCCTCTACGGCTTTGGAGCAGCTGCCCATATTCTCTGCCAGATTGCATGCTGGTACGGGCAGTCGGTCTACGCGTTCACCCGCCCCGGAGATGAGCCGGCACAGGCGCTGGCCCTTGGACTTGGTGCCGTTTGGGCCGGCTCCAGCACTGAGGCGCCGCCTGATACCCTTGACGCGGCCCTGGTATTTGCGCCGGCGGGGGAGCTGATGGTCAACGCTTTGACGCATGTGGATCGAGGCGGCACTGTGGTCAGTGGTGGCATCCACATGAGCGATATCCCGTCGTTCCCGTACAGTCTGCTGTGGGAAGAGCGGAGCCTCAGATCAACCGCCAACCTGACCCGGGAGGATGGCTTTGCCTTCCTTGAGGTAGCACCAAGAGTACCAGTACGGACGCAGGTCACCACTTACCCGATGACTGATGCCAATCAGGCACTGGAGGACCTCAGACAGGGACGGTTTACCGGGGCTGCAGTTCTGACAATGCAGTGAGTGAGATGAAAACAGGGGCGGACTGGAACTGGCGGGTCCGAATACTGCCGAGCATTGACCAGTCGTTCAATAAGGAAACCAATAGTGGAAGATCCACCCGGGTTCTTGAAATCAGTTCTTGATTCCATCTCCGAAAACATCGTTGTCATTGATGCCGAAGGTGCTATCCAGTATGTCAACGCCCCCTGGTGCAACCTGGTTAATGGCAACCAGGCTGGCATCGACTGGAAAGAGCTGAATTACCTCTCGGAATGTGACAAAGCGTCAGCCATGGGAGATGAATCCGGCACAAAGGCCGCCGACGGTATCCGCAGTGTCCTCAACGGCAGGCAACCCGAATTCTACCTCGAATACCCCTGTCACAGCCCCGATGAAAAACGCTGGTTCATGATGCGCGTTACGCCATTACAATGGGATAAGGGTGACTACTTCGTACTCGTTCACCAGGACATCACGGAGCGCAAGCTTGCCGAGGAAAAGGTCAACGCGCTCGCCCGGATTGATGGCCTTACCGGCATTGCCAACCGCCGTGCCCTGGACGAATTCCTCCATGAAGAATGTCGCCGTTGCATGAGACTTGAAAAGCCGGTCAGTCTCGCCATGGTCGACCTCGATCACTTCAAGCTGCTGAACGATACCTACGGCCATCAGAAGGGTGATGACTGCCTTCGCCAGGTCGCTTCCCTTCTCATGGAAACCGTGAACAGGCCAGGTGATATCTGCGCTCGTTACGGCGGTGAGGAATTCATTCTGGTATGGGGAGACACACCATTGGAGCAGGCATGGGAACTGGCGAACCAGTTTCTCGGCAAATTGGCTGACGCCAGGATCCCGAACCGGCTCTCGCCCTCCGGCGAACACCTCACTGCCAGTATCGGCCTGGCGGCCACGATTCCCGCATCAGATGCCGATGAGACCGGACTGATCACCGAGGCGGACCACATGCTTTACGTCGCCAAGCAGAACGGCCGAAACCGGATCGAACCCACCACTTTCTGATCGTGCCCGGGTTATCGGACGCCCACCATAACTCGGGCAACATCAAGCATGCGGTTGGTGAACCCCCACTCATTGTCGTACCAGGCCATGACTTTCACTTGACTGCCCAGAACACGGGTCTGGCCAGCATCATGGACCGCTGAAAACGGTGAATGGTTGAAGTCCACGGATACCAGAGGCTCATCGTTGTAACCCAGGATCCCTTTCAGGAATCCCTCCGAGGCGCGCCTCATTGCGGCATTGACCGTGTCCACGTCGGCCGGGGTTGTGAGAATCGCGTGCAGGTCCACCATCGACACGTTAATGGTCGGCACGCGCACAGCCATGCCATCCAGCTTCCCCGCAAGCTCTGGAAGCACCCTGCCCACCGTGTCGGCCGCCCCAGTTCGGGTGGGAATCATGTTGCTGGCCGCCGCCCTCGCCCGGTAGACATCGCTATGGGCTTTATCAATCAGGTTCTGGTCATTGGTGTAGGCATGGATCGTCGTCATCTGGCCCTGCACCACTCCAAAGGCATCGTTCAGAACCTTAACCACAGGGGCCAGGCAGTTGGTCGTGCAGCTGGCATTGGAGACGATACGATCATCCCTGCCGAGCTGATCGTGATTGATGCCGTAGACCACGGTACGATCCGCATCCGCCACCGGGTAGGCGACGAGCACGCGAGCGGCGCCCGCCTCCAGGTGCCCCTTCAGGAGCTCCCGGTTCTTCAGCTTACCGCTGCACTCGAGCACCAGGTCCACACCCAGGGTCTTCCAGGGAAGTCTGACGGGATCCCTCTCGGCAACACAGAGGATTGCCTGGTTGCCCACACCCAGCCGGTCCCCATCCAGGGTCACTGGTGTGCGGAAGTGACCATGGGTGGTGTCATGGCGCAGCAGATGGCTGAGAACATAGGGCTCGACCAGATCGTTAATGGCCACTACCTGTATTGACTGCTCAAGGCCCTGCTCATGGATTGCCCGGACCAGGCAACGCCCGATCCTCCCAAAACCGCTGATCGCTACGCGCACCATGCACACTCTCCCCCGTCAGCGGGTAACTGGCCCCTGGGCCGGACCTTGCGCACCCTAAACCATCGACTGGCACTCACTGGAGCACAAACGTCACACGCATATCCACGCGATACCCGGTAACGCATCCGTTCTCGACCTGCACCTTCTGCTCGCACACCCAGGCACCCTTGATGTTTTCAACCGTCTGCGATGCCGCCTGTATACCGTTCCGGATCGCATCCTCAAACCCTTTGTCGGATTCCGCACTGATCTCGATAACCTTTCCTACTGACATGATGCTGCCCTCACCCGTGACCATTGGCGAACAATCAAATTGGTCGCTCCCTTACCCTGATAGTGAGACCAAGGTGGGGCGCTGGTCTTGATCACGGTCAACGGAGACCTTCGGATTTCCAGAATGGAGCTCTGTCCCCCCCGGCTGATGATACAGGTCAAGATTCACACAACAGTTCAGTAGGAGAGTTAGAATTCAGATCCATGGTCGAGCTAGGGGAGCCCCGGAATGAAACTGCTTGTTGGCGACATCGGAGGCACCAATGCCCGCTTCCGTCTCCTCGAGGGCGAAGGCCAGCAATGGTGCCTGCGGCACCAGTCAAACTGGCCAAGTGCCCGGTTTGACTCCCTGGAGGCGTTGCTGGAAGAACTGATCACCGGTTTTTCCCGCGTGGAGAGAGTCACCATCGACGAGGCATGGCTCGCCGTTGCCGGCCCCGTCCATGGCTCGCGGGTCACCTTCACCAACCTGCCCTGGCGAGCGGATGCTCACGCACTCGCCGCCCGTTTCGGCTGGCGCCAGGCTTTTCTGGTCAATGACCTGCAGGCGCTTGCCCATGCGGTACCCGCCCTCGGGGCGCAGGACCTCGTTACCGTCCAGGAGGGTCAGCGCGGTAACAACAACCACCTGGTGATTGCCGTAGGCACCGGCCTTGGTGTTGCCAGTTTGAAGACGTCGGGTCCCGATACAGACGTATTTGCATCGGAAGGGGGGCATTCGGATTTCACGCCCGCCACCCAGGACCATTTCCGGCTCATGGAATACCTGCGCGACCGCTACGGCCATGCCAGTCAGGAGCGCGTGCTTTCCGGTGCCGGACTGGTCGATCTGTACCAGTTCGTGTGCCGGGAACACGCCCGTACCCCCGAGCCCGCGATCATTGACGCCGAGGATCCCGCCGCGATGGTGAACCAGCAGGCGGGCTCCGGGCAGGCACCGATGGCGCTGGCGGCTGTGGAGCTTTTTGCGGAATTGCTCGGGCGTTTTGCCGGAAACGCCGCGCTTTTCTCGGCGGCTTTCGGCGGCGTCTACCTTGCCGGCGGTGTTGCAACCCGACTGCACCCCTACCTGACGGGCGCCGGCTTCAGGGGCGCATTCCAGGACCGGGGGCGCATGAAGCCAATCATGAATCAGATCCCGGTATGGACCGTCACCGGTACCGATGTGGGCCTCAACGGCATCACCGCGCTGGGTACGCGCCATGCCGTTACCGGTACCCCCATTGCCGCCTGCCCGGCCGACTCACTGGCTGGTAACCAAGCATTGTTCCAGGAGCAACTGAACCGGACCCCGGGGACCTGATCATCGGCGAGTTCATGCCACCCGCGGAAAGTGACCCGCCATACGATCCTGTAGCGCCCCTTGGTAAAGCGTTTCATAAGCCTCGGCGGCCATACACCACTCAAATCGCGTCTGCATGGCGTTGGTCATCAGCTGGTGCCATTGCTCCCGTTGATCAAACAGTTCACATGCCCGGTCGACAGCGGCAAGGATCGAGGACGCATCCGGCTGAGCAATGCGGATACCGGTGGCGCTCTCGACGCCCGAATCCACGTCCGTAACGGTATCCCGCAGCCCACCCACGTTGGTAACGAGCGGAATGGTCCCGTAGTGCATAGCAATCATCTGTGCAATACCGCAGGGTTCGAATCGCGACGGCATCATCAGCATATCAGCCCCGGCATAAAACCTGTGTGCCATATCCTCATCGAAAGCTGTACGCACCGCCAGCCTGCCTTCATGGATCCGCGCAAGTTCATGCAGATCACTTTCGCGCTGTGCGTCACCGGCACCGAGAATCACCAGTCGGAGGTCCCTGCGCATCAATTCCGGAAGCGCTTCCAGCAGCAGATCAATCCCCTTCTGTTCCGTCAGCCGGCCGACCCAGGCGATGATCGGCGCCCTGTCACTGTGATCGAACGCCAGCCCCAACTCCCGTATCAGCTGCTGGCGCTGCAGCGCCTTATCCTCGGGGTGCGCCGCATCGAAAGGATAATCAAGCAATGGATCTGTAGCAGGGTTCCAGGTCTCGTAATCAACGCCATTGAGGATGCCGCTGAGTACGCCGGAACGGGCCCTGAAGACACCCTCCATACCGGCGCCGAATTCAGGCGTCAGGATTTCTTGTGCATAGGAGGGACTGACTGTTGTAACCCGGTCCGCGTAGTTCACGCCGGCCTTGAGCAGTGAGATGCTGCCGTAGAACTCAAGCGCCTCAGGGTCATTGAGGTGCGCCGGCAGCCTGAGACGGGCCAGCAGGTCCGCTGGATAGCAGCCCGTAAACCCCGCATTGTGAATGGTAAAAACCGACGCCGCCGCAGCGCCGTTTAGCCGCATCAATAACGGTACCAGGCCGGTATGCCAGTCATGACAATGGACAACATCCGGGTGCCAGCCGGTAGCCAGTGTGCCCTCGGCTATCGCCGCTGCCACGCGGGAGAGGTTCCCGAACTGCACCGCGTTGTCCGCCCAGGGCACGCCCGCCCTGTTCAGGTAGGGCCGGCCGCGGCGCCTAAGGAATCCCGGGGTTTCAAGCAACCACACAGGACAAGGCAGCTCGCGGCTTGTGATCTCCGCCACACGCCCCTGCCCCGCACCCAGCCCTACGAGCGTCTCAGACGGCTCCGCCTGCCCCCTCTGATACGACGGCACCAGCACCCTTACGTCATGGCCGCGCTCTGCCAGCGCTCCGGGCAATGCACCGATGACATCGCCCAGGCCACCAACCTTGGCCAGGGGCGCCATTTCAGCAGCGGTCAACAGTATCTTCATCGATTCCATGTCCGGTCTCCTCCAATTCGAAATAAACGGCACCAAGGGGTGGCAGGGTCAGCGACAGGGTTGCCGGGCGCCCCATCCAACAGACCGCCTGTGCCTCACAGCCGCCCAGGTTGCCCACGCCGGAGCCTCCGTAGAGTGTCGCATCCGAATTGAGGCACTCCCGGTAGAAGCCCGGCCGAGGGACACCAATGCGATAGCCGTAACGCGGCACAGGCGTGAAATTGCAGACAACAATCACTGTCCCTGCGTCGTCGTCCCGACGCAGAAAGCTGATCACCGACTGGTCCGAATCGTGGCAATCGATCCATTCAAACCCGGACTCCCTGAAGTCCAGTCGATGCAAAGCCGGCATCGTGGAATACAGCCGGTTCAGATCCGAAACCAGTCTCTGGACACCGGCGTGACAGCCGTGTTCCTCCAGGGTTCCATCCAGCTGCCCCTCATGCGCCCATTCCCAGGGCTGAGCCAGCTCGTTGCCCATGAACAGGAGTTTCTTGCCGGGATAGGCGAACATATAGGCGTACAGCAGCCGCAGGTTGGCGAATCGCTGCCACTCGTCACCAGGCATGCGGTCGAGCAGTGCGCCTTTGCCGTGGACGACCTCGTCGTGCGACAGCGGCAGGATGAAGTTTTCGTGGAAGGCGTAGAGGAGTCCGAAGGTCAGGCGGTCGTGTTGATAGCGACGGTGGACGGGATCCTCCCGCATGTAGGTCAGGGTGTCGTGCATCCAGCCCATGTTCCATTTCATGCTGAACCCCAACCCGCCGAGGTGGGCCGGCCGGGTAACCCCGGGCCACGCCGTTGACTCCTCGGCGATGGTGAAGGTGCCCGGGCATTCGCCGTGGGTCACCCTGTTCAGGTCCTGAAGAAACGAGATGGCCTCCAGGTTCTCATTGCCGCCGTAGATATTGGGTGTCCAGCCGTCCTCACCGCGCCCATAGTCGAGATACAGCATGGAGGCCACCGCATCAATACGCAGCCCATCCAGCTGAAAGTATTCAAGCCAGTAAAGGGCACTGGATATGAGAAAACTGCGGACCTCGTGACGCCCCAGGTTGAAGGAGAGCGTGCCCCAGTCCGGCGTTTCCCGCGCGGGGTCGGCATGCTCAAAGAGCGCCGTTCCGTCGAAGCGGGCCAGTGCATGATCATCCTTGGGGAAATGGGCGGGTACCCAGTCGAGGATCACGCCGATGCCGGCACCGTGAAGCCGGTTCACCAGGTAACGGAAATCCTCGGGCGTACCAAAGCGGCTGGTCGGCGCGAAGAAGCCGGTGGCCTGGTAGCCCCAGGAGGCATCCAGTGGGTGCTCGGTCACCGGCATCAGTTCCACATGCGTGAAGCCTGTCTGCTGAAGTGTCTCTACCAGGGCATCCGCCAACTCCCGGTAGCCGAGAAAGGAGCCGTCCGGATGGCGTCGCCAGGAGCCTGCATGAATCTCGTAGATGCTCATGGGGGCGTGCTGCCAGTGGGCTCTTTGCTGCTGCCAGGTGGCGTCATGCCATTCGCTTTGCGGGGGCTCCGCAACGATGCACGCGGTGCGGGGACGCGTCTCACAATGGCGTGCAAAGGGGTCGATCTTGGTAAGGATTTGCCCGTTACAGCGGCTCCGGAGCTGGAACTTGTAGAGCGCGCCGGCACCCACGCCGGGAACAAAGCATTCCCATACACCATGGCGCGGGTGCTCACTCATGGGGTGATGGTGTGCATCCCAGCCATTGAAATCACCAATAACACTGACCCATTCCGCGTTCGGCGCCCAGACGCTGAAACGGGTTCCCGACATGCCTTCATACTGACAGGGGTGTGCTCCCAGCAGCTGCCAGGCACGCCAGTGCTCTCCGGCGCTGAAACGCTCCAGCTCACTGGATTCCAACACCCGCAGAGGCATCCGTCCGCCTGAATCGGCGGCCGGATTGTCCATAACCAGCGTTCCCTCTGCCACTGTCCAATCCTTATGCCTCTGGGACCAGGTTGACTGCTACTTCCCGGATCTTCGCGCAGTGCGCCAGCGTGCGTATTGACCCTCGTCAACACACCGCCGGGTGACCAGTGATCGAATGGACAGCAGGCATGATCCAAACCGGAGATGGGATGAACGTATCCGCCAAGGTTAAGAATGAGCGCTACATCAGTCTCATCACCCAGGAGACCCTGGCCCTGGTCCTTGCCGGTGGCAGGGGAACCCGGCTGGGATCGCTTACCTCGCATCGCGTCAAACCGGCGGTCCCTTTCGGTGGCCATTTCCGGATCATCGACTTTCCCCTTTCAAACTGCATCAACTCCGGCATCCGTCGTATCGGCGTCCTCACGCAGTACAAGGCGCATTCCCTGATCCAGCATGTTCACCAGGGCTGGGGGTTTCTGCGCTCGGAACTCGGCGAGTTCATGGAACTTCTCCCGGCCCAGCAACGAACCGGTGACGAGTGGTACCTGGGAACCGCGGATGCGGTCTACCAGAACATGGATATTCTGCGCCTGCACAACCCGTCCTATCTTCTCGTGCTGGGCGGGGACCACATCTACAAGATGGATTACGGCCCCATGCTGGCACAGCATGTAAGCACCGGCGCAGACGTGACCGTTGGCTGCATGCCGATCCCCACGAGTGAAGCCTGCGCCTTCGGCATCATGGAAATCGACGCCAGCGGTCGCATTCAACGCTTCACGGAAAAACCCACCCACTGCGACCCCATGCCCGACAGCTCCGACCATGCCCTCGCCTCCATGGGCATCTACGTGTTCAACACCCGCTACCTGCTTTCGCGGCTGCTGGTGGATGCCAACACCCAGGGGTCCAACCATGATTTCGGCCGGGACATCATCCCGGGCGCGGTTAACGATAGTAAGGTGTTTGCGTACCGATTCCGCAGTAGCGGCGGCGACCGGCCCGGCTACTGGCGGGATGTGGGCACGATTGATTCCTACTGGAAAGTCAACATGGAGCTGATCGGCGTGAACCCGGAACTCAACATCTACGATCAGCGCTGGCCGATACTGACCTGGCAACGCCAGGCACCGCCCGCAAAATTTGTGCTGGATGAGCCAGGCCGGCGCGGTGAGGCCATCAATTCCATGGTGGCCGGTGGCTGCATCGTCTCGGGCGCCACGGTGTACAACTCGATTCTTTCCTCGCACGTTACCGTATCCGAGGGCTCCAGCATCGAGAGTGCAGTGCTGCTGGAGAACGTCAGGGTCGGGCGTGGGGTTCATATCCGGCGCGCGGTGATCGAGACGGGCTGCTCCATTCCGGACGGCATGCACATCGGATTCGACGCGACGCTGGACGGCACGCGATTCGAGCGCAGCGATAACGGCATTATTCTGGTCACGCCTGAAATGCTTGGGCAGGAGGTCAATCATGTCCGATGAACGCCTGCGCGTCGTCCTGTGCTGGCACATGCACCAGCCGGAATACCGTGACCCCCTGACCGGGGAATACCAGGCTCCCTGGACCTATCTGCACGCCATCAAGGATTACGTCGACATGGCCGCCCACCTTGAGAACGCTCCGGAGGGGGTCCAGGCCGTGGTCAACTTCCCGCCGGTACTGCTGGAACAGATCACCAGTTACGCAACACGCATCCAGGCGTTTCTGGAGTCGGGCCAGCATCCGGGTGATCCGCTACTTGCAGCACTCGCCATGGAGGCGTTGCCCACAGACCGTGCGCAGCGGCGGCCACTGCTTGAGCGCTGCCTTCAGGCCCACCAGCAGTTGATGATCGACCGCTTCGAGCCTTTTTCCCGCCTCGCCAAGCTGACCCGTCACGCCCTGGAAACGGACATCGGGCCGGATTACCTGACCAACACTCACCTGGCCGACCTGGTCACCTGGTATCACCTCGCCTGGCTGGGTGAAACCGTCCGGCGTCGGGATGACCGTATTCGGGCACTGATGAACAAGGCGCAGGACTATGACCTCGCGGATCGCCGAAGCTTGCTGACCCTGATCGGTGAACTTCTGTCCGGCCTGCTGGAGCGCTACCGGGCCCTGGTGGACCAGGGCCGTGTGGAACTGTCCACGACGCCCTACACACACCCCATGCTGCCATTGATGATCGACTTCCAGTCCGCGCGCGAGGCGCAACCGGACATCGACCTGCCGGAGGCCACCGGGTATCCCGGAGGCCGGGAACGGGCATTATGGCAACTCCAGCGGGCCCGCCAGTCCTTTACGGAACACTTCGGTTATGAGCCCACTGGCTGCTGGCCCTCCGAGGGGGGTGTATCCACGGAAGCCCTGGCGTTGATCCGCCAATCCGGCTTCCGGTGGGCCGCCAGCGGTCAGGGCGTTCTGCGGCACAGCCTCGCTGACAAGCAGCCCGATTCCAGCCTGCTGCACCGTCCCTATCAACTCCAGGATGAGGGGCCGGTGTGTTTCTTCAGGGACGATGAGCTGGCGGACCTGATTGGCTTTACCTACAACCACTGGCATGGCGACGACGCCGTGGCCGACTTCGTTGAACGCCTGGAAGGCATTGCGGCCGAGAGCGACGGTGACCGTGTGGTCGCGGTCATCCTTGACGGGGAGAACCCCTGGGAATACTACCCCGATAACGGCTTTCACTTCGTCCCCGCGCTCTACCGGGGGCTGCTGCAGAGCGACCTGCTGCGCCTGACAACGTTCAGCCGCTGCCTGGATGATGCCGTACCGGTCGCGCACCTGCCCGATCTTGTCGCCGGCAGCTGGGTCTATGGAAATTTCGGCACCTGGATCGGGGACGCGGCCAAGAACCGCGCCTGGGACCTGCTGTGTGATGCCAAGAGCGCATTCGATGAATGTTACCCCCACATCAGCGATGCCGCGCACCAGGCGATCACCCTGCGCCAGCTCGCCGTGTGCGAGGGCTCGGACTGGTTCTGGTGGTTCGGTGACTACAATCCACCGGCCGCCGTCGCTGAATTCGACCGTCTCTACCGGCGTCACCTGGCGACCCTGTATGAGCTCCTGGACACACACTGCCCGCCGGAACTGGAAACACCCATCAGTCTCGGAGGCGGTGATGCCGAAATGGGCGGTGCCATGCGCCGCAGTCATGAGTGAGGGCATCCATGCAGTCGTGGCTGGAGGCGCGCCAGGCCGGTGTACTGCTGCATCCAACGTCACTGCCCGGTGGCGGTGATCTCGGCCCCGGGGCACGTGATTTCGTGGCCTTCATGGAGGAAACCGGTTTCGGGATATGGCAGATGCTGCCCCTCGGGCCGGTGGACGCCACAGGCTCTCCTTACCTTTCCCCATCCAGCTATGCGGGCAATACCGCGCTCATCAGTCCTGAGGACCTGGGGGCTAGCGGGCTTCTGCCCAACGCCATCAAGCTCGACAACGACCGGGATCCCGAGCGCCACCGGCTCCTGGGATGCGTGCAACAGGCTCTCCCCGGTCACCCTGAACACCAACGGGCTCTGGCGCGCTTCCGGGACGACCAGTCCCACTGGCTGACCGATTACGCGCTCTT
Source organism: Pseudomonadota bacterium (assembly GCA_051745655.1). Classification (GTDB taxonomy): domain Bacteria; phylum Pseudomonadota; class Gammaproteobacteria; order Pseudomonadales; family Oleiphilaceae; genus Halospina. The sequence continues at coordinate 22,649 of JBNJEG010000004.1, forward strand.
CCGCTGTCTTACACGGGTCCATGACGACAGGCCCTGGGTCCAGTGGCCCGCCGCCGAGCGGGACCGCGACCCGGAGCAACTGGCAGCGCTGAAGCATCAACTGGCTACAGAGATCGAACGCGAGTGCCTGGGCCAGTACCTGTTCTCCCTGCAGTGGCAGGCACTTCATGAATACGCCGCCAACCGGGGCATCCGGCTTTTCGGGGACATCCCCATCTATGTCGCTCACAACAGCGCCGATGTCTGGTGCCGACCGGAGCTGTTCGATCTTGATGATACCGGCCTTCCCCGTGAGGTGGCCGGTGTCCCGCCCGACGCCTTCGCCCACGACGGACAGCACTGGGGAAACCCGCTGTACCGCTGGGACCGCCTTGAGCAGGAAGGATTCCAGTGGTGGATTGATCGCCTGGCGCATCAGCTCCAGCGGTTTGATATACTGCGACTGGACCACTTCAGGGGATTCGAGGCCTACTGGGCCATACCGGCCAGCGCCCCGACCGCCGCCGAGGGGTGCTGGCGGCAGGGCCCCGGTACTGGGCTGTTCAACGCCATCTTCCAGGCCCTTGGCCCCCTCCCCCTGGTGGCCGAAGACCTTGGCGAGATCACACCGGCCGTGGAGCGCCTGAGGCAGGATCTGGCCTGCCCCGGAATGCGGGTGCTCCAGTTCGCTTTTGATGGCGATGCGAGCAATCCTCACCGCCCGCATAATCACCGGGTCGATTCCGTGGTCTACACCGGTACCCACGACAACGACACCACGCTCGGCTGGTGGCACGCCTGTGACGAAGCCACCCGTGCAACAGCCATGGACTATCTGGCGTCACCGTCAGCCCCCATGCCCTGGCCCCTGATCCAGGCGGCGTTCGACTCCGTGGCACAGCTCGCCATCATTCCGTTACAGGACCTGATGGCGCTGGGAAGCGAGGCACGCATGAATACACCCGGCACTGCTGAGGGTAACTGGCAGTGGCAGCTGCCTGCGGGGGAGCCCCCACCCGACATGGTGCCGCGCCTGCGCCGGGCCCTGGCGGTCAGTGGTCGCGCCCGACCGGTTACACCCAGCGCATGCGGCCCATCTCCAGGGGATGCTGGAGATAGCGATGGAAGGGGTACATCCGGACCCTCATCCTGAAAAGCCCATTCTCCGGGGCGGGTATTGCCAGCACAAACCGATGACTCCCGGATGCGCCCTTCTCATGGGCGCTGAAACGGTAGACCCGTTCTGCGGCATCCATGGCCATGGCCGGGGTTACAAGGCATTCCATCACCACGTCATCCGGAGACAGGCCATTCAGGTGCGCATCCACCGTCAGGGTGGCCTCTGTCTCGCTCTCGATGGATCCGGGAGGGGGCTCCGTCCAAGCCATCGTGACACTGGGCCAGGCTGCACAGATCCGCGCTTTCCATTGAGCGAGCTCGCGTGCGCCGGTGCCTTCCGATTCCGAGAGCTCACGGGCACCGGCCGCAGCCGGTGCATAGATGTCCTCCGCGTACCGGAGGACCATGCGCTCCGCGCTGAAACGCGGAAGCACCGTATACATGGAGGCCTTGCATCGGCTTACCCAGTCCCTGGAATACCCGCCCGGGCCGAGATCGAAGTAGCTTGGAATCACTTCATGCTCGAGGATGTCCAGGAGGTCCTGGGCCTCGACCAGATCACGCTGATCGCTGGGCAGGTCATCGCTGTGTGGCGCTATCCCCCAACCATTGCGCCCGTCAAACCCCTCTGCCCACCAGCCATCCAGTATGCTCAGGTTGAGCCCGCCGTTGATGGCGGCTTTCTGGCCCGAGGTACCACTGGCCTCCAGGGGGTATTCCGGGGTGTTGAGCCACACATCCACACCGGTCACAAGCTTGCGCGCCAGTGCGATGTCATACCCTTCCATCAGAAAAACGCGGTTCAGGAAGGCTGGTTGTGAGGCGATTTCGTGAATGCGCCGGATCAGGGCCTGGCCCGGCATGTCCTGGGGATGCGCCTTACCCGCAAAAATCAGGATGACCGGACGCTTGGGATCGCTCATCAAGCGCGCCAGGCGCTCCATGTCCTCAAAGATCAGCAGGGCCCGTTTATAGGTGGCGAAACGCCGCGCAAAGCCGATGATCAGGGGCCGTGTGTTCTCCGCCGCTATCGCCCGAGTCATGCCCTCAATCCGTGCCCGGCTGAAGTTGTTGCGGCGATACTGTATCCCGAGAAGCTCGCCCAGATCCGACAGCATTTCGCTCTTCAACGACTGGGTCAGGCTCCAGAAGCGGTGATCCGGAATCCGCTGGATGGTCCGCTCCCAGAAATCCGCGTCATCAAGATGGGCCTTCCAGTCCGGGCAGTGGCCATCAAACAGGTTGACCCACTCACGTGCCAGGAAGGTGGGGATATGTACCCCGTTCGAGACGGAAGAAAGCGGGTTCTCCGCGGGATCGATGTCCGGCCATGCATGGGACTCCATGCGGGCAGCCACATCGCGATGGACGGCGCTGACACCGTTGAATCGCCGTGAGCCCCGGAGTGCGAGTGCGGTCATGTTGAATCGCCCCCTGTTCTGGGGCGAGTTCCCCAGCTCCAGAAGGTCTTTCAGCGGCACAGCCATGGCTCTGGCAAGGCCCGACAGATGCTCTGAGGCCAGGTCATGGTCGAAAAGATCGTGCCCGGCAGGCACCGCCGTGTGCGTGGTGAATACCGTAGCGGCCGCCGTGGCCTCCAGGGCAGCGTGGAAATCAAGCCCCGCCGCGACCCATTCGCGGCATCGTTCCAGAATCAGGAACGCCGAATGGCCCTCGTTGATATGCCAGACACTCGGGGTCAGGCCCAGCCGCCGCAGGGCGAGAACGCCGCCCACACCCAGCAACAGCTCCTGGGCCATACGCATGCGCCGATCACCGCCATAGAGTTGGTAGGTAATGGTGCGGTCTTCGGCCGTGTTGGCGGCGACGTCGGAATCCAGCAGGTACAGATGAACGCGACCGACGGTCACCTGCCAGAGCTGGGCCACCACTTCACGCCCGGGGAACACCACCGGGACAACAACAGGCTCACCATCCTCGTCGAGAACCGGCTTCACCGGCAGCTCATCCAGGCTGTAGGGGTTCAGGTGGATCTCCTGTCCACCGCTGCGGTTGATCGTCTGGCTGAAATAGCCCTGGCGATACATCAGGCCAACCGCCACAAACGACAGCCCAAGATCACTGGCGGCCTTACAGTGATCACCCGCCAGAATCCCCAGGCCGCCGGAATAGAGGGGGAGGCTTTCGTGCAGGCCATATTCCATGCAGAAATAGGCGATCAGGTCCCTGTCGGCATCGAGCCCCTGCACCTCCCGCTCGCGCGGGCTGGTCACACTGGGATCGAGATAGGCGTCAAACGCGGCGAGAACGTCCTGGTAACGCAGGATGAAATCCGTGTCCCCGGCCAGCTCGGCGAGGCGCTGCTGGGGAACGCGCCGGAGAAATACTTTGGGGTTATGGCCACAGCATTTCCAGAGTTCAGGGCTTATCCGGAAGAAAAGCCCCCGGACACCCCGATCCCAGCTGTAGAACAGATTGTCCGCCAGTTCCTCAAGCCGTGAAAAAACATCAGGGAGGCGCGGCCGTACCTCCAGAAAATACTCATTACCAGTCATCCGCTGCCTCCCTCTCTGGACGATCCGGATGACTCAATGCTAGAGGCGGATTCCTGCGGGAGTATTGACCGTGGTCAACCCCGGCGCTGGCGCCACCGCGGCGAGGGTGGCTGCTTTCGGTTAAACTCAGGTTCCAGCGGATCGCAACTGCAGGGCACAAGGAGTCACCATGGTCGCTTCAACCACCGTTCAGCTGCACATCGGCAATGCCATACCACCGGCGGGTGCCACTAACAGCAAGCGGATCATCGGGCTCTGGCAACAGATGGATGGCTTTTTCCGGGAAAGGCCCTTCGAGGCCCAGAGTGGTCTCCAGGGAAGTGCCCGTGAATACCGGGTCAGTCTCGACAGCAGTTCGCTGCTGCAGGCAATGGAAACTGCCAGGGAGCAGAGCGGCAGCTTCAGCGATCACCGCAGTGCGCATATCGATAATCCGGAAACCCGGATTGACGCGGAGCTCGCCATTACAATCACGGGCGAGACAAGCCCGCCCGAGGAACTGGAAAGCTATCAGGTAGCCACTGTTTTCCTCCAGCAGCTGATACTGGCCGCCAATCTCATCCACCCGGGCGCCTTCCAGATTCTCAATGCCCGATTCCAAGGGCCAGGCGCCCACCGCTTCGAAGCCCAGCAGTACGATGCCCGCATTCTTCACGGCGCTCTCAGGGCTGCCGTGTCCAGCGGGTGGCCGCGGCTGGACAACCCGGAACTGGAAACCACCTGGCACTGGCTCGGCAAAACCGGCGTTGCCCGCGCGGATACGGCGATCAGCGATGTTAACCGGGTTCTGTTCACACTGCTGAAGGTGGCTGAGCAGCGTCATGAATACAGCGCGCGGACGGTTCTTCTGATCGTGTACCAGCTGGAGGTACTACTGGACTGCCGCGAGACCCGTAATCTGGAACAGCTGCGGAACCGGGCCCGGCTGGTGCTTGGCCCCGTCCCGGAAGCCGCCGACTGTTTTGCCGAGCTGCACGAGGTACGGGATAGCCTGTTCCTCGCCAACCAGCCGGTACACCGCCCGCCCCTGATCTGCCACAACACCGCCACAGCGTTGCGTGAGCAGATCGGCCAGCATAACTCGGCTGTGGAGGCTGGCACCGCCGTGGTGCTGGCACTGCTCCAGGACCTGATCGCCCATGACGCCCTGGCGTACGCCTTCAACGAACAGGTCCTCCGTCGCTGAGCCGTCAGCGCGCCGTGTAGCCACCATCAATGGTGAGCTCACTGCCGGTCACAAACTTGGATTCGTCCGAGGCAAGATACAGAACCCCATAGGCGATGTCGTCAGACTCGCCCACGTGGCCCGCTGGGTGCAGCCCATCCAGGTGGCTCCGGAATGCCTCCGCGCCCTCTTCCGAAGCCTCCGCCAGTTCAGCGACCAGGGGCGTCCAGATGAACCCCGGATGGATCGAATTAACCCGGATCCGATCACGCGCGTAAAACAGTGCATCGTTCTTGGTCATGAGACGAACCGCACCCTTGGACGCATGATAGGGCGGCAGATCACCCGCCCCGATGATGCCGTAGATCGACGAAAGGTTGATGATGCTGCCCCCGCCGGCGGTACGCATCAGGGGAATGGCGTGCTTGGTGCAGTAGAAAACACCGGTGACATTCACCTCCATCACACGCTCCCACTCCTTGCGCGTCACCTCATGGGTGGGCTTGTTGACGCCCGCAATCCCGGCATTGTTGACGAGGACATCCAGGGTGCCGAAGGTTCGCGCCACATCGGAGAACACCTCCTTGACCCGGTCTTCGTTGGCCGTATCCATATGCCAGTATTCCGCCTCGCCACCCTCCTCCCGGATCCGGGCCACAACGGCACCACCCTCCCGATCATTGATGTCCGTCACCGCCACCCGGGCGCCGGCTTCCGCCAGGCGCAACGCACAGGCTCTGCCAATCCCGAGCGCGGCACCGGTAACCAGTGCAACCTTCCCTTCAACACGTTTCATCGACTGTCTCCTCAGAATACTCGAATGGGCCTCATCCACGAGTCTATGCCTCCCACTCCTGATGGAATTGACGCGCCTCAATAATCGAGCATCAACCGACGCTATACTTGATCCGTTACACGCCCATCCAGAGGGGGTGCTCTATCAATACAACGATTACGACCCTCACCATGAGTCCTTCGGTTGACCTGTTCGGGACAACCGATCGGCTGGTCATTGAGGCCAAGACCCGATGCCGGGAATCCAGCAGGGAGCCAGGTGGTGGTGGTATCAACGTCGCACGCAACCTGAAGATGCTCGGCGACCGGGTTCACGCGGTTTTCCCCGCCGGCGGCCGTAACGGGCACTTACTTGAAGCCATGCTGTGCCAGGAGGCCATTCCGTACGACGCCATCCATGTCGAGAGCGAGACACGCCAGAACCTCGCTCTTACCGAAACCGACACCGGCCGTATGTACCACCTGGTTTTCCCCAGTCCCGCGCTGACGCGGGACGAGTACCAGACCTGCCAGAACGCGGCCCGTCAGGCCATGGCCAATGCCGGGTACCTGGTGATCAGCGGCAGCCTGCCCCCCGGTGTTCCCGAGGATTTCTATGCATGTCTCATCGAAGAAGCCACAGCCCAGTCCATACGCGTGATTCTCGACACGTCAGGCACGCCGCTGGCGGCGGCCGTCGGCAAGGGTATCCATCTGGCAAAACTCAACCGGAAAGAACTGGCACAGCTTGGTTACACCGGAGACTGGACCCCGGAGAGCCAGCTTGAAGCCATGGCACAGATGGTTCAGAGGGGGGCGGCGGAGAATCTTGTGGTTACGCAGGGAGAGCAGGGAGCCCTGATGGCGACCGCCACCGGTGAGCGGCTCCGCGCTGTACCGCCGCCTGTGGATGTTGTCAGCCACGTGGGAGCAGGCGACAGCTTTGTGGCCCTGATGGTTCACAATCTGAAGCAGCGTGTCTCAATGGCGGAGGCCCTGGCCCAGGGTGTCGCCGGAGCGGCCGCGTCGATAAGCACTCAGGGCAACCGGATCCGTGACCAATTCCACATTGAGGCTCTGTTAAATCGCGTCAGCCGTTGACCTCTGTCAACGGCTGACTCATGATCAATAAAGTCCTCACTCCCATCGGAGCCGTCCATGAGGGAACATGGCCACGCGGCATCCAGCGAGCCTGAAGCATCCACCAGGGAGGCGATAACCGCCTTACCGACCATTGTCGCCCAGCTCGATGAACACTATCGTATCCGGTTCGCCAGCGATGGCCACCGGGACTGGTTCGGGATCGATCCAGAGCATCAGATTGGCCGTCATATCCGGGAGATCATCGGCCATGAGGCCTTTGTCACGCTCGAGCCCCGCTTCAGCACGGCGCTAACTGGCTCTCAGACCACCTACCACGGTGAAATCCCCTATGCCCATTGTGGACGACGTTTCGTCCATAGTGTCTATACGCCGCATCACTTTGGCCAGAGCACGGAAAGCGGGATCCAGCTGGTTGTGAGTGATCTCACGCCCTACCACAGCATCAGGCGACAGCTCGCCGATGAGACCCTCCGCAGCCAAACCATCGTTCAGCACGCCATCGACGGCATCATTACCATCAACCAGCGCGGAATCATCCAGTCGTTCAACCCAGCGGCGGAGCGGCTCTTCGGGTACAGGGCCCACGAGGCCATCGGTCACAACGTCGCCATCCTGATGCCGGAGCCGGACCGCGACCTGCATGACGGCTACATCCAGCACTACCAGCGCACCAATGAACCGCGGATCATTGGTGCCGGACGTGATGTGACCGCGATACACCGTGATGGCAGTCTGATTGAAATACGACTCGCCGTAGCCGAGTTTTTCCTCGACCGGGAACAGCACTTTGTGGGCTTCATCCATGATCTGAGCAGTCGCAAGCGGGCGGAACGGGAAGCACTTGAAGCGCGCGACAATCTGGCCCACGCCAACCGGATCACCGCCATGGGTGAGCTGACGGCCGGGCTGGCCCATGAGATAAGCCAACCCCTGACCGCCATACAGGCAACAGCGCAAGCCTGCCGCTCCATGCTCATGTCGGGCAACCCCGACCCGACCGAACTGGTTGACGCGCTGGAACAGATTACAACCCAGAGCCAACGCACCGCCCATATTGTTCAAGAGCTTCGCGATTTCGTACGCAAAGGTGGCCCCGGACAACTCAGTTGGCACAACCCCGAGTCCCTGATTGATAACGTCATTCCTCTGCTCTCGCATGAACTGCAGAGAGCGGAAGTGAATCTAAGCTGTCAGCATGAAAAACCTCTGTGTGACTGCCTGGTCAACCGGGTGCAGATCGAACAGGTGCTGGTCAACATTCTGCGCAACGCCATTGAGGCAATGGATGGATCGGACGCCGATCGACACCTGCGGATCCAAAGCCGGCTCAGGCCCGACGGACGCTCCTGTGAGATTGATATCGAGGATACAGGGCCCGGCATCCCGGCGGAGCACCTGAACCGGCTCTTTGACCCATTCTTCACCACCAAAACCCACGGCATGGGACAGGGTCTGGCCATCTGCAAGTCCATTATTGAGCATCACGGGGGGAAGCTGGAGGTTGACTCACCGGAAACAGGCGGCGCCTTGTTCCGTATCGTCCTGCCTCGCAGGCATCAGGCTGCGGAAGCAATCGATGATGACTGATGCCCCCACTGTCCTGATCGTTGATGATGATGCTGCATTGCGACAGGCGCTGGCGCTGCTGTTCAGTTCGGCCGGTCTGGCATCCAGGTCCTTTGCCTCCGGTGGCGAGTTGCTCGCGGCCCCCAAACCGACGGGGCCTGCATGCGTCCTGCTGGATCTGAGCCTGCCCGATCTCGACGGCCTCGAGGTGCAGAAGAGGTTGCACCGTGTTTCCCCGGGGATCCCCGTAATATTCCTGACAGGGTATGGCGACGTGCCGGTTGCGGTTCAGGCGCTCAAATATGGCGCTATCGACTTTTTCCAGAAACCGGACTTCGATCATCAAAGACTGCTCCAGACGATCCAGCAGGCGCTGGTCGATCACCAGGCCAACCTGGAATCCCACACAGCAACACAGAAAGTGCGGGCACGTGCGGGCACCCTAAGCCGCCGGGAGCTTGAGGTCGCCCGTCTGGCGGCCGCCGGCAAAGCCAACAAGGTGATCGGAACAGAGCTCGGCATCAGTGAGCGCACAGTAGAAGCCCACCGCGGCCATGCCATGAAAAAGCTGGGCCTGCGGTGCGCGGCTGACCTGGTCAAAGCGGAAAAAGCACTGATGGACACTGACTCCTAGACAGCATTCGAGAATTACGTGGTTCCCCTAATAGGTCTCCTCCGTTGCATGGCATAGGCTCCTTGAACAGGGTCTAAAGGAACCCGGCAGAGGGCTTTGCCCCCAGGGAGGAAAACAATGACCATCCACACCCAGCCCCACAGCCATGTTTTTCCAAACGGCTGCCGTCCAGTGGCAGGATTAGCCGTTGGAATCCAGTCCGGCAACCGCATAATGAGACGTCACGAACATCTCATACACGCTGGTGACAGGATCCGGCACCCGTACCTGGTCGTCAGTGGCGCGTTCAAGAGCTATATCAACTACGAGAATGGTGACAGCCAGGTATTGGGGTTTCATGTTCCGGGAAGCGTGCTGGGGTATGAAATACTGCTTGATGGCCACTGCTCTTACAGTGTGGTCGCACTGGACACATCAAGCGTGAGGCGGCTGGATAGTCTGGACGAGGACACGCGCCAGCTCCTCACAGAGAACATGTGCAACGAGATCCAGCGCCTCTCACGCCAGCTGCACCTTGAACGGAAGTGCTGCACGGATGCCCGGCTGGCCGCTTTTCTCATTGATTACTCGGATTCTCAGGGCCGACGCGGGTACAGTCGCTACGAGTTCATTCTTCCCATGGGCCGACGCGACCTGGCGGGTTATCTGGGCCTGGCGCCGGAAACACTCTCGCGGGGGTTCAGCCGTTTGAGGGATAAGGGCATTCTGACTGTCAGCACCAACCACGTGAAGCTGCTTGAACCGGAAAGGCTCAGGACCATTGCAGGCGTGGCTTCAGATAAAGCACGCCTGAGGTGCTGAAGCACTGGCCAACGGCCAGTGCTGCCCAAACCCCGGAAGCCAAGGCCGCATCGCAACAGCAGGCCCCGGCCTGCAACTGGCATGCGCTCAAGCCGTGTGATGCCCTTACCTGCCTGGAAACCGGGCCTTCCGGATTAAACGGATACGAAGCCGAGCGGCGGCTTGCTGTCCATGGGCCCAACCGCATTACACGGGAACAGGCCCGACCCTGGTGGCGGCGCCTGCTGAGCCAGTTCAACAACATCCTGATTCTCGTACTGATTGCTGCGGGACTTGCCAGCCTGGGAATGGCGCATTACCCCGATGCGGCCGCCATTTTCGCGGTCGTACTTGTTATTGCCCTGATTGGTTTCTTTCAGGAAGGCAAGGCGGAGCAGGCCATTGAAAGCATCCGCAATATGCTTGTTCTCAAGGCCAGTGTCATTCGCGACGGCCAAAGGGCGCTTATTGAGGCAGAGGCGCTGGTTCCTGGTGACCTTGTGATCGTGGAGAGTGGCGACCGCATTCCAGCGGATCTGCGCCTGCTCGAGGCAACACGGCTCAGCGCCAACGAGGCGGCTCTGACTGGCGAGTCCGTGCCCGTCGACAAACAGAGCGAACCTGTCTCCGAAGATGCAGTACTTGCAGACCGCTACTCGATGGCCTTCGCCGGCACCTTCGTCGTGCAGGGGAATGCCACCGGCGTCGTGGTGGCCACCGGCCGACAGACCCAGATAGGACAGATCTCCGAGCTGCTGCGCAGTGTGGATAAGCTCAGAACACCGCTGCTGGTGCAGATGGATCAGGCCGGACGGGTTCTGGCCCTGGTTATTCTGGCCGCATCCATTTTTATGGCCCTGGTCGGTATCCTGGTGCACCAGCACCCGGTCAGTGACATGTTCATGGCCGCAGTAGGGCTCGCCGTGGCGGCGATTCCGGAAGGCCTTCCCGCCATTGTGACCATTGCCCTGGCCCTCGGCGTGCAGGCCATGGCCCGCCACAACGCCATCATACGTCACCTGCCCGCGGTCGAGACACTGGGCGAGATCTCAACGATTTTCTCGGACAAAACCGGCACGCTCACCCGGAATGAAATGACCGTGCAGGCCATCTGGCTGCCCGGACGCCAGTACGACGTGACCGGTACAGGGTTCACGCCGGAGGGGGATTTCATGGCTTCCGATGCCAGAGCGACGCTCGATCCGACAAAGGACCCTGAACTGATCCACTTCCTGAAAGCCGGGATTCTCTGTAACGACGCGGAACTGACTCAAAACGGCGGCCAATGGCTTATTCACGGTGATCCCACCGAGGGCGCCCTGGTGGTGGCCGCGATGAAGGCAGGCCTCGACCCACCCTCACTGCGCCACAACCACATACGCCACGACACCATCCCCTTCGAATCCGAACGCCGATACATGGCCACATTGCACAACATGGGCGGCGATGGGCGGCTGTTCGTCAAGGGCGCGCCGGATCGACTCCTGGAGATGTGTTGCGGCGTGCGCGGCGTTGACGGGGAGCACAGGCTGGATACCGGGGAGTGGCGCGAGCGCATTGACACCCTGTCCTCCAGGGGGCTCCGTGTGCTGGCATTTGCTGAGAAAGCAACCCCCGATCCGGCCAACCACCAGCTGGAGGATGGGCATGTCGAGAGCGGTCTGATGCTGCTCGGGCTGGTGGGCATGTACGATCCACCGCGCGAGGACGTCTTCGAGGCCGTGGCCCAGTGCCGCTCGGCAGGCATACGCCCGGTCATGGTTACCGGTGATCATGCGGGTACAGCTCTCGCCATTGCACGCCAGCTCGACTTTGTACACACCAGGGAGGCGCTGACGGGCCATGACATTGAGTGCATGTCCGACGCCGGGCTGAGGGAGTGCATCGATAAGGTGGACGTCTTTGCCCGCGCGACGCCCGAGCACAAACTCCGCCTGGTAAAGGCCCTGCAGGCACGTGGCGGAGTCTGCGCCATGACCGGTGACGGCGTGAACGACGCACCCGCGCTCAAGCGTGCGGATGTCGGCGTTGCCATGGGTATACAGGGCACCGGCGTCGCCAGGGATGCGGCCGAAATGATCCTCGTGGACGACAACTTCGCAACCATCGTCACGGCTATCCGGGAGGGACGAAAGGTCTATGACAACATCCGGAAGACCATCACATTCCTGCTACCAACGAATGGGGGTCAGGGTCTGGCCATAATGCTCGCTGTTCTGGCGGGTGTGACATTGCCGGTGACGCCGCTGCAGGCGCTCTGGGTCAACATGGTGGTGGCCGTGACGCTGGGCCTTGCACTGGCCTTCGAACCACCCGAGGCGGACATCATGCGGCGTCAGCCGCGGGATCCATCCGCCCCCATGCTGGATGGATTCCTGCTCTGGCGCGTGGTCTTTGTGTCGCTGCTACTCGTGGGCGGCGTTTTCGGCCTCTTCACCTGGGTCCTGGAATACCAGGGTGGCAGCGAGGCACTAGCCCGTTCAGCCGCGGTCAACATGCTGGTGATGGGCAGCGCCGCCTACCTGATCAACAGCCGTTTCCTTACCGGCAGCGCGCTGTCATTCCAGGGACTGTTCGGAAGCGCCCCGGTGTGGTTCACCATTGGGCTCGTCCTGCTATTCCAGATGGCATGGACCTATACCCCCCTGTTACAGAACATCTTCGGTAGCGCGGCGTTACCCCTTAATTATTGGGGGATCATCCTCGGCGCCAGTGTCATTCTTTTCCTGATTGTTGAGTTTGAAAAACAGGTGCTGCGCTTGTGTCAGCCATGATCACCCGCAGCCCGAATGATCGGAGAAGAAAACGATGAGCCTGGGTTGCCCAGTCAGATTCCGCCCCGTGTGCTCTCACCCGGTCAGCAATGATCAAAACAACCTGAATTGGCGTATTCCAAAGATACGAGTAAACAAATGGCAACCAGTCATGGGACAGGGTTTCAGACAGCTCACGCTAGCCGGGCTCGGGGTCTTTCTTTCCGGGTGCACGATGTTTGTTGAGCAGCCTTCCTACGAGGTTATCCGGGAAGATGGCAGTTTTGAGCTGCGGGACTACGGGAGCACCCTCATTGCCGAAACCCAGGTCGATTCCTCGCTGGAAACGGCCGGCGGTGAGGCTTTCGACCGACTGTTCGGCTACATATCCGGTGACAACAAATCAAAGTCGAGTATTTCAATGACTTCACCGGTTACGCAGACAGCGGTCTCGGAGGACATTGCGATGACTGCGCCCGTAGAACAGCGGCAAACCGACCAGGGCTGGATGGTGTCATTCGTTATGCCAGACGCTTACACCCTTGAGACAGCGCCGGAACCAACAAACCCAAAGGTAGCACTGCGGGTCGTACCGCCGCGACGCGTTGCCGTGATTGAGTATTCGGGGACATGGAGTGGTGGACGTTACCGCCAGCATCTGGAAGAGCTTCTGGACTGGATTGCACAGGAGGACCTTGGAATAGAGGGTCAGCCTGTCTGGGCTCGTTATAACCCACCGTTCACGCCCTGGTTCCTGCGGCGCAACGAAATCATGATCCCCGTCCAGAATTGATTTCGCCTGGTCTGGGTTCATTGGAATGACTGATCACTGACTGAGGCACCCCCATGGCGATTCGAGCTTACCAACTAGGCGATCACACAACCCTGCGGCAACTGTCACATGCCATGGGCCACGGGCTGTCACCTCTCGTTGAAGTGCAATCAATGGATGGGATTTACACCGTACGCTTCCACGACGCAGGCAGCAGCAGCCAACTCAGCGACGACCATGGCCGCACCCTCACTTTCCACGGCACTGGCAAGATCCGTGAGCTGCTTGGGAGCATTGGCCTGACCCACGGTGTGCTTACCTGGAGTGATCAGTGTGGCGACGAGATGATTGGCGTTGATGGCCATGCACCAACCCAGGAGGAAATGCTGGCAAGCGGGACCCGTATCGCCTTCACCTGATTTTCCCGGGTCAATTGGATCCTGGACCTTAATCACCATGGCCCCAACCCGGGCTCCAGGCTTATAAGCAGTTCCGGAAGCTGATCCAGGCTGCGGATCTCGTGATAGGCCACCGGCGGCACGTCGACCGGCCAGGGGGCGCCGGTGCGATTGAGCCAAACCGCGCGCAGACCATGCCGGACAGCGCCGGCTACATCGGTGACGGGATCGTCGCCCACGTGGATCAGGCTCTCCATCGGAATGCCGGTACTGTCAGCCGCCGCCTCGAACATGGGGCGCTCAGGCTTCGCAGCGCCCACCTCAACAGCGGAAAGTGACGCTACAAAGTAATGCCCCACCCCAAGCCGATGGACATCGGCATTACCGTTGGTCAGGGCCACCAGGGGCAGACGCCCATGCAGCAGCTCAAGGAGCGGTATCGCGTCAGGGTAGAGCGTTACACGATGCCGCGCCTCCAGAAACACCTCGAAGGCCTCCTCGGCAACCCGTTTCGGTGCGCCCGCGCCCTGCGCGGCATGCTCCAGGGTGCGGACGCGCAGGGCGGTCACATCATGCTTCAGCGTGGGATCAGCTTCAGCAATTTCGGCACGAAGAGCACGCATTCGTTCAGGCGGATACGCCGTCGCGACAGCGGGGTAATGCGCCAGCAGGTATTCGTGCAGTACCCGCTCGGCCTGCTCAATCACCCCCTCCAGTCGCCACAGAGTCTCATCCAGATCCAGGCTCAGTGCGGTCATTAGGATCTCCCCGGGAAACGTCCAACTGGTCCAGTTTACGCCAGTATGGCATGCAATGGATGTCCGGCTATTGGTGGGACGGACCCTTGAGCCTTTCTGCGGAAAGGGCTAGTGTCCAGAGTTTCAGTTTCGTTGTGCAACCAACATGGGAACCCCGAACAATGACCTCAGACAAAGAGCAAGTAGTCCTTCTCGACGGTGGTATGGGTCAGGAACTTCGGCGACGCAGCGCCCAGCCGGCTTCACCGCTCTGGTCCGCCCAGGTCATGCTGGACGAGCCGAACCTGGTCGTCGATGCCCACCGCGACTTCATCAATGCCGGCGCCCGCGTCATTACCCTCAACACCTACAGCGCGACCCCAACCCGCCTGGCCCGCGACGGCGAACCAGGCCTGTTCGAACCGCTGCACAGCGCAGCGCTGAAGGCAGCTCGCAAGGCATGCGACGAAAGCGGCGCGGATGCGCGGATCGCAGGTTGTCTGCCGCCGCTGGTGGCGAGTTATCGGCCGGAGGTTGCGCACGACGAGGCCACCTGCCTGGCTGAGTACCGGCAGATGGTTCAGGCGCAGAAGGCCGGCGGCGTTGATCTGTTTCTCTGCGAAACCATGTCCATTGCCCACGAAGCACGCGCCGCCACGACTGCGGCAGTGGAGAGCGGTCTGCCGGTATGGACGGCCTTCACGGTGGATGACAGTGACGGTACCCGGCTGCGCTCCGGCGAGTCGCTGGCTGAGGCTGCACAGGATGTCGTGAAACTCGGGGCCAACGCGGTGCTGGTCAACTGTGCGGTACCGGAAGCGCTGACCACCGCCATGGACATACTGGCTGAGCTGGGCGTGCCTTTCGGCGGCTATGCCAACGCCTTCACCTCCGTGGCGGCACTGGAGCCCGGGGGCACCGTTGACGTGCTGGAGGCCCGCAAAGACCTGGACCCCAACGCTTACGCCGATCACGTTCTCCAGTGGGTTGAAAAGGGTGCGACCATCGTCGGCGGCTGCTGCGAGGTCGGTCCGGCCCATATCGAGGCACTGGCAGAACGCCTGACCAAAGCGGGCTATCCTCTGGCGGCCACCAAACCCAGCTAGAGACTTTCGCTCGGTCTTCCCCTACTGGCTTTTATTGCGTCATCCGCTGACCCGTCTGCGGAGCGCGTTCGTACCGTTTACCGATGAATTCTGGAAACGGCGGTGGAGAACCAGGCATGAAGACTCTGATTGTTGGGGCGGGCTCCGGTATTGGGCGGGCTCTGGCATTCGAGATGGCGGCCAGAGGCCATGACCTGATTCTCGCCGGGCGAGCGCGCTCGAAACTGGACGAGGTTGCCAGCGGTATCCGTGCCGAGCATACCTCAATTGATGTCACCGCCCTGACAGTGGATCTCGCCGATACGGGGGAGTGTCAGGGGTTTTGCTCGGAGCTTCTGGCACTCACCCACAAAATCAACAACCTGGTCTACTGCGCCGGTGTCGGGGAGCCCTCTGCGGATTTCGCGAGTCTCGACCCTGCGGATCTACAGAAGGCCCTGGCGGTCAATGCAACGGCACCGGCAACGCTTATCCATGGCCTTTTGCCGATCCTCTCCGGCAACCACCCACTGAGCAGGATTGTGTTGATGGGCGCGGGTGTGGACAGACGGATCCAGCCGGGAACGTTGAGCTACGGCGTCAGCAAAATGGCCTTACGGCGCCTTTTCGAACAGCTCTCGGTTGAACTGAAGCCAGACCAGGGAGCCCCTGCGGTAAGCCTGCTCCAGCCAGGGTTGGTTGATACGCAAGGATTACAGGATCACCTCAGCAAAGCCAGACTTCTGAACCTGCCCCATGCCACCTGGCTGAAACAACGTCTGTCGGCGGGTGATTGCCTGAGCCCGGAACAGGCCGCCAGCGTCATTGCCTACACGCTCGACGACGTTCCGGTAATGGATTTCCATGGACAGGTCTTTCATGGTCCGGATCTGGCGGACTCGCTGTTTTTCTCCGCAAGCTGACCCCTTTTCCTGTTACTCACTCCCCGAAAATCCAGCATTTCGCACCTTCCAGAACCGCCCCATCCTGACCGGTTGTCCCTTCTGACGAGCTTTTTTGCCCCCAGCGTCAATCCGTGATCGTGATCACGCGATTACATTGACGTAACTAACGATAACAAAAGGTAACAACGATGGTTGGCACGGTCGACATCCCGTTGCGAGTTTTCGCCATTACTGCAGTGCTGGGCGTCAGTGCCCTATTGGCCGGCTGTCCCGACAGCGGATCTTCAGACAACAGCGCCAGCGCCCCCGTGGAAGAGGATGCCAAACCTGGACAGGACGATGATGGAAGTCGTGATGACGACAATGGGTCCCCGCCAACCGATAATCCTGCCACGGAGGAGGCCCCTACACGCTACAGCTTTGCCAACGGGTGCTACCTTCTCAAAGCTGGGGACCGCTACCTGAAAAAGGCGCCCAACAGCCAGAACTACCAGCTCACGGTCGAACAGGCTGCCGCCACACCGGTTTACATGCGCCCCACCTCGCTGGGCTCCTACCTGCTGATGACAGACTTCCAGCGCAGCACCGGCGAAGTGGGTGAATGGGAGCTCATTGGCATTCGTGATCCCGGCAACCGGTTTCTCGACGATGCCGGCAACTTCGTGGGCGAAGTCAGCTACCTGATTTCAGGCCTTGGGGACACGGTCAATCTCGCGGCAGATTTCATTCTGCCCGTTGGCGACCCCCTGCGGGGCATCGGTGAGGGACTGTTTGGTGTTGGCGAGGATCTGGGCGACGCGCAGGTTCGCCCTCGACTGGGTATGGTCAGTGAACCCAACGAGCTGGCCATCTGGCAGCTCAACCCCGGCGAAGGTGAGCACTTCACCTTTGAATCCCAGCAGGTCGGGCTGGTGCTTGACCCCAGAGAAGATGGGCTGACCCTCTCCTCCCCTGCCAAAGCATCCGCCAACAGTGAATTCCGGATGATCCCGGCCGAGGGTTGTGCGGAGTACCCGCGGGCAGAGCTTAATGCCACCGTCAGTGATGAGGGCCCGGCCAACACCGTTGACGAGGTAGCGCGCTACCAGGACGTTCCCGCGCTAGACGGCGATGAAGTCTATGGATATGTGGATACGCACTCCCATATCTCCGCCTATGAGTTTATCGGCGGCCGTATCAACTACGGCGATCCCTTCCACCGCTTTGGCGTAACGCACGCCGTGAAGGACTGCTCGGTGAACCATGGTCCCCAGGGCATGACTGGGCTGCTTGAACAGGCCACTGGGGTGCCCGGCCCCCATGACACCCAGGGCTGGCCCTCATTCAACGACTGGCCGCGCCGTGACTCACTGATGCACCACCAGAGCTACTACCGCTGGCTGGAGCGCGCGCACCTCGGCGGCATGAAGCTGATCGTGAATCACCTGGTTCACAACGAGATCCTCTGCCAGATCAACCCCCAGAAACAGAACGACTGCGATCCAAACGAGAGCATCGAGCTCCAGATCGAGCGGATGTATGCGATGCAGGATTACATCGACGCCCAGGCGGGCGGCCCGGGAGAGGGGTTCTTCCGGATCGTGACCAGCCCGCAGGAGGCTCGGAAGGTCATTGGCGACGGCAAGCTGGCGGTGGTGCTCGGCATTGAGATGTCTCACCCCTTTGGCTGCCAGGAGTTCAATGGGATTCCCCAGTGCTCCCGGGACCAGATCCTGGAGGACCTGGAGCGATTCCACGAGCTGGGGGTGCGCACCATGTTCCCCACCCATAAGTTTGATAATGCCTTCGCGGGCCATCTCCCGGATCTCTCATCCGGCATTGGCGTTGGCCCCGTTCTGGCGGGTGGCAACCTCCTCTCAACCGGTCACCCGATTGAGTACGAGAGCTGCCCCGGGCACGTCCACGACGGCTCCGGAGAGGACGAGTACACCGGCACGGAGCCGGATCAGAACCCCAACCTGATGAACCCCATGGGGATGATTGAGCAGCTGCTGTTCCAGCTCGACTACGCGGGGGACCGCTTCCCCCAGGCTCCGGAACAGCTGGCCGATTACGATCTGCGCCGGGGTACCGACCACCTGTGTAACCGCAGGGGCCTCAGTGACCTTGGGAATTTCCTGATCGAGGAGTTGATGCGCCGCGGCATGATGATTGAGACCGACCACATCAGTCGCAAGGCGGCGGCGCGCATTCTGGAGATTACCGGTGAACAGGATTACCCCGTGATCAACAGCCACGGAAGCTGGGGCGGCACCAGTGAGCTCCGGGACCGCATCGCCGAACAGGGCGGCATTACGGCTGACTTCGGCAAAACCCGTGGCGGCTGGGTCGACAGCCTGCTGAAAAACGCCAACCGCCCTCACCCAGAGGACGCCATGATTGGCCCCTTCGCTGGCGCCGGGTTCGCCAGTGATGTCAACGGGATTGCCGCGCTGCCGGCCAACACCAATGACGCCGAACAAAGCCTCTACCCCTTCGAGTCGGTGGACGGCCGCGTGACCTTTGATGTGCAGACCACGGGTGACCGCGAGTTCAGTCTCTACGACGGGCGCGGTGTGGCCCATTACGGGCTTTACCCGGACCAGATCGCGGATATGGCGCAACACTCGGACCGGCCACGGGAGGAGATCGATCGAGCGCTGGACGAGCTTTTCATCTCCGCTGAAGCCTATCTACGTATGTGGGAGCGCACGGAAGCTGCCGTACGCTGATCCGCAGAGCAGACTCCGGACATAACAACAACTGCAAAGGAAGACGAACCCATGAAACGTTACAGCCTGATTCTGGTGGCAGTTGCCACCCTCCTGCTTACCGGTTGCCCGGGCGGCTCCGACACTGGTTCCGAGACGGCGTCCAGCGATGCCGAGTCAGATTCGGCGACGCCGGATACCCCCGTTGTGGATGATGATGGAGTTGATCGCGATGACACTCCCAACGACGCGGCCAACGATTCGCAGGATGTCATCTTCGTGGGCAACAACTGGGAAGGCACCATCGATGTAATCCACGCCAACAGCTACCAGAAGGTTGGCCAGATTAACGGGGTTCCGGACAAGGAAGAGCGCCTGCGCGAAATATTCCTGAACCCGGATCAGCTGATCATTTTCAAGGGCATTCGCCACCTGATCGGCGAGGGCAATGACCAGTACGTGGACGACATGTACAGCGTGGATGAGGGCCGTCTCCTGGTGGTCTCACGCCCGAGCTTTGCGGACGTGGTTGGTATCGACATTGCCTCCGGTGAGATCCAGTGGCGTTTCGAGGTGGATGGCTACCGGTCAGACCATATGGCCATCTCACCGGATGGTGAGGAGGTCGCCGTCTCTGCCTCCACAGGCGATGTCGTACATGTCCTGGACCCGGAAACCGGCGAGGAAATTGGCCGGTTCCCAAGTGGCGACTCGCCCCATGAGAACGTGTACTCAGAGGATGGCGAACGCATCTATCACGCCAGTATCGGCCAGGTCTTCACGCCCCTGGACCGGGGCGCACTCACTGAGCTGAAGGGAGAGCGCGTCTTCCAGGTGGTCGACGCCGATACCCACGAAATCATTGAGCGTTTCGACTTCGGCAACAAGCTCGAAGAGGCCGGCTACGATGACCTCAGCCCGGCCATCCGGCCCATGGCGCACACCTCGGATGAGCGCTTCTTCTACTTCCAGGTTTCGTTCTTCCACGGTTTCGTGGAATACGACATGGAGAACGGAGACGTCACGCGGGTGGCCAACCTGCCGAAGCTCACGGACCAGCCCCGCGAGAACTATGTCAATGACTCCGCCCATCACGGCATCTCAATGGGCGGAGACGACAACACCCTGTGCGTCGCGGGGACCATGGATGACTATGCCGCCCTGGTGGACCGGGAGACTTTCGATTACACGCTCCTCAAGGACCTGGGCACCAAGCCCTACTGGGTCACGACCAACGAAGCGGGTACCCACTGCTACATCTCCTGGAGCGGCACGGACCAGATGTCCGTGATTTCCATCGAGAAGCAGGAGGAAGTCGCCAGCGTCGATGTGGGCAATCACCCCCAGCGGGTTCGTGAGGGCGAGGTTCCGCCAGGATGGACCGGCGCTCCGCAGTAACCCCTGCGGCGCCCTATCCCCATAACGACAGACTCCAAAGACAGATACAACAACAAAACAGGACGACCAGCCCATGAAATGTCACAAACTGATGCTGGTGGCAGTCGCCACCCTTCTGCTTACCGGTTGCCCTGGCGGCTCCGACAACGGCTCGGGCTCAGCATCCAGCGATGCAGGGCCGGATTCAGGCACTCCGGAAAACCCCGATGTGGGCGATGACAGCCAGAACAGCAGCGCACGGCCCGAGGGCGAGGGCCGGATTGAGGTGCTTTCCAATCGGGCGGACCTGATCAGTGCCGGCAATGCTCTGGTAGCCGTTGAGTCACCGGATATCGACGGTGCCCGCTACCAGCTCAATGGTGAGGATGTGACCAGCAGCTTCGAGCCCGACCCGGACGAATCGCAGCGCCACCAGGCTCTGCTGGAGGGCCTGCAAAGCGGCAGCAACGAACTGCGCGTGCGCCTGGGAAACAATACCTTCCTGAGCCGGACCATCACCAATCATCCAGCCGGCGGACCGATATTCTCCGGCCCTCAGGTCGAGCCCTGGAACTGCACCAATGACAACGCCGTTGATGAGCAGTGCAACCAGCCGCCGGAGTACTCGTTCCGGTACGTTCCGGCCTCGGAACTGGAACGCCTGCTCTCCGGCGCGGACCCCGAGAACCCGGGGACGCCCGGCGTGTACAAACCCTATGACCCGGAGAACCCGCCCGCGGACGATGAGATCGCCATGACCACCACCGACGAGGGCAAAGAGGTGCCTTTCATCGTGCGCGTGGAAACTGGTGTCCTGAACCGCGACCGCTACCGCATCGCCACGCTGTACCAACCGGGTGAAGACTGGAGCGCCCTCGATCCACAACCCCAGTGGAACGGCAAGCTGCTGATCCACCATGGTGGCAATGTGGGTGTGAGCTACGGCATGGGCACGCCTCCCGAAGGGGATATCTCCGGTGCGACCGCCGGCAACGAGGTGCTCCTCGGGGACAGTACCTTCGTGGCCCTTTCGCGTGGGTTCGCTACGCTGTCCACCGCGCAGGCCAACCTGGGGCATAACGCGAACCTGGTCACGGCGGCGGAATCGCTGGTCATGGCCAAGGAACACCTGATCGAGCAGTACGGACCCATCCGCTACACCATTGGTACCGGCTGCTCAGGCGGCGCCATTGCCCAGCAGCACGTGGCCAACGCCTACCCGGGAATCTACCAGGGGTTGATCGTGCAGTGCTCCTACCCGGACGTCTGGACCACCGCCGTCCAGTTCGCTGAGTACAACCTGCTCAGTAACCATTTCGGTAATCAGGTGCCGGAAAGCCCTGAAAGTATGCTGGATGTGGCTGAATCGATCCTGACCAGTGGCGCCCCGGCACCACAATGGCCTCTCTTCTACGGGCACCTGCCCCTCAACCCGATTGTCTCGGACCTGGCGTTTTTCCCCGCCGCCTACCCGGATCAGGAAACCTGCCCCGGCCTGGAGGATCAGTCCCGGGTCTATGATCCGGAGACCAATCCCGGCGGCTTACGCTGCGGCCTGATCGACTACATGCGCACCCAGTTTGGTCCACGTGCTCCGGAGAACTGGTCCGAGGCGGAACAGATGCTGGGGCGTGGTTTTACTGGCCTGCCGCTGGATAACGAGGGCGTGCAATACGGCCTTCAGGCGCTGCAGAAAGGATTGATCAGCCAGGATCAGTTCCTGAAGGTCAATCGCGAAATCGGTGGCTTCAATGTTGACGTGAAACCACAGCCCGAGCGCACCCAGGGCGATCCCCGGGCACTGGAAAACGCCTACCGAACGGGAGCCATCAATACCGCTGACAATCTGGGCAATGTGCCCATCATTGACCTGCGCGGTCCGGACCCCGGCATCGCCCACGATGCCTTTCACTCCTGGCAGATGCGTGCCCGGCTCGAGGAAGCCCAGGGCCATGCGAACAATCACGTCATCTGGTTCGGGCCCTTCCCGCTGGCCGGGGATACGGTTTTCACCACCGAGGCACTGATGACCATGGATGAGTGGCTGTCGAACATTGAGTCGGAAGCCACCGATCGCCCGATGTCGGAGAAGATCACGACCCACCGGCCCGATTTCGCCCGTGATCGCTGCCTTTCCGCGTCCGGACTTTCGACCGACTGGGGCCCCAGCCTCACCCTCAGCGGCGCACTGGTGTACCCGGACCCCGTGATCCCCGGCGTTGACAGCGAGGATCTGCCTCAGGTGCCCGGAGAACTCGGCCAGGTTCTGGACCTTGCCACAAACCAGGTCTGTGGTCTGGACCTGGAGGCCCTGGGCATTCCGGGCGTGGTTACTGACCTGCTCTCCCCCATTACGGATCCGGTTGTAGAAGCCCAGCAGACAGCGATCCAGACCCGTTTCGGCACACCACGCACCGTCGCGGGGGATGACATCCGGACACTGACCAATAAATGCCAGCTCAAGCCCGTCGACCCCGAGGACTATCCTGACCAGCTTCTAGGTAAAGAGCAGTTCCTGGAACAGGTTCGGGAGATATTCCCGAACGGCGTCTGTGATTTTGACCAATCCCCCAAGCACGAGACCGATACGCTGACCTGGCTCCAATACGGGGATGCCCAGTCACCCGTCTATGGAGGGGAACCATTGCCCGACCAGCAGGCAACTGGCACGGGCTGGGCATCCGATGCCTTCAACGTCTCCCTTAACCCCTGACACCCCCGCCAGAGGCGATCGAAGCCCCGCTGTGCCAAGCGATCCTGGCACGGCGGGGCCCGACACCCAATCGACCCCAGGAATCGCTGTTATGCGGAATCGACTTGTCCGTCCGACAACATACCTTCTACCGGCCCTTATTCTCATTGGCTGTGTGGATCAGGGTTCCTCTTCGGACACGCCCTCCAGCACGGTCTCCGGAGACACTGCCGAGGGCGCACCGGAAGAGGTGATGCCGGATAACCCGGGAGACGGGGAAGCGAAGCCGCCCTCACCCGGGCTGACCCCTACCACCCCCGAAGCGCTTGATACCCGCTGCGATCAGGCCTCACCCTCCTCGTCCGACTGGCTCGAGTGTGAGGCCGCCAACTACGCCAGAACGAACGAAGCCCCTACCGAGCAGCTTACGCCCGCGTTTCAGCAACGCTATACCGAGCAGTCATTAACCAACCTTGATAGCTGGCTGTCGCGGGCCCTCGGCGACCTGTCATGGCTGGGGCTGCCGGCGCTCAACACACCACTGACACCGTTGTGCGCGACGAACGCTCTGCCCTGCACGGGCGACCCCTTCCGCTACCCGGAATCAGGGGGACCGGATGGACGCGCCTTCTTTGAAAACGAAGCAATGGTCGAGGACGTCGTTTTCTACGACCAGTCCTGTGCCAGGATTCAGGGAACGATATGGGCGCCCAGGGATGCCCGGCCGGAAAGCCCGCGCCCCGCCATTGTCATCACCAATGGTTCCGTACAGGCACCGGGAACGGCCTACCGCTGGGCCGCTCAGGCTCTGGTGCGCTCCGGTTATGTGGTAATGACCTACGACCCACGAGGTCAGGGTGAATCGGATCAGCAGACGCCAACGCTTGAACAGGGCAGCAACCTGGAGCCCAGGGTTTTCTGGGAGGGCCAGGTGAACGCCATCGATTTCTTCCGCTCGACACCCGCGAAGCGCTACCCGCACGAGCGCGCTTGCCAGGGGACTTACCCAACGGAAACACAGGCGTTCAATCCGCTCTGGGAGATTGTGGATGACGAACGGCTGGGTATTGCAGGCCACTCCCTGGGTGCGATTGGAGTGTCGGTCGTGCAGGGCTATGGCGCCCCGGGGGCTGAGGACTGGCCCGGACTGATGGATGAGAGCAACCCTGTAGACGTCGCAGTAGCCTGGGACAGCCTGATCACACCGGAAGGCGAGGGCCTGGCCCCGTTCTCGAATATGCCCTTGCCCGAGCCGCTCTATGATGCACTTATTGCCGTCAGCACTCAGGATGCCCTGCCGGATTTCGCCCCACGTGTGCCCTCCATGAGCATTTTTGCGGACTATGGCTTCGCGCCTACGCCCTACACTTCGCCTCCCGACAAAAAGGCCAACAAAGCCGCCTTTGAGGTGTGGCAGGCGCATGACATCCCCACGTACAGCGTTGGCTTCCAGGGCACGACGCACTTTGATTTTTCCCAGCTGCCGGTATTCCCCGCGACCTCCTGGTGCCCTACCCCGTCCTCAGGCTCGTGCGAAGGCGGATGGGGTCAGCCCTCCATCGAGTATTACACCCTGGCCTGGTTTGACCGGTGGCTGAAACAACCCGGCGAACCCGGTTTTAACGACGCTGACGCCCGGCTGATTGATGACGCCTGGCAGGGCGGCGCCCACCGAATGAGTTTCCATTACGATTCAGCGAGGGACTTTCCGGATAAGAGGGGCAAGACCCAGCGGTGTGAGGCCATTCGCAATGGCTGCTCACGATCCGACCCAAGCGCACGCTGACGGTCATCTCCTGAATGCACGCGTTGGGGGCGGATCCGGGCAATGCTGGCCTGTTCAGCCAACTGCACAACCTGGCTGACAGGGAGCTGACCTTGTGACCTGCTACAGAGATGGCTAAGGTCAGAGAATGAGTCCTGAGAGCGAACCTATGACAAATACCGGATACGGCGCCAAGTATTCTGATCACTACATTCAGCAGCTTCTTGGATCAGTCCGATCCATTGCAATGGTGGGAGCCAGCGCCGACCCCAGCAAACCAAGCAATGAGGTCCTGCGGTTTCTGATCGGGGCCGGGTACGAGGTGATACCGGTCAATCCCCGGCCGGATGTAACCGAAATCTGTGGCCTCAGGGTTTATCCCTCACTGAAAGCCATCGAGCAGACCGTGGATATGGTGGATGTCTTCCGGCCATCCGGTGAGTTGATGGGCATCGTCCGTGAAGCACAGGAGATCGGTGCGAAAGTACTCTGGGCGCAACTCGGAATCCACGATGAAGAGGCGGAACGCGTTGCTGAAAAGGGTGGTATGAAAGTGGTGATGGACCGGTGCCCCAAGATCGAACTGGCTGATCCCATCCTTTTGCGGGAAACAGACAGCGAGGGCATCCTGCGCCTGACCCTGAATGACACCGAGAGGCGCAATGCCCTCTCCATGGACATGCTGGCACGACTTCGAACGGCTCTGGATGAAGCCGCAGAGGACTCCTCAGTCCGGGTTATTATCCTGGCTGCCAAAGGTCGGGCATTCAGTGCCGGTCACGACCTCCGTGAGATGACGCGGGCACGCCAGGCCCCGGATGGCGGACGGGCTTTCTTCAAGGACACGATGGCCGCTTGCTGTGGCCTCATGCAGGGGATCGTGACCAACCCCAAGCCAGTAATTGCCGAGGTTAATGGCGTCGCCACGGCTGCCGGCTGCCAGTTGGTTGCCAGCTGTGACCTCGCCTACGCCTCCCCCTCCGCCCGTTTCGCAACTCCCGGTGTCACGATCGGCCTGTTCTGCTCGACACCGATGGTGGCGCTTTCCCGGAATGTTGGGAATAAGGCAGCCATGGAAATGCTCCTCACTGGGGAGATGATTGATGCGGAACGGGCCACGGAAATTGGCCTGATCAATCGAGCGGTACCGGAGGAACAGCTTAGTGACTACACCCATGGGATTGCGCAGACGATTGCCTCGAAATCCAGCATGACCCTGAAAACCGGTAAGGAAGCGTTTTACCGGCAGCGTGAAATGCCTCTTGCCGAGGCGTATGAATACACCTCCCGTGTCATGGTCGATAATCTGCTCAAGCATGACGCGGAAGAAGGCATCAACGCGTTTATCGGGAAGCGCGCACCCCAGTGGTCGGATCAGTGAATAAAGAGGAATGACCATTCAGATTGCAACGACCTACCACATCAGATCATCGGGGATCTCGAACCCCGCATAGGGATCGTCCTCGTCATCGTCCTCTTTAGCTTTAGCACGTTCATGGAGGACGACGACCACTGACTCGTCACGCTCCTGGATCTTGCGGGCGATGCCTTCCGGAACCACATCGTAGGTGCTTTCAAGGCAGACGACCGCCAACTGCCCGCGGGCCAGGGCACCCACGGTCTGTTCGTCC
The DNA here is from genome assembly GCA_051745655.1 of Pseudomonadota bacterium. Taxonomy (GTDB): domain Bacteria; phylum Pseudomonadota; class Gammaproteobacteria; order Pseudomonadales; family Oleiphilaceae; genus Halospina. The sequence continues at coordinate 49,091 of JBNJEG010000004.1, forward strand.
ACATACAGCTTCTTGATCTTGCTGTTATGTACGAACTGGTAAGGGGTCTCAGCGCCCTCCCGACTCAAACGGTTGGATTCCACCAGCTCGCGGATCTGCGCCTGAATCGCCCGCCGTTGCGCTTCCTCCTCGCGCTGGCGGTTCAGTTCCCGATCCCTGGCAGCCTGCTCTTCCCGTGCCTGCCGGGCCCGCTCACGGGTTTCGTTGATCGACTGCGTGCCCTTGGGCTGCTGTTTGCGCTGCTTCTGCTGCTGTTTCTTTTCCTTTTTAACAGCCTTGGCCTGTTTCTCATCGGCCAGTCCCTGCTTCAGCAATTGATCCTGGAGTGACGGCATTCCTGAAGATCTCCCAGTTGAGTGGACGGATTGGCGCTGCCTGACTAAACACCAGTTCCTGCACTGATTTCTTCGGCACGTTCCTGAGGCGTTCGTGCACTCGTTCAGATTGTATCACCGAGCAAGTGTTGAGCGATCCGCTCTGCCTGCTCCAGGGCGCCTTCCATGTAGCCGCCAAATTGGGGCGCCATCTCTGAAGCGCCGAAAAGGACCTTACCGTGCCAGATGCTTTGAATACTGTCTGTGATCTCGGCAGACGGGTGCTCCATGCCAGATGCCTGGTCGGCGTCGGTGGCGGTTTCCGGTTCAGTTGCCCAGTCTTTTACAAAGGTTTTGACGGGCTCTTCCGCCCGATTGCCAAAAAGGCGTCCCAGCTGCGCCAGGGAGGCCGAGACCAGCGCTTGCCGGTTGGCATTGCGTGCCGATGCCGGCACACCGAAAAAACCAAATAGCGCCCCTGGACGCCCGTCCGCCGGTGAGGCGTCATGGATTTCCATCAACGGGCCGCTCTGACTCATCGCATCACCCGACAGACCCTCCTGGCGCCAGAAAGGCGCGTCGTAGATGGCAACGAGTTTCGCCTGTCCGGCCATCCAGGTTGGCGTCATCGTGAGCCTTCGTTGCTGGTCAGCGGTGAGTTCCGGGTCAAACCACACCTGGGCCGCAATACGGGGCGGAATTGCCAGGACAATCCGTTGTGCCTGCCAGGCGCTGCCGTTCCTCAGCTGCAGGTAGCCCCGATCTGACACGGACTGCACCGCTGCGGCGAGATGCAGCCGGGAGGGCGGGAGATCGCGGGCAAAGGCATCAATCAATGCGGAAGCGCCGCCATCAATCCGGAGTGAACCGGCCATGCTGGCGAAACCGAGACCACGATGGACCTGTCTTACACTATCCTCGAACAGCAGTTCGCCCTCGCTGAACTGCTCAAAAACACCGACGCCCAGGCGCTCGCAAACGGCCATGAGCCGGGGCTGGATAGGCCAGAACCAGGCAGGCCCCAGATCAAAACGGGCCCCATCACAGGCTGTGGACTCGATCCGACCGCCAAGCCGATCGCGAGCTTCAAAGAGTTGATAATCCACGCCTTCGCGGTGAAGCTGTTCGGCAAGTGCGACGCCGGCCAGTCCACCGCCGACGATGGCGATATCTGTCTGGTTCATCGGACCTCGATATCAGGAGAAGAGGCTGGGCGGCGTACGGTCACTCCGGCGGCCGTTGGACATTCTTCAGATGGCCAGTCTTCATCCAGAAGCGCGCGCCGCTCTCACCGGCAGCGCCCTGGTAACCTTCACCGGGCGGCAGACGGAGCCAGGAATAGCGCTCCAGCGTCTGCGTTGCCGAGATCAGTGATCCGCCGAGGACAAAGATTTCGATGCCTGTGGAGGGTGGCACGATGACGCTACTGTCTGGTTCGGCTTCGGTGTAGGTGACACGCTCGCGCTCGCCCTCGTGAAGCAGAGCCTCAGATAACCCTGGTGCTGTAGCCTGAAGGTTGGCGCGCATGTCTGTATGGAATTGCAGCCGATCATCCGGATCAAACTGCCAGAGCTTGACGAAAATGGTGCAACCCTCGGTAGAGCCTGGGGTATGTCGCGATGTTGGCGGGTTGCGGACGTACGTGCCGGCTGGGAATTGCCCATATTCGTCTTCAAACGTGCCTTCCAACACCAGAAACTCCTCTCCGCCTCCGTGAGTATGGGGCGAAAAGGCGCTGTTCGGCGCGTAGCGCACGATGGAGGTGGCACGGGCCACTTCGCCACCAACGCGGTCGAGCATCCGTCGTTCCACGCCCGGCATCGGCGAGGCTACCCAAGGCTCCTGCTCGGCGTGAACCAGAGCTGGTTGGGTGAAGTCGGAGTTGGTGTCCACATGGCCTCCTACTCTATAGTGACGATGGCGCTACTATAGCATCCGAAACAATAGTGGCGGTCCTTCCTGACGGCCCTTATGGCAATCTATGGGGGATTACGGCTGGCACGCTTCTGCCTCACCACCTACCGACTCGATGATGGATGAATCATCAGGTGGCCTGGGCGAGATGATCCCGGCTTAGCGCGTAAAGGTCGCTTGAGAGGGGCGATAGGATGAGATTTGGAGATGGTAGGACCGAGTGGATTCGAACCACCGACCTCTGCCATGTCAAGGCAGCGCTCTAACCAACTGAGCTAC
>JBNJEG010000005.1:0-42020 GCA_051745655.1 Pseudomonadota bacterium
TCCTGTCATTATTGATGGGCGCCAGTTCGCCCAGCGCTTCCAGTTCGAGCCGGAACGCCGTCTGGAAACGATTTTTCGCTACTATCGCGAGCTTCGGTACCAGTCCTGAAAGCCCGCGACTCCGAATGAGCAAAGGGAGCAACAGTTGCTGGAGTTCGGTGTTGTCAGCCACCTTGCGGCAGCGGTGGTCTATGGGGTACTCGCCGGCTTTACCGCCAACCGTTACCTCCGCCGCGGCACGGATCGGGCCCTTTTCCTTGCGGCAAGCCTGACTGCTATCTGGTCTATTGGCATCGCGGCCCAGAATATCTGGGGCTGGCCCGACTTTGCACTACGCTACCTGACTGAACTCACACGCAATACCGCCTGGATCCTCGTCCTTTTCGCCCTCATCCGCGACGCCCGGGATAACAGCCGGATGACGCGCCGAATGCTGCTGTTCGCGAGCGGCGCCCTGCTGGTGATACTGACAGTGCTGATCGCAGCTGTGCTCGTAGGCTGGGTTCTGGAAACGGATCTGTTCTCTGCCCGGGCCGCCCTCTTCGCGCAGCTCGCTATCTCGCTGCTCGGCATCAGCATCCTCGAGCAGATCTGGCGTAACGCTTCGGCCTACGGGCGCTCAAGCATCCGTTACATCTGTTTCGGTATTGCAGGGATTTTCGTCTACGAGTTTCTGCTCTATGCCGACGCCCTGCTCTTCAACCGGATGTCTTCTGGTCTCTGGGATGCCCGCGGCGCGGTCAATGCACTGCTTACGCCCCTGTTCGCAGTCAACCTGATCAATGCCCGCCGTCAGCCGGTCCAGCTCCAGCTCTCACGTACCTTCGTGTACCACGCCGGAGCCCTGATTTTTGGCGGCATCTACCTGGTGATTGTCGCGGTTGGAGGCTATTACGTCCGCCTCGCCGGAGGTGAATGGGGCGAGGGACTGCAGGTTGTCTTCGTCGCTGTTTTCGTACTGCTGTTCGTCCTGCTGATGAGCTCCAACTGGTTCCGATCCAGGGTCATGATGTTCGTCAGCCAGAATTTCTTTGACTACAAGTACGATTATCGCGACGAGTGGCTGAAAATGACCGAGACTTTCAGCAATCTCAATGAGGATCCTCCTCTTCCGGAAAGGGCCATCCGGACCCTGGCGGGACTCGTCGAAAGCCAGACCGGTGCCCTCTGGCTGCGTGGAGAGGAAGGCCATTTCACGTTGCAGGCAACCGTCGGGCTGGAGCCGCCCAAGCACACCCAGATCGACAGGGATGCCGAGCTGGTGCAGTTTTTCCAGGAACGGGAATGGATACTGGATATGGACGAGTACAGTATGGATCCGGTTCGCTACAACCTGCTGGAAATACCGGATGCGATCATGGGGTTCAACGATCAGTGGCTTGTGATCCCCCTTTACCTGGGGCGCGAAATCTACGGCATCGCGCTTGTAGGGTCTCCCTACACCCGGGTCGAGCTCAACTGGGAGAATTTCGATCTGATGCGGGTGGTGGGACGCCAGCTCAGCAACTTCCTGGCACAGGCGGACGCCCAGAACCGCCTTTCAAGGGCCATGCAGTTCGAGGCCGTCAACAAGGCCTCGGCCTTCATGATGCACGACCTCAAAACCCTCATCGCCCAGCTGTCACTGATGGTCAGCAATGCCCCCAGGCATCGCCACAACCCCCAGTTCATCGATGACATGATCGCCACCACGGATCACGCGGTAAACAAGATGTCGCGGCTTGTGGACCACATCCGAAAGCCGGAGACCGAGGAGCGTGAGACCGATATGGATCTGGCGGAGCTTGCCTTGCGCGTGGCGCGGCAACAGGCCAACCATGACCCGGAACCCCTCTATGATGGGCCCCAGTCCGGGGTCACGGTGCATGCAGACCCGCAACAGCTTCAGAACGTTCTGTCCCACCTGGTCCAGAACGCACAGGATGCCACTCCTCGGGATGGCGAAGTCAGCATCACCCTCAAGGCCAGTCATGACTCGGTTGTCCTCTTCATTCAGGATACCGGTCAGGGTATGAGCGAGAGTTTTGTGCGCGATTCCCTCTTCCGCCCCTTTGAAAGCACCAAAGGGCTGACGGGGATGGGTATCGGCGCCTATCAGGCCCTTGAGTACGTCAAACAGATTGGTGGCGCCATGGATGTAACCAGCGAGCCTGGCGTGGGCTCATGCTTCACGATACGGCTGCCGCTGGCGACATCCGTGAGCAGCACTGAGCCTGAAATGCTGCAGGGATCACGATAATCATCATTGGCTATTGGAATCGGGCGCGTGCGGGAATAGGCTTTTCCCCAGCGGGTACCCAATGCCCCTACCCTTCTTTAAGGATGGACCATGCAGGGAAATGCCGTAGAACGTCATCTTCTGATCATAGAGGATGATCCTGGCCTCCAGAGCCAGATGCGCTGGTGTTTTGATGAGGATACCGAGGTCACAGTCGCCGAGGACAGGGAAGGCGCCATGGCAGCCCTCCGCCGTTGCGAGCCGCATGTGATCACCCTTGATCTGGGGCTGCCACCGGACCCGGGCGGCGCCAGTGAAGGCTTTCGCCTGCTCGAGGACATCCTGGCGCTGGCACCAAGGACCAAGATCATCGTTGTTACCGGCCGTGAGGATCAGGAAAACGCCGTGAAGGCCGTCGGTATGGGCGCTGCGGACTTCTACCAGAAGCCTCTGGACAGCAATATCCTCAACTTCGTGGTCAACCGCGCCTTCCGTCTTTACGACCTGGAGCGGGAGAACGAGCGCCTGTCCGTGGGCCAGAACGGCGCCCGGCTGAAGGGCATTATAGGTTCCAGCTCCCAGATGCTGGCAACCTGCCGGACCATCGAAAAGATCGCACCGGCGGATGTCACCACCCTGATCACCGGTGAAACCGGTACGGGTAAGGAGATCCTGGCGCGCGCCCTGCACGACCTCAGTCCGCGTCGCAACAAGCCTTTCGCGGCCATCAACTGCGCGGCGATACCGGAAAACCTGCTTGAAAGCGAGCTCTTTGGCTATGAGAAGGGTGCCTTCACCGGCGCCAGCCAGAGCAAGCAGGGCAAGGTTGAAATGGCCCACGGCGGCACCCTGTTTCTGGATGAGATCGGCGACATGCCCCTGCCCCTTCAGGTCAAGATGCTGCGCTTCCTGCAGGAACGGGTCATCGAGCGGGTTGGCGGAGTCCGCTCCATTCCGGTGGATGTCCGCGTTGTTGCCGCCACCCATCAGGATCTCGAGACGCTGATCGGCAAACAGCTCTTCCGGGAAGACCTCTATTACCGGCTAAGCGAGATCACCGTCCCGGTGCCGCCCCTGCGCGAACGTGACGGCGATGCCGTTCTGATCGCCCAGTCACTGCTCAAGGAGTTTGCGGGCCAGATGCAGAGAGCCAACCTCACCTTCTCTGAAGACGCGGTGCATGCCATTCGCTCTTACCACTGGCCCGGCAACGTCCGCGAGATGATCAACAAGGTCAAGCGCGCCACCATCATGGCCGAGGGCAAGCGTGTGACCGCTGCAGATCTCGAGCTCGACGCAACGGAGGACAGTGGCAACGCCGCCCTGAACCTGCGCCAGGTCCGTGAGGATGCTGAAAAGCGCGCCATAACCCATGCTCTCCAGTGCGCCGATTACAACATGACCCAGGCGGCCCGCCTGCTTGGCGTGACGCGGCCGACGCTGTACAACCTTACTGACAAGCACAATATTGCGACCTCGGTCGCTCAGGGGGTCCAATAATGAAGTGCCTCAAATCATGGCTGGTGCTGATCGTACTGCTGGGAGTGATCTCAGGCTGTGGTAACGATAACCAGATGAGCCAGGAAGAAGTGGAATACCTGAGTCACCTGGATCAAGCGCGCTTTTTCCAGGAACAGGGTGAACTCAAGGCAAGCACCCAGGAGGCGCGCCACGCAATCAACCTCCAGCCCAAGCAGTTCGAGCCCTATTTCGTTGTGATCAACAACCTGATTACCGCCGGCGATGGCGGCACCGCGGAACGCCAGCTGGATGAACTCACCAAACGCCTCGACGCGGATGACCCTGAACACCGCGAGACTCTGAATCAGGTGGCCCTCGCCCGGGCCCGGGCAAGACTCATCAGGGAGGATTGGGACGGTGCCGTTGAGGCCCTCGCAGCACTTCAGGACCCACAACGAAACCAGGAATTGACCGCCAAACGGCTCAGGGGGGACGCCCACCGCCAGGCCGGCAACCATGACGCGGCGCGGGAAGCCTACGAGGAGGTCCTTTCTTCCGATTCCGGCGCCGTCATGGCACACCTTGGCCTGTCACGGCTTGCCCATCAGCGGAACGACCTCGAGACCGCCCGCCAGCATCTTGAAGCCGCGAAGGAGCAGGACGCCGATGACTCGGAAATCTGGTTGTGGCGGGCACAGCTCGCACACCAGGAAGGTCGTTTTAAGGATGCATCCGAGGCCTACACCCAGGCGCTGGAGGACATTGGGCGATACGACGTGATGACCCGTCGCAAGTACCAGACCATTGCGTCACTGATCGATGTTCTCCGTGAACAGGGCGATGCTGCGCAGGCGTTCGTGTATGAAGAGATGCTGGCAAATTCGGCGCCAGGGACAGTGCAGTCGGGCATGAACGCCGCACGCGAGGCCTACGGTCAGGGCAACCTGGAAGCAGCCGTCGACCATCTCGACGAAGTCCGTACCCAGGCCCCGGGTCATGAGCAGGCGGGCATCCTGCTCGGTATTATCCGTTTCCAGCAGGGGCGCATGGACGAAGCCGAGCAGCTGCTTTCGCAATACGGAGAAAAGGCGGGCTCCGGGCAGCTGACGAAGATGCTCGCCGCCACTCGGATCCAGCTTCAGCGCCCCGAAGAAGCGCGCAGCATGCTGGAGGAGCTGGACCCTGAGGGTAACGACCCGGGCGTCGTGGCACTGATTGGTATCGCCGCGCTCAGCAGCGGCGAAGATCAACTCGGTCGGGGGTTGATTGAACAGTCGCTCGCAATGGCGCCGGACAATACAGACCTGCGGGTGCGGTTTGCGAATTACCTGGTTGCTCAGGGAGAAACCGAAGAAGCGCGGAAAGAATTACAGACCGCGATTGAACGAAGCCCGGATGCTGGCCAGCCGCGCGCGTTTATGGCGCGTTTTCTGGCCGAAAGAGGCGAACATGAAGAAGCCGGAAAAGTCGTAGACCAATGGCTTGAGGCCCAACCTGAAAGCGTGTTCGCGCATAATGTGGCGGGCGACGTGGCGCAGCTGCGCGGTGACGTGGCAGCTGCCCGCCAGCATTACCGTCAGGCGATCGACATGAGCGAGGAAGCCCCCGCGAGCCATTATGCGCTCGGCGCACTGGAAGCCAAGGAAGGTAACGCCAAGAGCGCACTCGAACACCTGCGACAGGCAGTACGACAGGCTCCCGATACCCCTCACTACATCCAGGATCTGGTGACGGTCGCTGGCAATCATGATGCGGCGGACGCCACCAGGGATTTCCTGGAGAAAGTCGCGGAAGAGAACAAATCATCAACAGTGCCCTATCGCCACCTGCTGGAGGTGGCCCTTGGCAATGGCGACGATGACAGGGCTTCGCAACTGGCGGGCGCCATCGAAAACCGTCTCGACAGCGCGAGCCAGAAGGCCACAGTCGTCGGGGAGGCCTATCTCCAGGCTGCCCACAGGGCCGCTCGGGATGGTAACGCCAAGCGCGCCCAAGAGCTGGTGCGAAAAGGACGGCAGCGCTTCCGCGATCATGAAGGGCTGGCGCTTCTTGGGGCCCAGCTTCAGTTCGAGGCTGATCAGGACTCCGACGCGCGGGATATCCTGCGTTCCGTCAAGACCCAACACCCGGACTCACCAGGCCCATTCCAGCTGGAGGCCGATCACATGGCCAGTGAGGGCCGGTACAACGACGCCGTTGACCTCTACCAGCTTGCGCGGGACAAGGTGGACTCCCCGGAACTGGTGACCCGCCAGGTGCGTGCCCTGCGGCAGGCAGGACGTGAAAGCCGGGCCATCGAGGTTCTGGAAACCGCCATTGAACGCTTCCCACAGGCCCCGCGCCTACCCCTTGATCTGGCCATACTCCATCAGGGCGGAGGTAACGAGGAGGCGGCCCGAAAAGCCTACGAACAAACCCTGGCACTGACCCCTGACAACGCCGTTGCTCTCAACAATCTGGCCTGGCTTATTCATGAAGAGGAGCCTGAGCAGGCTCTGAAACTGGCGGAACGGGCCTATAATCGCAACCCGGAAGCCGCTTCAATCGTCGACACCTACGGCTGGATACTGTTCCGCACTGGTGATCTCAGGCAGAGTATTGAGATGCTGGAATCGGCGCACAAGCTTGCGCCGGACGCACCCGAGATACGCGAACACCTGGCCACTGTCCACAGGGAAGCCGGTAACGACGACAGGGCAAAGGAATTGACCCGCTGAGCGCCAGGTGCCGACAGGTCCTGGAAGGAGTAATCAGTGGGTCACAGGCTTCAACACCTTCTCATCGCCAACCGCGGTGAGATCGCTGTTCGCATCGCGCGAAGCGCCGAGGAATACGGCCTTCGGACCACCGCTGTCTACAGCGCCGGCGACGCCACCTCCCGTCATCGATACGCCGCCGACGACGCGGTGCCCCTTCCGGGAGAAAGCGCCTCCGCCTACAGCGGCGCAATGACCATTGTCTCCCTGGCGCAGGATCAGGGATGCGATGCCATCCACCCCGGTTACGGCTTCCTTTCCGAAGATCCATCCCTGGCCCGCCAGTGCCGGGAAGCGGGCATTACGTTCATCGGACCGGAGGAAGACGTCCTCCAGACCTTCGGCGACAAGGCCAGCTCCCGGGAGCTGGCTGAACGCTGCAAGGTGCCGGTTGCCTCCGGCACCGGCCTGATCAGCGACCCGGAACCGGCAAGGCACCTGCTTGAGGCCATGCCCGCAGGCACTGGCATCGTGATCAAGGCGGTTGCCGGAGGTGGCGGACGCGGAATGCGGATCGTGATGGATCCGGAGCGCGTTGAGGACGCCTTCGCGGAAGCGCAGCGCGAGGCGGTTGCCGCCTTCCGTGATGACCGGGTTTACGCCGAACAGTATCTGGCCGATGCCCGCCATATCGAGATCCAGGTGGCGGGAGACGCCACCGGCAATGCCATCACGCTGGGCGAACGCGATTGCAGCCTGCAACGCAACCGACAGAAGGTCCTCGAGATCGCACCCGCTCCCCACCTGCCCGTGGATATCCTGGACCGGCTAAACGAAGCCGCCTGTCGCATGGCCCGGGAAGCCGGCCTGAGCGGCATTGCCACCTTCGAGTTCCTGGTCGACCGGAGCACCCCCCATCAGTTCTGTTTCCTCGAATGCAATCCGCGCATCCAAGTGGAACATACCATTACCGAGGAAATCGCGGGTGTCGACCTGGTACGCCTGCAGTTGCAGCTCTCCGAAGGCCGCCGCCTGGCCGAGCTTGATCTCCCGGATGCCACATCCGCGCGAGGCTTCGCGGTCCAGGCACGGGTCAACCTTGAGACACTGGCCTCCGACGGTACCGCCCTGCCCGCGAACGGCCGCCTGACGGCCTATGAACCACCGGGTGGCCCGGCCGTGCGGGTAGACGACTATGGATACCCCGGGTTCGACGTGCCAGCCGGCTTCGATGCCCTCATTGCCAAGGTCATCACCCGAGGCCCGGATCTCGATTCCGCCCTCGCCCGACTTTACCGCGCCCTGTGCGAATTCCGGCTGGAAGGCGTCAACAGCAATCTGAACCTGCTCGCGAACCTCACGCGCCATCTGCGGACGCTCGAACGGCCGCCCTCAACCACCTACCTGGAAGCCCAGCTTCACTCGCTGCTTCCCACTGCGCAGAGCCATCCTGCGCGTTACCACCAGGCAGCGCCCGGAGACCCAGAGAACACGACGGCCATTACTGACGAGCCGGCCGCCCCGGATGCCGTGACCTCGCCCTGCGCGGGCCGTGTGGCGTCCATCGAGGTCGCTGACGGAGACGTGGTTGCCGCAGGGGATCCTGTGGTGGTAATTGAAGCCATGAAGATGGAGTTCCCGGCCAGGGCGCCCCACGGCGGCACAGTGACCGACCTGCAGGTACAACCAGGTGATGCCGTTACCGATGGTGGCCCCTTGTGTCGCGTCCTCGCCAGTGGCGAAGAGACGGGGACCCTTGATGCCGGCACGGATCCGCTGCCGGACCCCGAGACACCCAGGGCCGACCTGAACGACGCTCAGCACCATCATCAGAATCTCCTCGACGCCGCGCGCCCGGAGGCCACTGACAGGCGCCACAGGATGGGCAAGCAGACCGCACGGGAAAACCTTGCCCAGCTGTTCGATGACGGCCACTACCGCGAATATGGCGCCCTCGCCCTGGCCGCCCAGCGGCGCCGTCGTCCGGTGGAGGAACTCAAAGCCAAGAGCCCGGCCGATGGCCTGATCGCAGGCACCGGCACCGTCAATGCCCAGGCCTTTGATGCGGAATCTGCCCGCTGCCTGGCCATGGCCTACGACTACACGGTGTTCGCCGGTACCCAGGGGGTCATGAACCACAAAAAGACCGACCGCATGCTGCAGTTGGCCCGCCAGTGGCGGATTCCCGTCGTCCTGTTTGCCGAGGGCGGTGGCGGCCGACCCGGTGACACGGATTATCTCGGGGTTTCGGGTCTGGATGTCACCACCTTCAGCTCCATGGCTGAGCTCTCCGGCACGGTTCCACTTGTGGCCGTGGTCAGTGGCCGCTGTTTTGCCGGTAACGCGGCCCTCGCCGGCTGCTGCGACATCATCATCGCCACGGAGGACGCCACCCTGGGTATGGCCGGCCCCGCCATGATCGAAGGCGGCGGTCTCGGGCGTTTCCGCCCTGAAGAGGTTGGCCCAGTGAGCATCCAGGCGCCCAACGGCGTCATGGACCGGGTCGTGGCGGACGAAGCGGAAGCAGTGTCCGAGGCCCGACGGTATCTGGGCTACTTCCAGGGGGCTGTTGCGGACTGGCGGGAACCGGACCAGCGCCGGCTGCGCCAGCGGATTCCGGAGAACCGCGTGCGTGTCTACGACATTCGCGCCCTGATCCAGGATTTTGCTGACGAGGGTTCCGTATTCGAGATCCGTGAGCGTTTCGCACCCTCAATGATCACCGCCTTGATCCGCATCCAGGGCAAACCGTTCGGACTGATTGCCAACAACCCGGCTGTTCTGGGCGGTGCCATCGACGCCGCGGCAGGCGATAAGGCCGCCCGCTTTATGCAGCTTTGCAACGCTTTCGGCCTTCCCATGGTGTCTCTGTGCGACACGCCCGGCTTCATGGTGGGGCCGGAAGCCGAGCGTGAAGGTTCGGTTCGCCATGTTTCGAGAATGTTTGTAGCCTCAGCGCATCGCCGCGTGCCGCTGTTCACTCTGGTCCTGCGCAAGGGCTACGGGCTCGGCGCCCAGGCCATGGCAGGCGGCCACCTCCACTCACCGGTATTCACGGCGGCGTGGCCAACCGGCGAATTCGGAGCCATGGGTCTGGAGGGGGCGGTCCGGCTCGGCTACGCAGAAGAACTGGCGGCCGTGGAAGACCCGGAGGAACGGGAAGCACTCTTCCGTCGCATGGTGGATCAGGCCCATGAACAGGGTAAGGCGCTGAACACGGCCTCATTCATGGAAATCGACGCAGTCATCGACCCCGCAGACTCCCGGCAATGGATCATTGACGGACTCAACAGCGTGGGCAGTGAATGGCGGCAATCGTCAGCTCCGGGCTATCTGGATACCTGGTAGGTCAACCTTGCACCCGGGGCTCTATCGTAAACGAGAAGAAACGGAAAAACGTAAGGTGGTGCGGCTGGCCGGACTTGAACCGGCACGCCCGAAGGCAAGCGATTTTAAGTCGCTAGTGTCTACCCATTCCACCACAGCCGCAGTCGGTAGGCGCCCGGATTGTATAAACCCCTGTGGTTAAACGCAATCGCCGCCCGAATCAGCGTGCAAGAAGAACGTCACAGGGCAACCGGTGAACCAGTCGACTGGATACCCTGCCAGGGAGCCATCGGGTCAGCCGGCTGCGCCCCTGCCCGCCCATGACGGCAAGCTCCGCTCCGAATTCCGCAACCTGCTCCGCCAGCGCTTCAACCGGATGGCCATGGACGATGCGCGCCTCGACCCGATCTCCGCTCAGCCCGGTACGCGCCATCATGGATTCCAGGTAGTTACTGACGATGCCATCCTGCTGATCCCACTCCTCCTGAATGACATCATCCTGGAGTCCGGCATCGCCCAGGCGCTCCAGGGCCCTGCTGTCGATGACGTGAACCAGCCGCACCCGGGCTTTGGGGAACCAATCCGCCACGGTTTTCATGGCATGCTCCGAGGCCTCGGAAAAATCAACTGCGACTAACACCTGCTCGTAGGGGGAGACGTTATCGCTGCGCACCACAAGGGTGGGCGATTCCATGTACCAGAGCAGCTGCTCCGCAGTCGCCCCGAGTAACAGGTCGCGTATCGCGTGCCTGCCGCGGGCACCAATAACAAGCAGCCGACACGCGTAGCGCTCCGCAAGAGCGGCCAGCTGTTCCGCGACGTACCCCAGTGCCGAGTGCACATGAAGCGTCACTCCATAGGGACTGGCAAGGGGTTCAAGCTCCACTCTGAGCCGTTCCTCCACAGACCCCCGAAGACGCTCAATGACCGACTCTCCCGAGTCGCCAACATCGTTCCCGAGCCATTTGCGCTCCGCAAAGGCCTCATCCACCACATGCACCGCGTGCACCGGCTCACCGCTGTCCTGCGCTATCTGGAAGGCGCGTTGAGCCGCCTGTTCGGAACGTTCGGAGAAATCGTGTGCGAGCAGGATTCCGTTGGTTGCCATGGCTGCCGCTCCTTTCCGGGGGACTACTCCCGAGCGTAGCGCAGCTCAGCAGCCAGGACGACCATTCCGTGCTGTCCAGATACAAAAAAACCCCGCGGCAAGACCGCGGGGTTCCAAGTACCACTCAGTCAGGCATCATGCTTCCGGCGGACGGAATGCAACCTGCTGAATAAAGTCCACCTGATTCAGGATGAACGGACGCTGCATGTCGCCGTAGCGCTCAACGTTAACGAAGCCTGCGTCTTCAAGCAGGTGTGTCACGTAGTTCTGGCGCAGCGGATACATGTTGAGCTGGAAGGTCCGGCCATCCTTGAACGAATAGTGGAACTGGGCCAGACCGCGATGCAGCTGGGCCGGGCCCACATCCACACCGTCACCGCAATAGTTGTACGCATGCTTGGAGCTGTAACCCTCGTCCAGCATGGTGTCGTAGTTGCGGTGGTCAATGATCAGCATGCCGCCCGGGCGCAGTGTCCGGAACATCGCGTGCAGGGCATCACGGCGCTGTTCGTGATCGAACAGGTGGGTAAAGGAGTTACCGAGGCACACGATGGCGTCGTACTTTTCCTTGCCCAGGGTATCGTCCAGGGTCAGCCAGTCGGCAACGCGGGAATCAGCGAAAGTCGCGCCACGCGCCTTGGCGTTCTCCCGCGCCTTTTCGAGCATGTTCTCTGAGCCGTCGGTGGCGGTGACTTTGAAGCCACCCAGAGCGAGGGCTACGGCGTTGACGCCGGTACCGCAGGCAACGTCAGCGACGTCTTTTGCACCGTGGGCATTGAGCAGCCGTCCGTAGAAGGGGCCGTCGCGCTCGAGGCGATCGTCCCAGCCGACCAGGTCATCCCAGTATTCGGCGAAACTGGGAGTATATTGTTCGTACTGCTCGCCGGCATTCGCGTTTTCTACAGCTGTCATGATTCGTTTCTCCTTGAAAATTGGTCCGCAGGAACATCCGCCTGAATCAGATAGGGAGTCCTGCCGTGGTTAACCGTACGCAGGTAGTGCATACCGCTTCCCCATCGGTAGGTGGTTGGCACCACCGCCTGAAGGACCAGGCTGGCCAGCGATGGGAACGGGAACGCCGTGCGGGTTTGGAGCCCGGCGTCCGACCACGACCGAAACGAACTTTACGATGATTCACTGCGACGGTACAGATTCAGAAACGTAAAAAAGGTACCATTACAGTTTTCGGGTTTCCCTTATGAATACGGATACAGTGAAGGAATAGAGATGACCAAGTGGCTCTACGAGGATGTTGCCGGCCAGATCGCACAGCAGATCGAGGACAGCGTCTACAGCCCCGGTGATCGCCTTCCGGGCATTCGAAAACTGTCCCAGCAGTTCGGTGTGAGCCTCGCCACGGCCGTCGAGGCCTGCCAGCTCCTTGAGGATCGTGGCATCATCCGTGCCCGTCCAAGGTCCGGCTTCTATGTACAGGAACCGGATGCCACTCCAGTGGAATGGCACAAACCGGAAAGCACCGAGGACGGGCCCACGCTGGTAACCGGCCAGGCCCGGGTCCTCGAGCTGATCCGGCATCACGGCAACCCCAGCATTCTTCCCCTGGGCACTGCCGTGCCGGATCCGGCCCTGCTTCCGCTCACCGCGATCGACCGCTGTTTCGGCCACGCCCGAAGGGTTCATCGGAATCGCATTGCCTCCTACGATTTCCCGCCGGGGGATGAGTCCCTGCGTGTCCAGATCGCCCGGCGTATGGCGGATGCGGGGTGCCATATCAGCCCGGATGACGTCGTCATCACGGGGGGATGCCAGGAAGCGATGGCCTTGAGCCTGAGAGCGGTAGCAAGTCCTGGCGATGTCATTGCTATTGAGTCGCCCACTTACTACGGCATACTCCAGGCCATCGAATCCCAGGGCATGCGGGCACTGGAACTGCCCACCGAACCCGGTGGCGGCATCCACCCGGAAACGCTCGAGAACGCGATCAGCCGCTGGCCCATCCAGGCCTGTGTGGCCATGCCCAGTTTCGGTAATCCACTGGGGCACCTTGCATCCAATGAACGCAAGGAGGCGACCGTCAAGCTGCTTGCGGATAACGGCATTCCCTTGATCGAGGACGACGTTTACGGCGAGCTTGGCTTCACCGGTGACCGCCCCTGGGCTGCAAAGGCCTGGGACACGGATGGTGGCGTTCTGTACTGCAGCTCTTTCTCCAAGACGCTGGGCTCGGGCTTACGGATTGGCTGGGCGGTTCCCGGCCGATTCCGGGAACAGCTGACCTACCTCAAATACGCCACCAACCAGGCCGCGCCCACCCTGCAGACCCTCGCCCTGGCCCGGTTCCTGGACCAGGGCGGCTACGACCGCTACCTGCGCCGTATCCGGCGAACCTACCAGCGCCAGGTCAACCGGGTTGCCAAGGGTATACAGGAACATTTCCCGAAAGGAACCCGGGTGAGCCGGCCCCGGGGTGGCTTCGTACTCTGGATAGAGATGCCCGAGCACGCGAACACCCTCAACCTTCAACAGGAGGCGTTAAAGGAAGGGATAAGCATTGCACCAGGTCCCCTGTTTTCCTCAACAGAGCGGTTCCAGCGTTACCTGAGGATGAACTGTGGCCTGGCGGACGCGGATCGGGTGGATGCGGCCATTGCGCGTCTCGGGCGGCTTACCCGAAGACAGCGCTGACATGGCAATAAGAATTGTTCAAGCGTTCATTGTTTTTCCATAAAGGCTCCCAGTTTTGCTGGTAAAGCCCTTTTTGAAACTCTGTGATTTTGTCATTGATGGTCAATCTGATGAACGATAGAAAACCGAGGGTTTTTACCTAGGACCGATGACGATATGCTTCAAGGGAAACGTATTCTGATCATTGATGATTCAGAAGCTGAACGCATGCTCATTTCGACCTACCTCCAGGATCAGGGTGCCCGAATCTACCAGGCACAGGACGGCATCGACGGCATTCACAAAGCACGCCTCCTGATACCGGACCTGATCCTGATGGATCTGGATATGCCCCGCTGCGATGGGTGTTCAGCTTGCAAAATGCTCCAGGAAGAGCACGCAACCCAGCAGGTTCCTGTAATTTTCCTCTCCGCCTATTCAGACCCTGAACAGCGGGTAAAGGGCCTGCTCGCCGGCGCTGTGGACTTCATCGGAAAGCCGTTCCACTTTGATGAAGTCAAGCTGCGTATGGCCGTTCATCTCGACCGGGGTGAAGCAGCGCCCACTGTTCCCGATTCAGACCCGTCAGAGGATCAGGCCTTTCCTCAGGCCTCGGGTGGGGAAAAGGCCCATTTATACGAAATTCTTTTTCACAGCGCCCGCATCCATCTGCTCAAATCCCTCGCGGATGCCCCAGTCATTCAGCAATTAGCACGGGAGGTCGGAACCAACCCCAAGCGGCTCAATCAGGCCTTCAAGTACTGTTCTGGCCTGACGGTGTTGGAGTACCTGCGCGAACAACGCATGAAAGAAGCCCGCAAACTGCTCACCCAGTGCAGCATGCCAATCCGAGATGTGGCCCTCTCGGTTGGCTTCAACAGCAGCGCGAACTTCGGCACAGCCTTCAAGGAACGTTTTGGCACCACACCATCGCGGTTTCGCCGACAGGACGACTCTTGTGCCAGCAGTTGATCGACCCGTGCGCCGGCTTTACCGTAGCGGTTTCTTTCTGATCTACCTCATCATAGCGCTGGCAACCATGGTCCTAACCTCGGGGGCCGCGCCGGCGCTGGATATGAGCGACCCCAACAATAGCGCCAACCTCGCGTTGAATATGCAGGCCCTGAAGGCGCCCCAAGGCAACATACAGCAGCTCACGCGAGCTCTGGATGCCGACGAATGGAAGCCGGTGCAGGAAAACCCCCAGCTGCTGTGCACATCACCTCACCCATCGACACTCTGGCTCAAGGCCGACCTGAGCAATCCAACTCAGCAACCATTGCGGCGATGGCTTGAATTATCGCCGTGGCGGCTTGCGAAAGTGGATGCCTGGCTATTGACCCAGGACACCCAGGAGCTGCTTGACCGGATTCGGGTCGATCTGGACACACCGGTCTCCGAACGCCGTGTTGAAAGCACGCGCCCGGTAATCCCGATCAGGCTCTCACCAGGGCAATCGTTAACGCTGGTCCTGCGCATTGATACCGACACCCCGCGGCAGCTCGCCATAACCAGCTGGGATCCGGTCGCGTTCGCGGAGGAAGAGTCTGACCGTTACCAGCTTCATTCCATACTGCTCACCATCATTCTCACACTGTTCGCGGTACTGCTTCTGCAGTTCAACCTCAGGTATCTACTCGTTGGCCTGTGGATGCTTGCCCTGTTCACGCTCCAGGCCGAGAAAGAGGGATACATCACCTACCTCTTCTTCCAGACCATGTCCGACTATTCCATCAATCTCCGCTTTTCCAGCTCCATCATCGAAAAGGCACTTTTCCTCATCGTCTCCGTTTACCTTCTCGGACTGAAAGATCACCGACAATGTCGCTGGATCGTCCCGTTCGCCGTTGCAACAGCGGTCATCTCAACGGTGGTTGGATTAGCCCTGAACGGCAACGAATTACGCCAGGTGGCCTCTGTCATCCATATTGCCCTGATCGTGGCCTGGCTGCCCCTGATTCCCGTGGCAGCCAAGCAAAAGGCCCGGTTTCAATGCCCGCTTATTGGTATTCTGGCCATAAGCTGGGTTATCTCAACCATCTTCGTCTTAAGTTTCGCCTTCGGCATTCATTATCCACCCGGCCTGGTTCCCTTCAGGACGGTTGTTCAGATCCTGGTAATCCTCGGCCTGCTCCTGGTCTATACGCGCCAGAAACACGATTATGAGAAATCACTGGAAAACCAGCTGCGCCGCAAAGAGCGGGCGGAACGAGAGCAATTGGAGCAGGCGGTTTTCGAGCGCACCCAGAGGCTTAATGAAGCCCTTGAATCAGCCCGTCAGGCCAACGACGCCAAAACCAGCCTTCTCGAGCGTGTTACACACGACCTGAAGTCTCCCCTGACCTCAATCCTGGGGTACGCTCAGCTGTTGCGGGCTGAACAGGGCCGCACGGGTCGGATGAGCTATATCATCTATAACAGTGCTCACCACATGCTCAACATGGTTACCCGCCTGATCGACTACGCCCGCGATGTCACCACCGAGCAGGTCACGGTCAGCAACGTCTACCTCCATACCTTTCTGGAGAATGTTGAGCATGAGTCCCGCATACTGGCGAAGGGCAACGGCAACCGCTTCCATATGGAACTGGATCCCGCACTGCACCCAGTGATCCAGTGTGATGAAACCTTCCTGCGGGAAATTCTTCTCAACCTGATTGGGAATGCAGCCAAATACACAAAAAACGGCGACATTACACTCCGGGTCTCGAACTACGAGGATTCAACAAGTGGAAAAATGAAGCTTGTCTGTTCAGTGGAGGACACCGGCTGCGGCATCACGCCAGAACAGCAGAACCAGCTTTTTACGCCTTTCTACCAGGCAGCTTGCGAGACCGAAGGCGTTGGCCTCGGCCTATCAATCGTCAAAGAGCTGGTTGACAAGATCGGTGGGGAAGTCGTGATCTCAAGTGAGCCACAGAAGGGGACCAGGGTCGATCTGACCTTACCGGTCGAGCCGGGCCAGGAAGCGGCGGACACCGCCTTTATAGAAACGCCAAACCACATACTCCCGCAGTTTGATGCCAGCGGGCTTACTGCCTGGGTCGTGGAAGATTCGCCTGCAATCATCAAACTCCTCCATTTGGAGCTTGAAACGCTAGGCTTTGACGTTGAACTTTTTCACACCGCAGAGGAAGCGGAAGCAGCACTGGCAGACACCCATTGTTTACCAGACCTGATCATCACCGATCACAGGCTCCCCGGAAACAATGGGGATGCGGTGTTGCGTGCAGCCAAAGGAAAGGATCAAAGATTGCCTGTCATCCTTGTGTCCGCCACCAGGAACCTCCGTTCCACGGAGGCCGGCTCAGCCAAGGATGACTATACCATCCGTCTCGGAAAGCCGGTCGATCTCGTGCGTATGCGGAGAGAGATCGCAAGGGTCTGTCTTCTGGACACCGACCCAGCCAACAAATCCGGCCCTCACAATGGTCAGAACACCCAAAAGAAGGAGGTTGAGTTCGATCAGCAGACCCTCGATCAACTCCATCATTGGTGTACTCTCGGCGCAGTGACAGACATCATCGAATGGTGCGATGCCCTGGAAGACCAGTTCCCTGAGCAAACACCTCTGGCCAGAGAACTCCGAGAGCTGGCCGAAAGGGGCGATTTCAACTCGATCAATGACCGTATTGCAGCGCTACGTAACAGCTGAATACCTCATTTGGCCACTCACCCGTGTTACCAACCGGGCCACGGCGCCCTGATTAGCATCCACTACCGCCCGCGCCTTCTGACCAACCTGCCAGCGCAACTCCGCATCTTCGACCAGTGCGATCAGCGTCTGAGCCAGCTCATCCCCATCGGCAAAAAACCGCACCGCCCTCACCTCTAGGTGATCAAACACACTAATTAAGTTAAATACCTGTGGCCCTGTGACCACGGGCAGCGACCACGTCGCCGTCCAACGGGTTGTTGCCGGTCCACTTCCGTCGCGCCATCAATTTGTAATCAGCAAATGGACAGAGGGTCTAATCGGTTACAGATTGCGGATCTGTGCGCCGTTAAGAGCATCATGACAGGTTCACATCTGAACGCGCGTCCATCCGGACTGCTGTAATGAACACTTTTTAGTTATCCGTCGATATTTACATCACATTTCCGTGGGTTAAGGAGGGAGAGGGAGGTCAGCAGGCGGGCAGCAAGCGCTGCCCGCCTGTGTCTCATCAGCCGTCAGTCAGCGACGTGGGGGTGCTGCCGTAGCAGAGCTCATGAACTTCGGTGCGGATGTCGGTGGAGAGCACGCCCGCATTGACCCGGAAACGCACCTCGTCGAACGAGTCCACACCTGAGGAGTCAACTTCTACCAGCCGTACGTTGTCCTGGTTGAAGGCGCCCGCAACGTCGACATCCGCAAGATTGAGATCCACATTCGAGGCAACCTGCTCGCCATCGCTGTAGATGTCGATGGTGTAGTTCTCAAGCACGTTGAGGTTGATGATGGAGTCCGGTATCGAGATCAGTGCGGCAACACGGCCGTTGGTCTCTGGCTGGATCGGCTGATCGGTCTGGGCAATCACTTCGGCCTGACCAGCCCCCAGCAGACCGATGGGAACACTGAGCGTGGCTGTGGTGCTGGTGTCATCATCCACCGCATTCTCCACGTTGCTGACAGAGCCCAATCCGACCGTGTCGGTTTCGGCGGTCACCTCACCGCGAGTTGCGAATGCATCGAGGCTGTCAAAGCCGCAGCCGGCGACGGAATCATCACCATTCCCCGGCTCGTTACCTTCGTTATTGTCGTCGTCACGCCCGCCACCGAGGGGGTTCACATCCCCATAACCGGCGTAGTCAGTGCCGGAGTCGCTGGCGATCAGCACACCCAGTTGGCCTTCGCCATCATCAACCACGGTGACTTCGTCGAGCTCGCCGTCATCATCGATGTCCTGCACGAAGCGGACCAGGCCAATCAGCTGCGTTTCGCCGTTATCGTTCTCGGTTTCAGTAAGCGCGCAGGTGTAGAGGCTATCCTGACCAACACCGATGGTCTCAGTACCGTCTTCAGTGGGAACCTCGGACGAAATACCAACGCCTTCAAAATTGAAGGTAACGTCGTTACCGGCCTCATATTTACCTGCGACCGCGCCGGATTCAGCACTGAGGTCTGCTGATTCAAGTCCGCCGAAGAACTGGTCCAGCTCCTCGGTGTTCTCGCAGCGGGCGTCACGGCTCACAAAACGTGAGTAGGCTGACTCTCCGGTTGAGGGACCTTCTTCGCCACTGGTATTGCCGTTGATCAACTGATTGACCGCATCGTTGCCGTAGTCTTCGGCATACTGTTCCAAGGCTGTTTCGTAGCGCTCGATGTAGGTCAGTGGGTTGTAAGGCAGGTTGGTGAGCTCAAAGCCGTTACGCCCGTAACCACTGACAACGCCGGAGCCCAGGTCATCCAACAGGTCATTCAGCTGGGATTCTTCACGCTCTTGAGGGTTCTCCAGAGCCGGATTTTCCTCGGTGCCTTCGTTGGCGGCTACCGCCTCAAGCCCGAGCCGGTGCAGGAGAATCACTTCCGGGTCGGTGACCGCAAGGCCCCCATCTTCAGGCAGTTCCTCAAGTGCGCCCGAGCCCGCGTAAAGGTCATTGACCCCGGGGGCCAGCCCTTCGCGGACCTCTTCGTTGAGCGTCTCAACCCGATCAACATCGAGGCTGGTGATGCCGTCACGACCGGCCAGGTTGTAGACCACCTGAGTCAACGGCGACAGCGCGATAAAGTCGCCCTGCTCGACGTTGACCGGAACGCCCCAGCGGTTTTCATCCTCGAACATCTCGGCCTGGACCACGGACACGTCCGGGATGGTCTCGATGTCGAACAGTGTATCGGACTCGGCGATAGGTGCGCGGTTCAGCTCTTCCAGCTCGTTGCCCTCTTCGGGAAGGCGATAGAGTATCAGCGTGCCATCGCCCTGGCCGTCGACCTGAACCTGGACGTTGTTATCCGCGCCAACGCCGCCACTATCCGGACCGGTGTTGCCGCCGTCACTGCTACTGGAGGATGAGTCATCCGCCTGGCAGCCCATCAGGATAAGACTGAAGGCTGTTATAAGAATCAGATGGAAGGCCGAAGCGCTCTTACTGGTCCACATTGCGATACTCCTGTTCACTCGCTTCAACGGTTTGTTCATCCCGGTCACCATCCGTGCGCTTCATTTCGATGCGGCGGTTTTCACGACGGCCGGATTCGGTCTCATTGGTGGCAATGGGCTCACTTTCCCCCAGACCACGCGTTGTGATGCGGTCCGGAGCAATGCCCTCGTCCACCAAGTAGTCCTTGACCGCTTCCGCGCGATCACGGGAGAGCTTCCTGTTGTATTCTTCGGAGCCAACACTGTCCGTATGGCCACGAATCTGGACTGTCACGTGATCGTGGTATTCAAGATCCCTGGCAATGCGATCCAGTACCACTTCGGCGTTCGGGGTTAAGGTCGCGGAGTCGAACTCAAAGGTGACCCCGTCAAGCGGCTGCATGTCCGGGATCTTTTCAACGACCTTTTCACGCTCGATGATCTTGGTCTCTGTCCGGACCTCTGGCTCCGGGGTCTCCGGGGGGCCAAACAGGGGGATGGAGACGCCAACCAGGAAGCGCGCGTCTCCGAAGGCGGCATTACCGCTGGCGTCGTCGGCCCAGTCGGCGGTGTAACGGGCTTCCGCCCGGATAGCCATCCGGTCTTCCCAGACGGGGACCTTTACACCCAGACCGGCATTCGCGTAGGGACCTGTGTCCGAGTCACCTTCATAGTCCAGATAAGAGGCGCCACCACCGAGCAACGCATAGGGTGAGACGGCGCCGTCGTGAAGCCAGAAGATGCCGTCGACACCGAGCTGGTACTGCCAGTCGTCACCGCTGCGCTGGTCACGATTCAGGTTGTTGCCCATGCCGGAGAGCTCAACCGAGAAGCTATCTCCAAGCGGATAACCGAAACCGACCCGGCCGCCGGTGCCGTCGTCCGTGTCAAACCGATCGTCGTCTGGCTCGACGTACATTCCCATCACTGAGGTTGACCAGTCTTTCCACCGGGGGTCGGACTCTTCGCCTGCCGCGCTGACACTGATGGTCACCGCGGCGACTGCTGCTGCCAACTTCGTTGTTCGCCTCGTCATTCGCTTCCCTTCCTGATCCGCTTAAACATATGCTTGTGAAACAATCTGTAACATGCTTCACATTTTGTTACTTTCCATGTAACGGCTCATTGTTTATTCGGACGCTGTAAAGCGTCACTTATGTCAATGACATAGAAATTCGGCCTATGTTTCAAGGCGCTGAAGGCGGTATGAGAGCTTCAAAGACAGTCCCCAGCCCCGGAAAACAGGTTGCCAGGGCCAGAGGACAGGAACATGGCGGGTTCAGTACTGGGATTACAGGTCACTGCCCAGGGGCTCGGGAACCGAGACCTTATGGCCCTGGACGCCATCCAGCTCAAGGTCCATGAGCTGGTTGATGCCCGCATGGGTGGCCACTTGAGTCGCAATGACGCCAATGCCCGCGAGGTGCGCGATACGGACGATAGCATCGATCATGACCCTTCCCTGCTCACCGCGCCCCTCAAGATCCGCGCACAGCGTGCTGTCAAGCTTCAGGTAGTCCAGCGGCAACTCCTGGAGGTAATCAAACGATGAGCGGCTGAAGGTGAACTCCTGCAGCGCGAACCCAAAGCCTTCCTCCCGCAGACGTTCGACGAACGACTTAATGCCGGACAAGCGGGTCATGACCTCCGACTCATCCATCTCAAAAACGACTTGTTGGGGTCTGATACCGGTACGCCGCGCCTGTTGAATCACGAAATCGGCGAAGCCGGAATCGGTGATTGAGGTGATGTTCAGGTTGACCCCGACCTTCTCGCGCACCTGCCTGTCATGGGCAGCCAACCAGTCAAAGATATTCCCCACGACCCATTCATCAATGGCCCTGAGAAAGCCATGGCGCCGGGCTGGAGGAAAGAATTCTTCCGGCAGCATGAGGTGATCCGTGTCCGGCTGCCTGAGCCGCACCAGCGCTTCCCTGTAAACGGGCTGCTCATGACCGCCGATGCCTTTGGCGAACTGCTGATACAGGACAAGCTCATCTTCCGCGACTGCTCTGGCGAGGCGATCCGCCCAACGGTCGCCGGGTTGTTGACGCGACTCGCCGGCCAGACTGACCTGGTTCCGGCCGTCGCCCTTGGATTGATAGCAGGCCTTATCCGCCTGCTCGAGGATACCCTCAGCGCTGACCGAGTCACCATTGAGGTCCACCACGCCGATACTGACACCAACCTCGAACTGTTGGTCTCCCCAGTCAAACCGGAACCGTGAAACCGACTTCACAATGGCGTCGGCAACCTTACGAGCGTCGTCCAGGGTGCATCCATAGAAAAGGATCGCGAACTCATCGCCACCCAGGCGCGCAATCAGGTCTGTGCGCCGGAGGTTGCCTTTGATCTCTTCAGTGAGCTGCTTCAGCAGTTCATCACCCGCGGCATGGCCCGCGGCGTCGTTAACGGCTTTGAAGTGGTCCAGATCCAGATACCCCAGGGCATGGGACATGCCGTCGTGATGCGCGGTGTCGAGCGCGTCTTCGAGACGGACGAAGAACTCACGCTTATTCAACAGACCCGTGAGCGCATCATGTCGGGCCTCATAGGCAAGCCTGCGCGCGGTGCGGCGCATCTCGGTAACGTCGTGGAACGTCAGGACACCACCGATGATATCGCCACCACGGTCACGAATCGGTGCGGCCGTTAGCTTCACGGCATGTTCGTTGCCGGCGGCGTCACGCAGCATGGCCTGACGGTCAACCCTGAGTGTACGCCCCAGTCTCAGAGCGCGCCCGAGCGGTGAGGATATGACGTCGTCACTGTCTTCCTCGTGGAAACGGATCACCTGATCAACGGGCAGGCCCACCGCCTCATCGCACCCCCAACCTGTGAGGGTTTCCGCAACCGGGTTGATGTAATCAATTACCCCCTGGGAGTTGGTGGTAACCACGCTGTCTCCGATGGAACCCAGTGTCACCTTGACACGCTCGGTTTCGGCGGCCAGCTGTTGTGCCGTGCTCAATCGTTCCGTAACGTCGTTGAAAAACCACAGGTAACGGTCCAGGGCTTCCAGCTTGACTACTTTCAACTCAGCGGTGCGCTGTTCATCCGCAACCGTGAACTGAACATAATGCCGGAATTCCGGGGCCCGGTTGAGAGCCTCGTGGACCTGCTGCAGTGGTTGCTCCGCGATCAGCTCGTCCAGGCCTCGCCCTGTTTGGCCACTGGGTGACCGCCCGAAGAGCTCGTCAAAGGTGATATTTGTGTCGGTTATTCGGTCCTGTTGATCGGTGATGCAGGTGGCGAGCGGGTTGTCTCGAAGAAGCTGACCAAGCCACTTCTGGTCCCGCTGCAGTGTCTGGTAATCCCGGTGCAGATCAGAGAAGTCGCGGATAATGATCGCCAGGTGGGATACCCGATTGCTCTCATTGCTCAGGACAGGCGCGATACTGACGTGGTACGTGAGCGAACGGTCATCCCCTTCAACCACCATCCAGTCGGATTCACCGTCGCCCGAATCCATTACACGGGTGATGCAGTCATTGACCGAGTCGCTGAGGCGGCTGAGCACTGGCCCCAATGGGCGGTCGATAATGGTCCCCTCATCAAGGCCAAGCATCTGCACGGCTGCTTCATTGGCGTAGGCAGCCCGATGGTCAGTGCTTGTCTCGACAATGAGAATGCCCTCTTGAACCCCATCCGTCGCCCGCCGGATCAGGTCGGCTTTTTCCATGCGTTTGCGCAACGAGGCTACGTCCCGGACCACACAAACCTGGCCTTTCGGGTTGAGGCTGGTTTCATCCAGGGGCGCGCAAGCGATGGACACGTCAATGAGCTGCCCCCGCCGCGTAAGCCGCCGAGCCTCGTGCTCCACCCAGGCGCCATGCTCGGCTGAGTCCGGAATGCCCGCAAAGACCTCTGCAGGAGCCCCCTCCAGCCAGGGCGGCACAAGCCTTGATACCGAGCGCCCGACCAGGTCGTTCTGCTCGTACTCGAACAGGCGATGGGCTTGCTGGTTGGCATACTGGATCATGCCATTGGTATCACAGACGATGACGGCATCCGCCATGCGTTCCGGCAGCCGCTCCAGCACGGCCACGTCCGTTTCGGCGGCAACGCCCAGCTCCCTGGATCGGCCCTCGGCGGCTTCACTGTCAGACTCTTCTTCCGTCGCGTTGTCATGGCCCTGTGGAACAACCCGCCTCCGGGGTTTGGTCCGGCCCCCTGCTGGCTTTACTCCAAACACCGGCGCCAGGAGCACCAGAGCCAAAGCACCGAGCGTCGCTCCCAGCCAGAGCGACCAGGCCGCCCCCAGGAAAGCCTGCGGGTCGGCGGTAAGCCGCAGGGTGGTCCCCGTGTCACTGTGGGTGAACTGCTGCTCGGGGACGTCGTCCACAACCAGGGACTCAAACCATTGGGGAACCTGCCTGCTCAGGGTGTCCTGACTCTGCTCGGCGACAGCGCCGCTCTGCTCCTCCAGCCGCGCGGCCGAGGCGATGCTCGCCCGCGCAGCGAGCTGATCAGTGGCCGGGGGTTCGGCTTCTGACATAACACTGAGGGCGTCTTCCGCCAGTGCTATTTCCATCTGCTGCCATACCGACCCCTTTAACCACTGGAGCGCCCCAAAAGCGACAACGGCCACCATGCCGAGCCCCAGAATCACGTTCCGTGGCCTCATTTCCTGAAAAATCGATCGCTTTTTCATCAATGCACCAACCTTGGTGTGCCTGCCCGTACGTCATTTACGGAAACGTCTGCGATACCGGCCTGTAACCCGAGCGCGCCCAGGAGAGGATCCACGACCACACCAACGAGCTCCCCCACCAAAGAGGTAACGGCCTGCAGGACCTCGCTTTCGGAAACCGGAATGGGGACCGAGATGCCGGCCAGCCCAAGCTCCAGTTCTAGCTCGTCCAATAGGCCATCGGCGATCGCGGGGCCCACTTCAACCCCAAATGTCTTGGCATACTCGGGGCCGAAGGGCTGTGAGAACGATGCTGTCTGCGGCGGGTTGTCCAATACACTGCTTGCGGTTGAGTCAGCGGTAACCAATCCGCTCAGTATGTTCACACCAACTCCCAATTGCAGATCGCTGGCTCCAGCCTCCGCACCAACTTCGACCACTGGGCTGCCGTTTTCGAATCTGAGATCCCGGGCACGGGCACTCCCCTGGGCCAGGTCGACCTGAATGTCCGCTGTAATCTCAAGAACCGAGCTCAACGCCGAAAGCGCTTCAAGCTCAATAGCCAGCCCAAGCTGGCCGGTATTAACTTCAGTACGCCATTCGCCGTTTGGCGCCTTCCCGGCCTCGCCGATCGCGATCTCGGGCGGCTCGCCGAGTTCCAGGTCCACGTTGAGATCAGCCGCACCGACTTCGGAGAGCACATCACTGCTGAGATCCAGCGCCACCGCCTGGCCCTCATTCGCTGCCTGTGCACCAAGCCTGACCAGGCTGAGCGCGTTCAACGCGACGTTGGCTGCCATTTCTTCGCTGGGCAGGCCGATGGCAAGAACGTCGCCAAGTCGAAGATCCAGCATGGGATCAACGCGGGCTGCAAGCGCACCGAGCTGAAGCACGGCGCTTGTCTGGCCCGGCGCTGCCCTGGCGGTAAGGTCTACCAACTCCGCGAGTGTCAGGCGTGTGTCGAGCAGCTCCTCCACGGAGCTGGCTCCCGCATGAGCCTCCACCAGATCAGCCAATTCGATATTGGTATCCGCAAGTCCCTGGTATGTAGCCAGGTCCAGTGAGAGATCCGTTCCCAGTAGCCCACCAAACAGGGCATTGAGGATTTCACTGTTGCCCGTTTCCAGGCTGGCCAGCCCGCTTGCGGCCTGGAGTTCTATGATCTGGGGCTGTTCGGCCACGGCGTCTGCTGCCAGCACTGCCTCTTCCGGCCAGACCCAGCCGGCCACCAGGCTCGCCGGTGTGGGCCGCTCGACACCGACTTGCATTGCCAGGCCGCTGCCATCGGGCTGAAAGGTCAGTTCACCGTCCTCACTCCGCATACGCCCGACCGCTGCATCGGTGAGCTCTCCGCGCTCTCCGAGGCTTTCCTGCACTGTGGTCTCGGCAGCTTGCTGTGCTGCCGCCATCGGACTTTCACCAGAGGTGTCATCCCGGGCGTATTCGGTAATCGCGGCCACCGCAGCGGCATCCGCAGCGCCCTGTACCTCGCTGTGTTGATA
The DNA here is from genome assembly GCA_051745655.1 of Pseudomonadota bacterium. Lineage (GTDB taxonomy): Bacteria > Pseudomonadota > Gammaproteobacteria > Pseudomonadales > Oleiphilaceae > Halospina. Next base: position 25,633 of record JBNJEG010000005.1, read on the forward strand.
GAACAGGCGGGCTGAGTCCACCGCCAGCGCCACCATCACCAGTGAGAGTGACAGGGCGCTGGCCGCGAGCACCGAAATCGCCCCGCTCTGCCTTGAAACCGGAATCCTTGCCCGGCAGGGCTGTGTCTCGAACGTCGACATGACCCCTACCTCTCAGTCGTATTTTCCACCTGAAACTGATCAGGGATGGGGTGGGTGAAGCTTTCCAGATAACGGTCATAGATGCGCTGCAATTCGGGGCCACCGAGTGTCGGCCTGGAGCCTGCGGACTCCCCGGATCGCTGCTGATCAAGCCACTGGGTTACTGCCCGTTCCTGCGCCTCGTTGCCCGTTTCATGGGCCTGGTTGCCCGCTTCACCGGCCCTTTTCGGCTCATTCGCGGCACATCCAACAAGCCCTGCTGCCAGGGCGAGCACAGCCAGTTTGCGGATCGGTTTTGATGGGGTCATTATTGATGCCTCCTGCTATCAGGGTCCTTTGTCTGCTCTGCTTCACGCCCGAGAGCGCGCCATTGCTGTTCATCGATTCCGGCTTCCTTGGCAAGACTGCGTGCCTGGTCATACCGTTCCTGGCGGATGAGCAAGACAACAAGGTTGGAGGCGGCCTTTTCGCCAGCGCCCAACTCCCTCGCTGTTTCAAGATGCTCCTGCGCTTTCTCAAGCTTTCCCTGAAGCATGTAGGCGTAACCGAGATCGTTTCTGAGTCGCGCGTCTACCGGCCGTTTCTGGATCGCTTCCCCAAAGGTCTCGATGGCGTCGTCGAGATCGCCACGCTCGGCTGCCAGCAGCGCTAGCCCACGCAGGCCCTCACCGGGCATACAGGTTTTTTCAATCTCTCTGTAAAGCTCGCGCGCTGGCTCTGTCTCGCCCAGCCGCCGGAGGGCATGCGCGCGCAACAGCCTGGCCTCGACCGGGACGGTGATCTGGATGGATTCCAGCGCATCCAGGTGCGCCAGCGCGGCGCGATCCCGCCCCTGATCGGCCATCTGCTCAATCAGGTCAAAATGCATGCGAGCGCGCCCGGAAAGCTCGGGCCCACACGCCAGTGGGCGTTCGGCACTGGGCACAGGCTCGTCAACAGGCGGTTGTGTTTCGCTGGTCGCACACCCGATAAGCACAACAGCGCTCAAACACATTGCTACTGATCGCAATCCCATCATCAGTCCACCGACCTGAGCCCTTCGAGCATTGAAATGAACCCCGGTCCTGCCATGAGAATCATTAGAGCCGGGAGGAAGAAAAGAACCATGACGACCGTCATCGCGCCCGAAAGCTTGCCAACCCTCTCCTGAACTTCCGAGCGCCGCCGCTCCTCCAGAAGATTGGCGAATTCCAGCAGGGGTTTCTGGATCGAGCCGCCATAACGGTCTACCTGGCGCAGCAGTCTGACCAGATCATCCAGATCATCCACATCAAGGTCGCTCGCCATCGTGGAGAGCGTTTCCGCCCGATCAGCGCCTGTCTCGATCTGACGCATCACCGCATCAAGCTCGTCCGCGAGCTCGGGAATCACCCGGCGGTTTTCCCGCGCTACAGTCACCAGCGCCTGGTCAAACCCAAGGCCAGCGTCAAAGAGTACGCGCAGGAGATGCAGCAGACTGGGGACCTCCTCGCGGATCCAGCGCTGGCGCTGGCGAGCGCGCCGGCGAAGCAGCATCTTGGGCCCCAGATAGGCACCCGCCAGAGGGACGAAGACACTGAAAAAGCCCTGCATGCTCAGGATCCCGTTAAACCCCTGCCCTGCCCAGTAAAGGGCAATCAGAGGCAGCGACAGCAGCATTAAGCCATTCTGGATCCCGCGAAAGATGGGGATGGCCTCCCGAGAGCGCCACCCGGCCCTGACCAGCAGCGGCGCGAGCTCCGGATCATGGCCGAGGACACTGGTCAGGCGCGAGTCAAGCTGTGCAAGCCATTTGAACCGTGCCTGGCCAGTGGCGAGCTGATGACCACCACCACGGCCCTGGTAGAGGCGCCGGATGGCAACAGCGCGCCGGCGATTGGTCAGCACGAGATAGGTGGCGCCCGCAAGGCCGGTCGCGATCATGATGATGGCGAGTAACATGGGGATTGTAATCATACCGTGTTCCTCTATCAGACCGACTTCAGCAGCCGCCACAAAGCGATAACGCCCGATACCTGCATGGCAATCGCCACAAAGACCAGTATCCGCCCTGTCTCGTGCCCCCAGAGCGTCAGGAAGAACTCGGGGTTCACAATGAGCATGTACCCGACCAGAAGCACGGGCATAGCACCCAGGATCCAGGCGCTCGCACGGGTTTCCGAGGTCATGCCACGCAGCTCCCGCCGCGCCCTTTCCTGTTCCCTGATCATAGTGACAATGCTGTGCAGCATTTCCCTGATGCTGCTTCCGTACCGTCGGCTGATACGGACCGCCGTGGTCAGCAGCCGCAGCTCCTGCAGGTTGTAGCGTTCACTGGCCATTTCGAGGGCTTCGTCCACACTCCCGCCGAGCCGTGTCTGACGGACCACGGGTTCGAAGACCTCACGAAGCGGCAGGGGTGCTTCACGAGTGGTGCCTACCAGGGCTTCCTCAAGTGTGCTCCCGACATTGACCATCCGCAGCAACTGATCCACGAAGGCCGGGAGTTGTTCGATCATCCGCCGGCGCCGGCGCTCCGCCAGCAACAGCAACGCCGAGTACGCTAACCCTGTGATCAGAAGCAATGACACCAGGGCACCGATCACCCCTAGGGCTGAGAACCCGATCAGTACTGCGATGATCGTGACAACCACCATAACGACGAGTTGCCACTGGGCCGGCTCTACCCCTGCCTGCCAAAGTCGCCTTTTGACGCGATTGATGAAGGGAGAGAGGCGCTGCGCCAGCGGGGACGGCTCCCGCTCGCCAGGAGGCACATACCGGTGCAGCACCACCAGGGCCCGCTCCCGCAACCTGGCGCGGGCGTGCAGGCGCAGCAGGTACAACGTACCCACCAGGGCGCAACCGGCCAGCCAGGCTGTCAACAGGGCTCCGGTCATAACCATCCCCCAGGCGCGAACGGGGATTCACGGCGCCGCTCAGTCTGATACAGGTGAAGTTTGTCGTTGGCTGGCTGGATGCTGTGGCGCACGAACTGATCCTTTTCGTAATCATAGGCAAACAGTTCCTGCATCATGTAGGTGTTGTCACTGACCCCGGTTATCTCCTGAACCGAGGTCAGACGGCGGTCGCCGGAACGGGTGCGGTTGAGCTGTACGATCAGGTCAATGGCGTCACTGACCTGTGAACGCAATGTGTGCTCACTGCCCTGGTAACCGGCAAAGCCTGCCAGCATTTCCATCCGGTGAAGGGCATCACGTGGGCTGTTGGCGTGCAGCGTGCCCATGGAGCCATCATGGCCCGTGCTCATGGCCTGAAGCATGTCCAGGATCTCGACGCCGCGCACCTCGCCGACGATGACACGGTCTGGCCGCATCCGCAGACTGTTGCGAACGAGTTCGCGGGCGGTGATTTCGCCCTCACCTTCCAGGTTGGGAGGGCGCGTTTCCAGACGAACCACGTGAGGATGGTGTAACTGGAGCTCGGCGGCGTCTTCAACGGTAATGATGCGCTCCGCATCTGGAATGTAACCAGAGAGGATGTTGAGAAGCGTGGTTTTCCCCGAGCCGGTCGACCCGACGACCAGGATGTTGCACTGCGCTTCGACAGCCCACTTCAGAAAGTCGACCATCTCGTCGTTAAGCGTACGATAGGCAAGCAGGTCACCGCTTTTCAGGGCCTCACGCTGGAACTTGCGAATCGAGACCGTGGGCCCGTTCAGGGCAAGCGGCGGGATGATGGCGTTAACCCGGCCACCGTCGGGAAGCCTGGCGTCGACCATGGGGGTCGCTTCATCCACGCGCCGGCCGATTGGGGCGAGAATGCGCTGGATGACCCTCAGCAGGTGGTCGTTATCGATGAAACGCCTCTCGGTCTCAACCAACTGGCCCCGGCGTTCGATGTAAATGCTGCTGTAACCATTAATCAGGATGTCACTGATATCATCCCGATCAATAAACGTCTGAATCGGCCCATAGCCCCGCAGCTCATCGAGCATGTCCCGCCCAAGCGCATCGACTTCACGGCGGTTCACGGCAAGCCTGTTGGAGGCCAGAAAATCGTCGATCTTTGAGTCGACGTACCGGCGCATCTGGTCCTCTGACAACTGCTCCTGATCCAGCTCCTCGGATTCGATGACCTGGATCAGGAACCGATGAAGATCCCGTTTGAGGGACTGGTAACGTTCCGTTTTCTGTACTTCGTCATCCTGCCCCGGTGTAATCCAGCTCATTCAGTTCTCTCCACGATCTGCGACTGCCTGGGTTTACCCGCTCGCGCCAAGGCGTTGCCTCAGGCGCGCCCAGAGCCCTTTCAGGCTTCTTGCGCCTGGACGTTGCCCCGGGGATGTGTCACTCAGATTGCCGGCGAGCTCCCGGATGGCCTTGGCGTAACGGTCATCAGGCCCTTCCTCGAAGATGGTTCTTCCGGTGTTCAGAGCCCGCAGACGGATCAGGCCGCTGGATGGGAGGTTCATCTCAACGTCAAGATTGAGCACCTCGGCCATGTCTTCAGATTCCAGACCAACATCCGGTGTATAGCGGTCGACCAATAGCCGGATGTCGTTGACCGCATGGTCATGGGCATTGAGATAGTTAAGGAGACGTTTACTGGCATGCGCGATTGGTACGGCCTGCTCCGCTACGAGCAGTGTCCTGTCGGACCGACTGAGAACGAGCTGGACAAACTCGGAGGGTGCGACACCACCAAGATTGACCACGATGTACTTGAAATATCCCTTCAGGATATTGAAAAGGATCATCACGTCTGCGGGTGTGAATTCCGATGTATCCACAGGCTCTTCGGGGAGTGAAAGCAGCGTGAGACCACTCCGGTGCTTGGTGAATGCCGTGCGGATGAGCGTGTGATCCAGCCGCCTTACACTTCTTACCGCATCAACAAATGTGTAGGTGGACTGAAGGTCCAGAATCAGGAGCGAGTCCGCGGCTGGTACGCCCAGGTCCAGCAACAATGTGGATTCCTCAGGCGCTTGCTCGTTGAGCGCCAGGGCGGTATGAACCGCGGCCGTGGTAACCCCTTCATAGGGCCGGGCTGAAAGAAACGCGTAGATTTCTCCTTCGCTGTGTTTTTGATCTCCGGCCAGCGAGGTCGCCGCTTCGCTTGTGCTCACCGCCCGGCCGCGCAGTCGGTAGAGTACATCCTGGGCCTGCCGTTCACTGCTGCCTACAGTAACCAGATCCCGTGCGCCCGCGCGCATGGCCGCAACCACCATGTCGAGCTCTGTGGATTCGGAAAATACCGCAATGGCCAGGTGCGGTTTGACAGCGAGCAGCCCTTCGATCAGGTCCAGGTGCGATACCTGCTCGCCACCCCCCAGCTGCACGAAAATCCCGTCAGCACTGACTGCATCAACAAGCTGCAGAACCCGTTCAACGGTATCCTCGTCCGCAACAACGACTTCCGCGTGCCCCGAAAGCGCCTGATTGAGCCATTCGAGATAGTCCTCCCTGTTCGTGACTGCCAGCACCGTCTGCATACCATGCACTCCCTGCTAATCCGAAAACCCGTGGTTGGAGCTGCCGCCTGCTCCGTCACCCAGGCGGTTCTCCGAGAACGGGTCCAGGAAGGTTGGCTCGAAATCACGCAACTCCTCGCCCGGCAATGGCGGCAGCTCTGCATCTTCAGCCATCGGCCTGACCAGTTGGGGCGTTACAACCATCATAAGTTCCCGATCACTGCGCTCGGTGCGCTGTGAGCGGAAAAAGCTGCCAAGTACCGGGATACTGCCCAGGAAGGGGACGCGATCGGTCTGGGCAAGTGTCTCCTGACTGATCAGGCCACTGATGACAAACGTCTCGCCATCGCCGAGTTGGATTGTGGTCTCGGTGCGGCGGGTGGTGAGACCGGGTATCTGCTGGCCATCCACATCGACGCCGGTAGTGGAGTCCACTTCGCTGACCTCGGGGCGGACCTTGAGCACGATCCGGTTTTCATCCAGCACCGTTGGAGTAAGCTTGAGACGCACGCCGAATTCTTTCCACTCTATTGAGGTCGACCCAAGGCCCGCATCCGTCTGAATCGGAATCTCGCCACCGGCGAGAAATGTCGCTGTGTGCCCGCTCATCGTGACGAGGCTTGGCTCAGCCAGCGTATGGGCCAGGTCATGGCTCTCCAGCAGACTCATGACCCCCAGGAACCCTTCGTCACCGTCGCCAGCGACCAGGTTGAATGCGTCCGAGATTGGTAGTCCAAATCCATCGCCGGATACGGACGCATTGCCTGGGTCTGATACGGATTCGAGGCCCCCAGGGCCGGTGAGCGAGACGGTGTTGTCCCCGTTACGACCGAACAGGTTGAAACCAGCCTGCTTCATGGCTCGTCGACTGACTTCAACCACCCTTATATCCGCCTGAACCTGAATGCTTTCCTGCCGCGTTCCATCCTGAACGGACGGGTCAACCGACTCTTTAACGGCAGACGTTGCCTGTCTCCCCGACGGCAGGGATTCCGGTTCTCCTTCAATCCTGACCGCATCTCCAACAGGTCGCGCCGAAAGATCCGATTCACCGGCCTCCCGGAGAATCTGCTGGATCATTCCGGTATCCGCTTTCACTCTGATCTCTTTTTCGAGCGGATCTGGAGCACCGTTAACCCAATAGCGCAGCGTCGTCTGGCCCTGCCCAACACCTGTCACAAGAACCTGTTTGGGGGAAAGCATTTCCACATCGGCCACTTCGGGGTCTCCGATGGCGATGCGCTGGATATTCCTCTCGGCGCTGAATATGCTCTGCCCTTCGATGTCGAGTTCCAGTGGGTCACCGTGCGCTTTGACACCCACCAACAGAAGGACACACCCGAGCAGCAGCGACCGACCCGACATTACAATCAACTCCCTCAATGGATTATCTCCTCCGTTTCACCACCACGATGAATGCGCGTTCTAGGCGCTGGCTCTTGCGGCCTCTGACCGGACAGATTCCTGAGCGTTTCGCGGTCTTCCGTCTCTTGAGTCAGTCGACTCATGTTTACTGGATCACCGTCTTCGCCGGGCTCACCGTCTTCACCGGAGTCGGTCTCCGGAACTATCAAATCCGCCGTTTTGCCCTGTCTGAGTGCCAGGCTGATCCGGCCGGTCGAGGCACCAAGAAGCACTCTGGACACCGCGTCTTCCGGTACGGCAAGTACTGCGGTACCCGCCCCCGGATTGGGAGAGGTATTGTCATCCGGTGTGGTCGTTGCCACCGAATCCTCACCAAACGCGAGAACCGCCACATCCCTCAAGAGCACACGGGCCTGAGACCCCTGCACCTCATTTCCCTCGGGCAGAAAAAGAACAAGATCCACGCGGTCGCCTGGCTCGACAAAGCCGGCCACCCCGGACACATCATTGACCGACACGGCGAGTGCGCGCATGCCGTCCGGCACTTCCGAAGCCATTACGCCGCCACCCCGGAAATGCCGTTTTACTATGGGCTCACCCACGCCGACGGATGAGGCGGATGTGCGCCCAATAACGCGCTGAGGAGTTTCAAAGCCATTGGCGGGAACCACGCTGACGGGCTCAAGGCTGACGTCCGACGCCTCAATCGCGGAATCCGCTTCGATGGGCGACACGGCGATGACCGCCTTGTGCTCTGCGCCTTCCGCGACCTCGTCTGTCGTTTGCGTTTCCTCGACATCGGGCTGACGGCTCGCCAGCTGCAGGGAGAGCCATAAAAGAACGGCACCAGACAGGATGAGCACGGCAATGGACCACTTCAGAACGGTACTGCTCATCGATCGTTTCCCTCCAGGATCATTCAGTTCCTCTCAAAGGCATCCTCGCCTCCGCGTAGGCCCCCCTTTCTGGTATCAGACCTATCCCCTGAAAAATGCCAAGATCGGTCAGGCCAGAAACGGGCGTGCCCTGGGGGTATCTCAGTCCCACAACAACAAACTGCCCATTCGTGTCCTGCGCCGCTTCAATGCTGACCATTGCACCGCCCTCAAGGCCTCCTACAACGTCTTCACTCCAGCTTTCGGGTAGTACATCGAGCGCGCTACCTGCCGCATTGGACACGCTTTGCTCCACTGCGCTCTGATAGGCCTCCGCCGTTTCGTAAGCTTCCGGGTCGACTGCCAACGATGCACGAACAGACTCGCGCGCTGCATAGTCAACAGCCCCCTGTACGAAGAAGAACGTACTCCAGACGACCACCGCAAATAACACCAAAAGGAACAGCGGGAACACCAGCGCGAACTCGATCGCAGCCGCGCCCCTTTGCCCGATTCTTTGTGACTTCAGCTGAAATAGCGCCATGCGACAATCCCGACAAAGACCGGGCCATGCGTCAAGGCTAGGGGTTGAGGCCTGCCTGACGGTCGCCCCCAGCCGATGGCCAATACCGCTGCAGCGATTAGCTGGAGCAAGGCTCCCAGAACCAGTGTGCCAAGAAGGGCGAACACACCCCCAAGGTATCCAAGAGCGCCCAGGAACTTGACATCGCCTCCCCCGAGCCAGCCAACCAGGTAAGGAGGGAGAAGCAACAAAAGACCTAGAAGGGTCGCCGAGAGCGACTCAGGGATCCCCACCCCAAGTGGCCCGACCCCAGCCAGCAGCTGCCACATCGCAGCGCCGGCCACTCCGAGGGCCATCAGGACGTTAGGCAGGCGTCTGTTGCGCCAGTCCAGCCATGAGGCAACGCCTACCCACAGCACCACTATCGCGACGCCCCAGACGGGGGCGGCAGATGACATCTGCTTTACCTACTCGCTTCCACCGCCACCGCTAGCCTCGTCTGCAGCCTCGGTAAATTGAGATGTGACGCTGTCGAAAAGGTTTTGAAGCTCTGTTTCGAATGTTGCGAAGACGCCTACCAAAGCGCCGACTATCAAACCAACGATCAGCGCGTACTCAATGGCACTGGCGCCGGATTCGTCGCGGCCGAGGGCGGTAAGCTTCTCCTGGAAAACGAGCGTCATTTTTATAAGCTTGCTTACTAATGTTGACATAGCTGAACTCCCCTAATCAGATACCAACACACGATCAACTTGATGGTGCACTGATCATAGTACTGGTCTGCACTAACGCAACTTTCACAAACCCAATATCAAAAACCGACCCAGCCATCAATAGTGTTTTTCTTTTCAGCAAAACTCTGCCTGAGTGAAAACATTCCAAAACTAACCATTAAAAACTAAAGAATTTTATTTACAATAACTTATAAATAAAGTCATAAATAGATATAAAAGCAGAAGTCTAATGATTTAACAATCAGGAACACAATTAGTCTATTGCATTAACCTAATGAATACGGTTTTTACTTAAACCACATGCCCTGGGAAATGCTACATTCCAAAAAACTAAATGCTTTTTACACATTCCCCAAACTCTGACTTTTCTGACACGCCATTGCTGTCAGATCTGTTTTGTGACACACATCGCACAATGCTCTAATGAACAGCGGCTTTTATGCACTCTTGACGCCCACACCTTCAAGCAACGGTTCCACACATGCATCGGATCGTCGGCATCATCGGATTGGGAGTGACGGGTATCAACAGGGCTGTCGCGTTTTCCAGTCAGTTCGAAACAATAGCACTCGATGAGGATCCGGAGCGCATTGAGCAGCTCAAAGACGGACTTGACGGTACACGTCAGGCCACTCCTCCTGTACTGACCCGTAACCGCCATCTCGCATTCACTCATGAATTCCATGACTTAAGGGATGTCGATACATTCATCATTACCACCCCCACTGCGCTGGACGCGAACGGCAGGCCAGACCTCACCACGCTTGAGCATGTGACCAACCAGGTTGCTCAACTGCTCCGCCCAAGCAGCACAGTCGTCTATGAATCGACGCTTTTCCCCGGCGCGACGGAAGGCATCTGTATACCTGCACTTGAGAATAAAAGCGGCCTTCGCTGCGGCGAAGATTTCAGTGTCGGCTATAGCCCGGAGCTGGAATCACCTGATAGCACAACGCCGACACGCCTGATAGCCGGGTGCTGTCAGAACACCGCCACACAACTTGAAGATCTCTACAGCCTTGCCGCCTCCTGCACTACAAAGAGGGTCGAGTCCATTCAGGTTGCCGAGGCTACTCAGTTGGTTGACCATTCCCACCGGGATCTCAATCAAGCCTTCAGGAACGAGGTATCCGACCTTCTTGGCGAGCTCGACATCAATGCCAACACCGTTTTCGAAACCCTTGAGCTGGGCAATGGCTCTTTGACTTCACAGAACGGCTTCTCGGAAAACGGCCGCTTTGAGAAGGGTTCCGAATTCCTGGCCTACTCAGCTCAGGCCTGTGGTATGGAACCTGCACTGTGCTCAATTGCCCGGTATACAAACCGTCAGCGGCCCGAAAAAGTTAAGGCCAAGCTTCACGAGCAGCTCAAGGGAAGAAATCTGGCAGTCAGCGACTCAAGGATATTGGTGTTGGGCTTCGCTCGAATGGCAAATTCGGCGAGCTGGGACAAAAGCCCTGTTCTGGATCTGATCAGAGCGTTGGAGGGCCTTGGGTCCAATGTGCATGTATTGGACCCATGGGTTGATTGGCATGAGGTTCCGGCGGAGCACAAGCCATGCGTAGTCACCTTCCCCGAGTCCGGCAGTTACGACGCCATTATCCTTGCGGTTGGACACCGCATGTTCACCGAGATGGGGTTCCATGAAATCCACATCCTGGGCAAGCCAGATTACCTGTTGTTCGACGCAACCAACGAAGTTCCCGTAACGCTGGTGGATAAAAACCTTTAGCTAGACGCGGTGCGCAACGCAGCTATCTAGAGAAGCTATTTAAGCCATTGATTTAGAGCGTAAATTATGGAGGCGCGGGTCGGAATCGAACCGGCGTAAACGGAGTTGCAGTCCGTCGCATGACCACTCTGCCACCGCGCCTGAACACAAGGAGGGAAATTGGAGCGGGAAACGAGATTCGAACTCGCGACATCCACCTTGGCAAGGTGGTGCTCTACCAGCTGAGCTATTCCCGCTCTGAAGTGGGGCTGTGCGCTGCCCCTAACAACGGATGTGTATTGTACTGACGCCGAATCCGTCGTCAATAGCTGTCTCAGTTCCGCTGCCACTCGCAATGCGATTGAAACTGTCTATTCATTTGATGCTGCTGGGTCACTTGAAGAGCTATTGTGCAGCCACCATTATTCTTATGACGCTTAGCGTTATAAATGAAAAATCCAAGGAGCACCCATGTCGACCAATCTCATAGGTATTGAGGACAGCAAGGCCCAGACGCTGGCTGATCAGCTCAACGAGCTGCTCGCCCACTACCAGATCTTCTACATGAACGTCCGCGGGTATCACTGGAACATCAAGGGTGACAAATTCTTCGAACTGCACACCAAGTTCGAGGAACTCTATACGGACTTGCTTCTGAAGGTGGACGAGATCGCCGAGCGGATCCTGACGCTCGGTTATCGTCCAGTACACGCCTACTCGGAATACGTGAAACTGTCCCGGATCCCGGAACGTACGAACGTGACCGACGGGCGGCAGTGCGTGAAAGAAATCCTCGACGGACTGTCCACCCTGATCAAGCTGGAACGCGGTATTCTCGATGCATCCGCGGACGCCAATGATGAAGGCACCAATTCACTGATGAGTGACTACATCACCCAGCAGGAGAAAACCGCCTGGATGTACAGCAGCTTCCTGGGCGAATAGGTCGCTGAAAGCACCCGGAAGTCTGCCGTTCATACAGACGGCAGACCCGACAGGGCCATGGCAAGCTCCTCATCGCTGTATTCATGGTCGCTGAGGTCGCCCGAGAAATAGGACGTATACGCCGCCATATCAAAGTGCCCGTGGCCGCACAGGTTAAACAGGATGGTCTCGGCACTTCCCTCCTCACGACAACGAATGGCTTCGTCGATGGCACCGCGCACCGCGTGGTTGGCTTCCGGTGCCGGTACGATGCCCTCATTGCGCGCAAACAGAACGCCTGCCTCAAAACACGCTTTCTGGGGATAAGCAATCGCCTCGAACAGGCCCAACTGCTTGGCGTGGGACACCAGTGCCGACATCCCATGGTAACGAAGCCCGCCAGCATGGAAACCGGGCGGCGTGAAGCCGGACCCCAGGGTATGCATGCGGGTCAGAGGTGTCATCTTCGCGGTATCGCCGTAGTCATAGGCGTATTGGCCCCGCGTGAGCGTCGGACACGAGGAGGGCTCCACCGCCACCACACGTGGGCTTTCGCCCCCACGCAGTGACTGGCCGATGAACGGGAAAGCGAAACCGGCGAAATTCGAGCCTCCGCCGGTGCAGCCCACAATCACATCCGGCCAGTCATCCGCCATCGTCATCTGTTCCATGGTCTCCTGCCCGATGACGGTCTGGTGAAGCAGCACATGGTTCAGTACCGAACCGAGGGCATACTTGGTGCCCGGATCCTTGGCTGCCAGTTCGACGGCTTCAGAGATCGCGATGCCAAGGCTGCCGGTATGATCCGGATTCTCCGCCAGCACGCTGCGGCCGAACTCGGTCTGGTCGGACGGCGAGGCAATGCAATGCGCACCGTAAGTCTCCATGACTGCCCGACGATAGGGCTTCTGGTCATAGGACACCCGTACCTGGAACACCTGCACTTCCAGGTCCATGAGCGCGCCGGCATAGGAAAGCGACGTACCCCACTGGCCCGCCCCGGTTTCCGTGGTCAGACGGCGGACGCCGGCCTCACGGTTGAAAAACGCCTGGGGGATCGCGCTGTTGGGCTTATGGCTGCCGGCAGGGCTCACGCCTTCGTACTTGTAGTAGATGCGTGCCGGCGTTCCCAGCGCTTTCTCCAGCCCATGCGCACGATACAGGGGCGTGGGCCGCCATTGGCGGTAAAGGTCCCGTACCGGTTCCGGGATCGGCACCTCCCGTTCGGTTGTCACTTCCTGCTCGATCAGCGACGCCGGAAACAGCGGCTCCAGATCCGTTGGCGTTACCGGCTCGTGGGTCGCCGGATTGAGCACGGGCGGCAGCGGCTCCGGCAGATCCGCCTGGAGGTTGTACCAGTGGGTGGGAATACGGCTTTCGTCGAGCAGGAACTTGGTAGTCATTGTGGATCCCGGATCAATGGACAACGGGGCTATGATACCCGTCCGGTTTATGGGCGTCATCGGGGCAGGCCGGCTTTGAGCCGCACTCCCAGCCCGGAATGGCGCTCCACACCCTGCCTGATGCCGGCACGCCAGACGGTCTCGCTCCCGAGCACGGTCAGCCGGGAGCGGGCGCGGGTAATGCCGGTGTAGATCAGTTCCCGGCTCAGGATCCCGGAAGGTTTCTCGGGCAGTACCAGGGCCACGGCATCGAATTCCGAGCCCTGTGTCTTGTGGATGGTCATGGCGTAGACCGTCTCATGGTCCGGCAGGCGCCCCGGCGCCATGGGGGTGAAGCCTTCCCGTCCCGGGAACCAGGCCAGCAGGGGCGCCTCCCCCCCGGTTTCCGCCTCATCCGGCCAGATCAGGCCGATGTCGCCATTGTAGAGGCCAAGCCCGTAATGGTTGCGGGTGATCATCACGGGCTGACCGCGGAAAAAGCGCTGACGCTGGGGATTGAGCGCGTTAACGATGCGCTCGTTGAGGGCATTGACGCCGTTGGGCCCCACCCGGGCGGGGCAGAGGATGCGGAATGCCTGCAGGCGCTCGAAAGCTTCCTCCAGGCCTGGCGCCTCTGTAATGGGCCGGTACTGCTGTTCGATCCAGGCCGTCAGTTGCTCCGGAAGCGCACTGGCGTCCTGCCAGGCCACATCCCCAGGGTTCTGGCCCAGGACCTCGAGTGTTGCCGCCTCATCGCCCTGGATGGTCGCCGTGGCGAGCTGGCCAATGCCACTGGTGCCACCAAAACGCCGGCTCTCCCTCAGGAAACTCAGGTAGTCCGCCTCACCTACTCCGTTCCGGGCAGGCGCCAGCTCAATGCCTAGAGCCGAGAGCCGCTGGCAGCGCTCCGGGCTGTAACCGCTCACGTCCCGGGGCGCCAGGTCCGCCAGCACCGAACCGGCGGCCACCGACGGCAGCTGGTCGGCGTCGCCCAGCAGAATCACTCGGCATTCCTGTGGCAGTGCCCGGAAAAGCCGCGTCATCAGCGGCAGATCCACCATGGAGATCTCATCCACCACCAGCACGTCTACGGGCAACGGGTTGTCTTCGTGATGGCGGAAGCGGTGACTGTTCGGAATCACGCCCAGCAACCGGTGCAGCGTGGTGGCTTCGGAGGGGATGCCCTCGAGCACTGACGCCTCGGTGGTCGACTCAAGGCCCGAGCGGGCATTCGCCACGGACTCCGCGAGGCGCTGGGCGGCCTTTCCGGTGGGCGCGGCAAGGTGGACCCGTGGCATTGCCCCGCCACTGGCCGTCATGGTTTCCACCAGCAGCGCCAGAAGCCGGGTGACCGTGTGCGTCTTGCCAGTGCCGGGCCCGCCGGCAATCACACTGAAGCGTTGGAACAGCGCGTTGGCCGCAGCCGCCTTCTGCCAGTCCGGCCCGGCCTGCCCTTCCGGCTCCGGAAACAGCCGCTCCAGGGCCGCTTTGGCACTGGCCTCATCAATGTGCTCGTTAACCGCCAGCCGCTCCCGGATCGCCGTTGCCACCTCGGTCTCGAAGCGCCAGTAGCGGCGCAGGTAGAGCCGGTCCTGTTCGAACACCACGGGCGCGTTATCGTCCGGGGTTATGGCCAGCGCCTGGAGGTCTTCCCGCCATTCAGCGAGCTCCGGGAACTGGATACCCGGGAAGGTCTCCGTCTGCCAGCGGACCTGCCCAGCCCAGTACGGCAGGTGCAGGCAGGTATGGCCTTCCTGGAGGGCCTCACTGACCGCCATCAAGGTATGCCGGAACCAGTCTTCCTGGCAGCCGATCCATTCGCACAGGGCATCCGCCAGCGCCTGGTCGATGGCTTCCGGGGCCTCGCCTTCCCGGACGGGGTTGAGCACCGCGCTCATACGTTGACCTCCTGGCCCTCGAACAGGGCATCCAGGGCGAATAATGCTTTCAGGTCCGGTTCCCGGGAATGGATTCCGGTGTCACGCCCCGGCGCCATCCCGCGCAGGTAAAGGTAATGTACGCCCCCGAGATGCTGCTCCGGGTCATAACCCGGGATGCGGATACGCAGGAATCGATGGAGCGCCAGCATGTAGAGCAGGTATTGGAGGTCGTAGAAACTCTGGCGCACGTTGGTAGTCAGTGCCTCCGGATGGTAATGGCCAAAACTGTCGCCGAGATGATTGGACTTGTAGTCCACCACGTAATAGCGGCCCCGCCACTCGTAGACCAGGTCGATGAACCCCTGGAGCATGCCCTTGAGGCTGGCCGGGGGCGGCAGGGTGACCGGCTCACTCCCTCGGTGCCGCGCCAGGATCCGGCCCAGCGGCGGATGCTGGCTGGCGTTCATGGGGAAATAGAACTCGCTCTCGCGAAGGGTACTCTCCCCCGTTAACGCCCCCAGTGTGGCACCACTGGGCAGTTCCACGGCCAGCAGTTCCCGCAGCCAGGCTTTCATGGGCTCACAGGTGCTCTCGCTGGGCCGCAGCAGGCCCGGGTAGCGCTGTTCGGCCTGGTCCAGGACCCCGTCCAGGTCCGGATCGCTGAAATCCAGCCATTCCAGTAGATCGTGGAGCAGGTTGCCGGCCTCGGCCCCTTTCTGCAGGGTAAAGCGGATGTTACCGGCCTCGGCATGGGCAGGGAGCTGTTCCGGTTCGTCCTGATCCCGGTCGCGGGCGCTGCCGCCACCATGGCGGGCATTGCGGGTGAGCGCCGAGAAAGAAGACAGCCACCAGTCCCGCTCGATGCGGCCCGTGAACTGGGCGGCCGCCAACTCCTCGCCCTCTGCCGGTTCCGGGGTGCCGCTGACCGGCTCATCCACGCTGGTGATGTCCAAAACGCCGCAAGCCCCTTCCCTCGCCTGCTCCCGCACGGCGGCCTCCAGCGCCTCGAAACTGCTGATCTGGAGACAGCCCGCGAGTGGCGACTGCCCCAGCTGGTCAAAGGCGGCCGCGAGCATGTAGACCCGGCGTTCACCCCGGGTCGCGGCCACGTAGAGAAGCCGGATGGCCTCCGCCACTTCCTCTTCCTGAGCCAGCTTCAACTGATCATCCGAGGGATTCAGGGCCAGATGGGCGCTGTGGTCCGCCGGGTCATGGTAGCGCACCAGCAGCTCCCGGCCACGCCGGCTCTGCTTGCCGTAACTGACGAACGGCAGGAAGACGATGGGGTATTCCAGGCCCTTGGCGCCGTGCATGGTTACCACACGCACCAGCTGGCCATCGCTTTCCAGCCTCAGTTCCGTATTCCGCACGGTGGTGTCCGTGCGTGCCTGCTCGAACCAGTGCAGCAGCGCTTCCGGCTGGCGATGCTGCTGGCTGGCCTCCTGCAGCAGCTCCATCAGG
>JBNJEG010000006.1:0-39851 GCA_051745655.1 Pseudomonadota bacterium
GCCCCGGTATGCCCGGCTCGGGAAGCGTTGAGAAGGCGCTTCACCTGCTGCAGTACGGCGTTGGACGTCGCGCCTGCGGACTTGTCGAGGACCAGGACACCGTTGATGTCATCACCACGGCGCTTGCGGCTCACTCCCGGCCCCCGTCCTCCGGGTCATCCTCGCCCTGCTGACGGCGATCACTGGCCACGGCTTCGCGGATGAGCGATTCCATGTGCCGGCTCTGGCCCGCCAGGCGATCAAACCGGAAGCGAAGCTGGGGCACCACCCGCATGCGCATGGACTTACCCAGGTGTCCACGCAGAAATCCTGAGGCGCGGTGCAGCACCTCCAGGCTCGTCTGGACCTGCTCGCTGTCTTCCGACAGTTCCTCGGTGCTCAGCAGCGTGATGTAGATATCGGCGTAACCGAAATCCCGGGTAACCCGCACCTCGCTGATGTTCACCATTCCCAGGCGGGGGTCTTTGACCTCCCGCTGGATCAGCTGAGCCAGCTCCCGCTGGATCTGGTCGGCGACCCGATCGGCACGACTGAATTCACGCGGCATGAATACTCCCGATCAGTTGAGCTTGCGCTCTACCTGGATCCGTTCGAAGACCTCGATCTGATCGCCGACCTTCACGTCGTAGCCCTTAACGCCGATACCGCATTCCATGCCATTGCGCACTTCATTGACGTCGTCCTTGAAGCGGCGCAATGACTGCAGTTCACCCTCGAAGATCACCACGTTGTCACGCAGCACGCGGATGGGCTTGTTGCGGTAGACATGGCCCTCGGTAACCATACAGCCGGCCACCTGACCGAAGCGCGGGGACCGGAAGGTGTCGCGTACCTCTGCAATGCCCAGGATCTCCTCGCGGAATTCGGGCCGGAGCATGCCGGTCAGCGCCGCCTTGACGTCATCGATCAGGTTGTAGATGACGCTGTAGTAGCGCATGTCCACGTCTTCCTGCTCAACCAGCTTCTTGGCGGCCGGAGTGGCCCGCACGTTGAAGCCAAAGACCACGGATTCGCTGGTCATGGCCAGGTTGATGTCGGATTCGGTGATCCCGCCAACGCCGGAGGAAATCACCTGAACTTCGACCTCTTCGTTGCCCAGCTCCTTCAGCGCACCAGTGATGGCTTCCAGGGAGCCCTGGACATCGGCCTTGACGATCACATTGAGAGACTGGGCTTCTTCCTTGCCCATGTTCTCGAACAGGTTCTCGAGCTTGGCCGCCTGCTGACGGTGGAGACGCTGCTCCCGCTCTTTCTCCTGGCGGAACTCGGCAAGCTCCTTGGCCTTCTTCTCGTCGGCGACCCTCACGAACTCGTCACCGGCGTTGGGTGTGCCGTTGAGCCCGAGAACCGCCACCGGGATGGAGGGACCAGCGGTTGCCACCTGCTTACCGGTTTCATCGATCATCGCCCGGATGCGCCCAAAGTGCATGCCGGCAACGATCACGTCGCCCTTGTGCAGGGTGCCGTTCTGGACCAGAAGCGTGGCAACCGATCCCCGGCCTTTTTCCATGCTGGATTCGACCACGGTGCCTTTGGCGGGGCCTTCGGCAACCGCCGTGAGCTCCTGGAGCTCGGCCTGAAGCAGGATGGCTTCCAGCAGGTTATCAATGCCTTCACCGGTCTCGGCGGAGACGTGCACAAACTGGGTTTCACCGCCCCACTCTTCGGGGACCACTTCCATGCCGACCAGTTCGTTCTTGACCCGGTCGGGGTCCGCCTGGGGCTTGTCCATCTTGTTCACTGCGATGACCAGGGGCACGCCGGCGGCCCGGGCGTGCTGGACCGCTTCCTTGGTCTGCGGCATCACGCCGTCGTCAGCCGCGACCACCAGGATGACAATGTCCGTGGACTGTGCGCCACGGGCCCGCATTTCGGTGAATGCAGCGTGGCCGGGCGTATCCAGGAAGGTGATCATGCCGTGGCCGGTCTCAACGTGATACGCACCGATATGCTGCGTGATGCCGCCGGATTCGCCACTGGCCACCTTGGTCTTGCGGATGTAGTCCAGCAGTGAGGTCTTGCCGTGGTCGACGTGACCCATGACGCTGATGACCGGCGCCCGGGGCTTGGCCTCGCCTTCGTACTCGATATCGCTGAGAACCTCTTCCTCGATTTCGTCCTCGCGAACCATCTTGGCCTTGTGGCCGAGTTCCTCGACGACAAGCACCGCGGTTTCCTGATCGAGAGCCTGGTTGATGGTGGCCATAACGCCCATACCCATCAGGGTCTTGATGACCTCGCCTGACTTGACGGCCATTCGCTGGGCGAGATCGGCGACCGTGATGGTTTCTGGAATTTCCACTTCATGCACCATTGGCTTGGTCGGTTTTTCGAATACGTGACGCTTCTCGCGCTGTTTTTTCCGGCGCGAAGAGCGCAGGGGCTTGCGTGGCTCCTCGGCAGCGGCGGAATCGTCGACCTCGGCCTCAGGCTCGGGGGTTTCAAGCTCGGCAAGCTCTTCCTCAACACGCGGCTTTTTCGGCCCTTTCTGGGCTGCCTTGCCGCCCTTGTTCTTGTGCTTGCCCTCGTCGTCGTCACGCTCCGGCTTGCCTTTCTTCTTCCGGGCATGCTTGCGGGTGTCTTCCTTCACCGGCTCCGGAGCGGGTGCGGGTTCTTCTGCAACAGGCTCGGCTTCAGCAGTCTCGGCAACCTCTTCCTCGCCCGCGGCTTCAGCAGCCTCGGCGGTATCGGTGGCAGCCTCTTCTGCTGGCGGCTGTTCAGCCGCTTCCTCTGCCACGGGTGCCTCCTCGGCTTCCCGCGCTTCAGCTGCTGCCTCTTCAGCCTGCTGCTGAGCCTCTTCCTCTTCCGACTGGCCCTGGGTTTCGGACCGTTTCACGTAGGTGCGCTTCTTACGCACCTCCACATTCACGGTCTTGCCACCACGGCTGCCGCCGCCGGTGCGAAGCTGGGTCGTGGTGCGGCGCTTGAGCGTGACCTTACTCGGCCCGCCGCCTTCGGCAGCACCCTGGTTACGGCGCAGGAAGGCAAGCAGGGTCTGCTTCTCTTCGTCCGTTACCACATCGTCTTCCGCCCGCTTGCTCAGGCCGGCTTCCTCGAACTGACGGAGCAAGCGATCAACGGGAGCGCCTACATCTTCGGCCAGTTGCTTAACAGTTACTTGCGCCATACTGGTCCTCCTCTCCCGATTATTCCTGGCCTTCGAACCAGGGTGCACGCGCGGTCATAATAAGCTGACCGGCGCGCTCTTCATCCATGCCCTCGATATCGAGTAGCTCGTCCACGGACTGCTCCGCCAGGTCTTCCATACTGCAGATCCCCTTGCCGGCAAGTGCCTGGGCCAGTTCGGGGTCCATTCCATCCATCGCGAGCAGGTCTTCCTGCGGCTCACCACCGCCCTGACTCTCCGTTCCGGACGCGAGCGCCTCGTTCAGCATGCCGTCACGGGCACGCTCACGCAGCTGCTCGACCAGGTCCTCGTCAAAACCTTCAATCGCCAGCATTTCATCACGCGGCACATAGGCGATTTCCTCCAGGGTGGTGAAGCCTTCCTCCACCAGCACCTGAGCCAGTTCCTCGTCCGCGTCCAGGAAGCGCTGGAAATGCTCAACCAGTCGCTGCGCTTCCTGTTCCTGCTTCTCTTCGGCCTCGCTCTCGGTCATGACGTTGAGCTCCCAGCCGGTGAGCTCGCTCGCCAGGCGAACGTTCTGTCCGCCGCGGCCGATGGCCTGGGCCAGGTTGTCCTCGGCGACCGCCACTTCCATGGAGTGGGTGTCCTCATCGATCACGATGGAGACCACCTCAGCCGGGGCCATCGCATTGATGACCAGCTGCGCCGGGTTGTCATCAAAGGTGACAATGTCCACGCGCTCACCGCCAAGCTCGTTGGATACCGCCTGGACACGGGCGCCGCGCATGCCGACACAGGCACCTACCGGATCAATACGGCCATCATTGGTCTTAACGGCAATCTTGGCGCGGGAACCCGGATCGCGTGCCGCGCCCTTGATGTTGATCAGTTCCTCGGCGATTTCCGGCACCTCGATGCGGAACAGCTCAATCAGCATCTGCGGGCTGGTCCGGCTCAGAATCAGCTGCGGACCGCGGTGGTCGGTGCGGATTTCCTTCAGCAGGGCCCGTACCCGGTCGCCCATGCGGAAAGTCTCGCGCGGAATGAGCTGATCGCGCGGGAGCAGGGCCTCGGCGTTGCTACCCAGGTCCACGATGACGTTGTCCCGTGTCACTTTCTTGACCGAGCCGGATATCAGCTCTCCCACACGGTCGCGGTAGCTGTCGACCACCCGGGCGCGCTCAGCTTCCCGTACCTTCTGGAAGATGATCTGCTTGGCGGCCTGGGCACCGATGCGACCGAAGGACACCGATTCCACCTGCTCCTCGTGAACATCACCAGGCTGCAGGGCCGTATCGATCTCATTCGCCTCCTGGAGCGTCAGCTCCGTGCCAAGGGCCGGAACCGCGTCGTTATCCACGATGGTCCAGCGGCGGTAGGTCTCGTACTCACCTGTCTTACGGTCGACACTGACGCGGAGATCCGCCTCCTCATCGTCGTACCGCTTTTTGGCCGCGGTTGCCAGTGCCATCTCGATCGCTTCGAAGATCACGTCCTTGTCGACGTCCTTCTCGTTCGAAACGGCCTCGACCACCATCAGGATTTCTTTATTCATTGAACAGCCCTGCCTTTCCTGTAAGCCTGATACTGCAAATCACTCGAATACCGGAACGATGCGTGCGCTCTCGATGGACTCGAACGGAAGCTGGAGTTCGTATTCACCCACCACCAGGCAGATGTCCTCACCCTCAACCGCACGCAGGATGCCCTCGTACTTGCGCCGCCCTTCGAAGGGCGCACTCAGGCGCACGCTGACTCTGGAACCAATAAAGTCATGGTACTGATCCAGCCGGAACAGCGGCCGATCCATGCCCGGGGAGGAAACCTCGAGGGTATAGCGGGTTCCGATCGGATCTTCGACGTCCAGTACACCACTGACCTGGCGACTGACCTGCTCGCAGTCATCCACGGTGACGCCATCGGCGTGATCGATGTAGACCCTTACCGTGGTGTGCTTGCCCTGGGCCAGGTACTCTGTTCCCCAGAACACGAACCCCAGCCCCTCGATTACCGGGGCCAGCATTTCCTCAAGCTTGCGAACCTTCGCGGACAATGCGCCTCCGCTGTTATGCAACCACTGGTTCCCGCCCGTTTGGCGGAGTCCAGAAACAAAAAAAGGGCTCTAACCAGCCCCTTTTCACAACGTGGCTTCCGGTCTGCGGAGCCACCGAACGAAAAGCCGACCGCCCTTTTGGCGGTCTGGCATCCCTGGGGATGCCGCGGGCTGGAGATGCCACCCCGCGCATTGCCTCGACGCCTGCCGAAACAATGCTTTAGCGGCGCACAGCGCGCGCCACACAGGGGCGGAAGTATAAGCACCGCCCCAAAACTGGTCAAGGACTGACCAAAAAAAACGGCTTGGCCGAGGAAAGCAGCGTCACCCCTTCCAAGCCGTTCCCTGTTTGGTGCCGAAGGCCGGACTTGAACCGGCACGGCTTGCGCCACTAACCCCTCAAGCTAGCGTGTCTACCAATTCCACCACTTCGGCATATCTTTTCCGGAGCGTATCTTAACGGACCACCCCGGGATTTCCAATACCCAACAGAGGGTTATTCAATCGAGGGGACGTCGTCACCCTCATCGGATCCGCTGTCACCGCTTTCAGAATCCGTTTCCGAATCGTTCGCGCTGCCATCGGATTCCATGTCCGGTGCCTGGTCGCCGGATTCGCCCTGCTGCTCGGAGGCCGGCGAGGATTGCTCGACCGTCGGCACGCCGTCCTGCGCACCAATCTCAGCACGCTGCTTGGCGTACATCGCCAGGGCAAAGCTCGTCACGAAGAACAGAGCGGCCAGTACCGCGGTGAGCTTGACCATGAAGCCGACACCACCGGAACTGCCGAACACGGTCTGCGACGAGCCACCACCGAAGGCGGCGCCCGCATCGGCACCCTTGCCCTGCTGAAGCAACACCAGGACCACCAGGGCCACGGAGACAGCAACGTGTACCAGCAGAATGCCCGTTTCAACCAAATCCATAATTCCGTCTCTCAACCGGCCCGACAGATGGCGGCAAAATCGCCTGCATTCAGGGATGCACCGCCGATGAGCCCACCATCAATGTCGGGCTGTGCAAACAGTTCTTCAGCCGTATCGGGCTTAACGCTGCCACCGTAGATCACCGGCGCATCGAGCGCGGCCCGATTCAACTCTCCGAGAACCTCCCGGATGTGTGCGTGTACCGCCTGTGCCTGTTCCGCCGTTGCACTGCGCCCTGTACCAATGGCCCAGACCGGCTCATAGGCGACGCAGACATGACGCCAATCTGACTCCGGCACTCCGGCGAGCGCGGCACGAACCTGTCGGGCAACCACGTCGTGGGTTTCACCCGAGTCCCGCTCTGCCTCGGTCTCACCCACACAGACCACGGGATCGAGGCCCGCCGCCAATGCCTGGAGCACCTTGGCGTTGATGCGCTCGTCGGTCTCACCCCAGTACTGGCGCCGCTCTGAATGACCGATAATGGCGAAGCTGCCATGCTGGTCTGCGGCCATGGAGGCGGCAATCTCGCCGGTATAGGCGCCTGAATCCCAGGCCGATACATCCTGGACGCCCACCATAATCCTGCGGCCACTGTTGTCATTCAGTGATTCCCGCAGCGCCGGCAAAAGCACTGCCGGAGGCATCACGACCACCTCAACGGCTGGATCCAGTCCGTCCAGAGCGGGCACCAATTCGGCTGCGTACTCCGCCGCAAAGGCACCAGTCCCGTTGAGTTTCCAGTTTGCTGCTATCAGCCGCCGTCGCATACAAGAAGCCGTGTTTCAGGGACGCGGCACTATACCCAAGATGCCATCACAGCGCAAGACGGCTCAGGGCGCTTTACGCTGGACCACATCCGCCAGCTCCCTGACAACACGCCCTATATGGTCAGCGTCTTCCCCCTCGGCCATGACGCGGATGACCGGCTCCGTCCCCGAGGCCCGCAGCAGAATGCGTCCTCGCTCGCCCAGCTCAGACTCCGCCGCACGCACGGCTGCCTGTATACCCTCGACCCCGTCCGGGTTGAAACGCTGACCGACACGGACATTGACGGTTTCCTGCGGCAGGCGGGTGACATCCGACAGCAGCTCGGCGAGACCGCACTCTCGCCGGCTCATAGCCACCAGGACCTGAAGTGCGGAGACAATGCCGTCGCCGGTGGTGGTCCGGTCACGGCACACGATGTGCCCGGAGCCTTCACCACCTATCAGCCAATTCCGTTTCACAAGCTCTTCCATCACGTACCGGTCGCCGACCTTCGCGCGGGCAAACGGAATACCGCGCCGACCCAGGGCCTGCTCAATACCGAGATTGGTCATCAGGGTCCCGACCACGCCCCCATCAAAACCGCCGGCATCATGGCGTTCGCGGGCGATGATGTAGAGGAGCTCGTCACCATCCACTTCACGCCCAGTATGATCGACCATGATCACGCGGTCGCCGTCGCCGTCGAACGCGATTCCCAGATCCGCACCGATTTCCAGCACTCGGCGCCGCATGGCTTCCGGGGCGGTGGAGCCACATTCGTCATTGATATTGAGGCCATCCGGGTCCGCACCGATCGCGGTCACCCGGGCGCCCAGCTCGCGGAAGACCGCCGGCGCCACATGGTAGGTCGCGCCATGGGCACAATCGACCACCAGATGCAGACCCTCGAGACTGAACTGGCCGGGCACCGTGCTCTTACAGAACTCCACGTACCGGCCAGGCGCATCATCAATACGAACTGCCTTGCCCAGACTGGCCGCCGGAACCACGGCAAGTTCCGACTCGATCCACTCCTCAATGCGCGTTTCAAGGGCGTCGTCCAGCTTGCTCCCGTCCGCGGAGAAGAACTTGATGCCGTTATCATGATGCGGGTTATGGGAGGCACTGATCACGATCCCGGCCGCCGCTCGAAAAGTGCGGGTCAGGTAGGCAATGGCCGGCGTCGGCATCGGCCCGAGCAGACGCACATCCATTCCCGCCGCGGAGAGCCCCGCCTCCAGGGCAGACTCAAACATATACCCGGAGAGGCGTGTGTCCTTGCCAATCAGCATCGTATTGGCCTGCCCCTCTCGCCGGAAGGCGCGCCCGGCCGCCCAGCCGAGCTTGAGGATGAAATCCGGAGAGATGGGATGAACCCCCACTTCCCCGCGAATGCCATCCGTTCCGAAATACCTGCGGTCACCCATGATTCCGTTCCCTATTCAAAAGTCGCCGGATGCCTGCCCCTGGCAGCGCATCGCGCGTATAAGGCGTGCGGCATCCACCGTTTCAGGCACATCGTGCACGCGTATGATGGTGGCCCCTTTCATCATGGCAACGGTTGCCGCCGCCACGCTGCCCGGCATGCGTTCCTCGACCGGACGCCCGGTAACACCTCCGATCATGCTCTTGCGCGACATGCCGACCAGTACCGGCCACCCTCGCGCCACCACGGCCTCAAGATTGTCCAGTAGCGTGAGATTATGCGCCAGCGTCTTACCAAAACCGAAGCCGGGATCGTAAAGCAGGTTACCCTCGGCAATACCCGCCGCTTTCAACTCCCCGGCCCGGCGATCCAGATAAGCTAGGACTTCCTCCAGAACATCCCCGTATTCGGGCCTGTCCTGCATGGTCGCCGGCTCACCCTGGCGGTGCATGATGCAGACCGGTAGATCGACGTCGCGCGCTGCGGCAACAGCCCCCTCACGCTCCAGGGATCGCACATCATTGATCATATCGATGCCAAGCCGCGCCCCTTCCCGCATCACCTCGGGAGCACTGGTGTCGAGAGACACAGGAATGGACAACTCACGCCGGATCGCCTCGATTACCGGGCAGACCCGATCGAGCTCTTGCTGGAGCGGCACCGGCTCGGCCCCGGGGCGGGTGGATTCACCGCCTACATCCACCCAGTCAGCCCCGGCCTCCACCATGGCCCTCGCCTGGGCCAGTGCGCGCTCCGGGGCATTGAAACGACCGCCGTCCGAGAACGAATCCGGCGTCGCGTTGATCACACCCATGACGGCGGGTAGCGGCATGGAGTCAGGTAAAGCGGTCATAACGGCGCTCCGCAACGAAAAACGCTCCCGGGCGTAACCCGGGAGCGCTCAGACCGGAAATGGTCGGGATGTCAGTGTTCACCGGCGGGATGGCCGGCCCCTTCCCCATCTGAGGAATCGGCCTCGGAGCCGGCATTGACGTCGGCCACGACAGTATCACCGCCATGATCATCATCGTCCCAGCCACTGGGCGGCCGCGGCACTTTGCCCGCCATGATGTCATCAATCTGACCGCCATCGATGGTCTCGTATTTCATCAGCGCATCCGCCATGAGGTGCAGCTTCTCCATGTTGTCCACAAGGATCTGCTTGGCGGTGTCATAGCACTCATCGATGATCCGGCGCACTTCTTCATCAATGGCCTGGGCAGTGGGGCCGGAGACACCCTTGCCGCCGGAACCGGAGTCATAGCCGGCGAAGGGCTCGTCACGGTCCTCGTCGTACATCAATGGGCCAAGCTTATCGGAGAGCCCCCACTTGGTGACCATGTTACGGGCCAACTCTGTAGCACGCTTGATGTCGTTCTGGGCACCCGTGGTCACACCATCCTTGCCCAGGGTCAGCTCCTCAGCGATGCGACCGCCGAACAGGCTGCAGATCTGCCCGACGAGGTAGCGGCGACTGTGGCTGTACTTGTCCTCTTCCGGCAGGAACATGGTTACACCCAGGGCCCGGCCACGCGGAATGATGCTGACCTTGTAGACCGGATCGTGCTCGGGCATCAGCCGCCCGACAATGGCATGGCCGGACTCGTGGTTCGCCGTGTTCAGCTTTTCCTTCTCGGACATGACCATGGACTTGCGCTCGGAGCCCATCATGATCTTGTCCTTGGCCAGCTCCAGCTCGTCCATGGAGACCAGGCGCTTGTTGCGGCGTGCGGCGAACAGTGCCGCCTCGTTGACCAGGTTTTCCAGATCTGCGCCGGAGAAGCCGGGGGTACCACGAGCGATGTCCCTGGGCTCGACGCCGTCCGCGAGCGGCACCTTGGAGAGGTGCACCTTGAGCACCTGCTCCCGCCCCCGGATATCCGGAAGCGGAACAACCACTTGACGGTCAAAGCGCCCGGGGCGCAACAGAGCCGGATCCAGAACGTCCGGGCGGTTGGTGGCAGCGATAACAATAACGCCTTCGTTGCCCTCGAAACCGTCCATTTCCACCAGCATCTGGTTCAGGGTCTGTTCACGCTCATCGTGACCACCGCCCATGCCGGCACCCCGATGGCGGCCAACCGCGTCGAGCTCGTCGATGAAGATAATGCATGGACTCTGTTTCTTGGCCTGCTCGAACATGTCGCGCACACGAGAGGCACCAACGCCCACGAACATCTCCACGAAATCCGAACCGGAAATGGAGAAGAAAGGCACCCCCGCCTCACCGGCAATAGCTTTCGCCAGCAGCGTCTTACCCGTGCCGGGCGGCCCGACCATGAGCACGCCCTTGGGAATGTGCCCGCCCAGGCGCTGGAACTTGCTGGGATCCTTGAGGAAGTCCACCAGCTCCTTGACGTCTTCCTTGGCCTCGTCCACCCCGGCAACGTCGCTGAAGCTGGTCTTGATCTGCTCTTCGCTCATCAGGCGGGCTTTGCTCTTGCCAAAGGACATGGGCCCCTTGCCGCCGCCGGCTCCCCCCTGCATCTGGCGCATGAAGAAGATGAAAATCGCGATGATGATCAGGATCGGGAAGGACGCCACCAACAGTTGCGTCCAGATGCTCTGGCCTGAAGCCTCTTTGCCCGTTACCTCCACATTGTTGTTGTAGAGGTCGTCCATCAGGTTGGGGTCCTCAACGGACGGCCGGATGGTGGTGAAATTCTCACCATTCTGACGGGCACCGGTAATGGTCTGCCCCTCAATGGTCACTTCCTCGACCTGACCATCGCGCACCATCTCGATGAACTGGGAATAATTGAGCTGCTTCTGTTGCGGCTCCGGGCTGAAGTTCTGGAATACCATCAACAGAACTGCTGCGATGACCAGCCACAGAACCAGATTTTTTGCCATGTCGTTCAAGATTACTCACCCATGCTGTCTGCCCGCTCTCAACTCGAACGGTCCTTTGTCGGACTTTACACCAATGCGCCGGTCAGCGGCCATAGCCGGCCCGCCGGGTTAATGCCCATTAACGCCCGCGGAAGCCGCTACACACCTGATACTGTTCCCGTGACCGGGCCCGGGAAGCATCGGGCTTACGGCTGGCAACACGTCGGAAATCCGTTTTCATAGAGCGCAACAGGGCATCAAAGCCTTCCCCCTGAAACACCTTGGTCACGAACGCACCCCCGGGGCGCAGCACTTCATGCGCCATTTCCAGCCCCAGCTCCACCAGATGCATGGCGCTGGGTATATCAATGGCGGCCACCCCACTCATATTGGGCGCCATATCGGAAATGACAAGGTCCACGGGGCGACCATCCAGTTTTTCCAGCAGTTCATCCAGAACCGCCTGCTCCGTGAAATCGCCCTGGACAAAGGTCACGTCCGGGATCGGGTCCATCGGCAGGATGTCACTGGCCAGAACGGTTCCGCCGGGCCCCACCTTCTCGGCCGCCACCTGGGACCAGCCCCCCGGCGCCGCGCCCAGATCAACCACCGTCTGGCCGCGCTTGAACAGACCATCCTTGCGGTCAATCTCGATCAGCTTGTAACTGGCCCTGGACCGGTAACCCTGCTCCCGTGACTGATTCACGTAGTGGTCCTGATGATGCTCGCGCAACCAGCGGTCACTGCTCTTGGAACGTCCCAAACCTGCCTCCGAAACGGTGCATCCGGGCTGTGCCGGCTGCTATCATGCGTCCTACCTAATCCATACGATCAAGAGACCCAAACATGCCACTATCCGCCGAACAGCGTCGCCAGTACCGGGCTCTTGCCCATGACCTCAAACCGGTCGTACAGGTCGGCGACAACGGCATTTCCGAGGGAGTGCAGCAGGAGCTGGAGCGCGCCCTGGACGATCATGAACTGATCAAGGTCAAGATCGCCTCAACGGACCGCGAAGAACGGCGGGAACTGATCGACGAGGCCTGCCGGAGCTCCGGCGCGGAGCTGGTACAGGTCATTGGCAAGGTGGCCGTGCTGCTGCGCCGTGCGGCCGAACCCAACCCGAAGCTGTCGAACCTGCGCCAGCGCTAGATGTGCATCACCTCATCAATCTCGTACTCAACGGTGCCGGAGGGGACCTGAACCGAAACCTCCTCGCCCTCCTCCTTGCCGATCAGCGCCCTTGCGATCGGTGAGGAGATCGAGACCCGGCCTTCCTTGATGTCCGCCTCATCGTCACCCACGATCTGGTAGGTGACTTCCTCTTCAGTGTCCATGTTGATCAGGCGCACGGTGGTACCAAAGATCACCTTACCGGTCTTCTCAATCGTCGTGACATCAATCACCTGGGCCGCACCCAGCTTACCCTCGAGCTCCTGAATCCGGCCTTCAACAAAGCTCTGCTGCTCCCGGGCCGCATGGTACTCGGCGTTCTCTTTAAGGTCGCCGTGTTCACGCGCTTCCGCGATCGCCTCGATAACCCGGGGCCGATCCTCGGACTTGAGCCGGTACAGTTCGTCACGCAGGGCCTGCTCGCCCTGCTTGGTCATAGGAACACGGTTGTTGCTCATTGCTGATACCCCGCGTGGAGATCCTGGAGGCGACGCACCTGGCGCTCAGAGCCGAAGCGGATGGCGCGGCAGAAGGCTTCGCCGCCAGTCAGTGTGGTGGCGTAGGTGACCTTGCGCTGAAGGGCGGATTGACGGATCTGGGCGGAATCCGCGATCGCCTTGCGCCCCTCGGTGGTGTTCACGATCAGGTCGACCTGGCCGTTCTTGATGGCATCCACGATGTGAGGCCGCCCCTCGCGGACCTTGTTCACCTTCTCGACCTCGAGCCCGGCCTCGGACAGCACCTGCGCGGTGCCGCCGGTGGCGATCAGACGAAAGCCCACATCCGCCAGGTCCCTTGCCAGGCGGGCGACATCCGGCTTGTCCGCGTCGCGGACACTGATGAAGGCCGTGCCCGAGGTCGGCAGGGTCTCGCCAGCGCCCAGCGCGGCCTTGGCAAAGGCCTCGTCGAAGCTGTCGCCAATGCCCATCACCTCGCCAGTGGACTTCATTTCCGGCCCCAGGATCGGATCCACGGACGGGAATTTCGGGAACGGGAAGACGGATTCCTTCACTGAGTAGTACTGGGGAACCGACTCGCTGGTAATGCCCTGCTCCTCCAGACTGATGCCGACCATGCAACGGGCGGCAATGCGCGCCAGGGAGCGGCCCACGGCCTTGGACACGAAGGGCACGGTCCGTGAGGCCCGTGGGTTCACCTCGATCACGTAGACCTCGCCGTCCTGCCAGGCCAGCTGCACGTTCATCAGGCCGACCACGTCCAGTTCCAGCGCCATGCGCTTGACCATATCCCGCATCTGGTCCTGAACATCTACCGGCAGGGTGTAGGGCGGCAGTGAGCAGGCGGAATCACCGGAGTGCACGCCCGCCTGTTCAATGTGTTGCATGATGCCGCCGATCACGGCGGTCTTGCCGTCGCACACAGCGTCGATATCGATCTCAATGGCGGAGTTCAGGAAGTGGTCCAGCAGGACCGGACTGTCGTTGGAGACCAGCACGGCGCTGCGCATGTACTCCTTGAGTTCCTCCTCGGTGTAGACGATCTCCATGGCGCGACCGCCCAGCACGTAGGAGGGGCGGACCACCAGCGGGTAGCCGATGTCCCGTGCCACCAGGATGCCTTCCTCAAGGCTGCGCACCGTGGCGTTGGCCGGCTGCTTGAGCCCCAGGCGGTTGATCATCTGCTGGAAGCGCTCGCGGTCCTCGGCCCGGTCAATGGCGTCCGGGCTGGTACCGATGATGGGCACGCCGGCCGCCTCGAGCCCGCGCGCCAGTTTCAGCGGTGTCTGGCCGCCAAACTGGATGATGACGCCATCCGGGTTCTCCGCCTGGACAATCTCGAGCACGTCTTCGAGGGTAATGGGCTCGAAATAGAGCCGGTCCGAGGTGTCGTAGTCGGTGGAGACCGTTTCCGGGTTGCAGTTGATCATGACGGTTTCATAGCCGTCATCACGCATGGCCAGAACGGCATGAACGCAGCAGTAGTCGAACTCGATGCCCTGACCGATGCGGTTGGGCCCGCCACCGATGACCACGATCTTCTTCCTGTCACTGACGTTGGCCTCACACTCCTCCTCGTAGCTGGAGTACATGTAGGCAGTGGAAGACTCAAATTCGGCGGCACAGGTATCCACACGCTTGTAGACCGGGCGCACGCCCAGGTCGTGGCGCAGCTTGCGGAAACTCTGCTCTGAGACGCCCAGCAGGTTGGCCAGGCGCGTATCGGAGAAGCCCTTGCGCTTGAGCCGGAAGACGGTGTCGTAGTCCAGGTCCGCCATGCCGGTGGACTGGAGCTGTTTCTCCTCCTCGATCAGATCCTGGATCTGGATCAGGTACCAGCGGTCGATGAAGGTGTACTCGAACACCTCATCCACGCTCATGCCCCAGCGGAAAGCCTCGCCGACGTACCAGCTGCGGCTGGCGCCCGGCACCTTGAGCTCATGGATCAGGGTATCCCGGGCGTCCTCACGATCCTCCAGAACCGGGTCCAGACCGGAGGCACCGGTTTCGAGCCCACGCAGGGCCTTCTGGTAGGACTCCTGGAAGGTGCGCCCGATGGCCATGACCTCGCCCACGGACTTCATCTGGGTGGTCAGGCGCGGATCCGCCTGCGGGAACTTCTCGAAAGTGAACCGCGGGATCTTGGTGACCACGTAGTCGATGGCCGGCTCGAAGGAGGCCGGCGTCACACCCCCGGTGATGTCGTTGCTGAGCTCATCCAGGGTGAAGCCGACTGCCAGCTTGGCCGCCACCTTGGCGATGGGGAAACCGGTGGCCTTGGAGGCGAGCGCCGAGGAGCGCGATACGCGCGGGTTCATCTCGATCACCACCATGCGCCCGTTGGCCGGGTTGATGCCGAACTGAACGTTGGAGCCGCCGGTCTCGACACCCACCTCGCGCAGCACTGCCAGCGAGGCGTCACGCATGATCTGCCATTCCTTGTCCGTCAGCGTCTGGGACGGCGCCACGGTAATGGAATCGCCGGTGTGCACGCCCATCGCATCCATGTTCTCGATGCCGCACACAATGATGCAGTTGTCGTTCTTGTCCCGGACAACCTCAGTCTCGTATTCCTTCCAGCCGATGAGCGACTCGTCGATCAGCAGCTCATTGGTGGGCGACAGCGCCAGCCCGCGCTCGCAGATCTCGTGGAATTCCTCCCGGTTGTAGGCGATGCCGCCCCCGGAACCGCCCATGGTGAAGGAAGGCCGGATAATGCAGGGCAGACCAATGTGGTCCAGCACCTGGTAGGCCTCTTCCATGCTGTGCGCCATGGACGCTCGCGGTGTCTCAAGGCCGATGTTGTGGACCGCCTTGTCGAAGCGATCGCGGTCCTCGGCCTTGTCGATGGTGTCCGCGTTGGCGCCGATCATCTCCACGCCGTGCTTTTCGAGAATGCCGTGGCGTTCCAGGTCCAGGGCGCAGTTGAGCGCGGTCTGGCCGCCCATGGTGGGCAGCAGTGCGTCCGGCTGCTCCTGCTCGATGATCTTCTCGACGGTACGCCAGGTGATGGGCTCAATGTAGGTGGCATCGGCCATCACCGGGTCGGTCATAATGGTCGCCGGGTTGGAGTTGACCAGAATGACACGGAAGCCTTCCTCGTGCAGGGCCTTGCAGGCCTGGGCGCCGGAATAGTCGAACTCGCACGCCTGGCCAATCACGATGGGGCCGGCGCCAAGAATCAGAATGCTTTGGATGTCGTCTCTTTTCGGCATTGAACCCTTATCCTGTTCGTCTCGAGCCGTGATTCGAAGCGGTTGGCCTCACTGTGCGGCCTGCGTGGCCTGATGTTCATCCATCAGGCGGGTGAACTCATCGAACAGCGGGATCACGTCCCGCGGCCCGGGGCTGGCTTCCGGATGCCCCTGGAAGCTGAACACCGGCGCATCCTTCAGGCGCATGCCCTGGAGGGTGCCATCAAACAGTGAGCGGTACGTGACCTCGACGTTGTCCGGCAGTGACTTCTCATCCACTGCAAAGCCATGGTTCTGGCTGGTAATGACCACGGTACCGTCGGCAACCCGCTCCACCGGATGGTTGGCGCCATGGTGCCCAAATTTCATCTTCTCACTGCGGCCGCCGACGGCCAGCCCGAGCAGCTGATGCCCGAGGCAGATGCCGAAGGTCGGAATGCGCCGCTCAATGCAGCCCTTCAGGGCCTCGATGGCGTAATCGCAGGGCTCCGGGTCACCGGGGCCATTAGAGAAAAAGACGCCATCCGGGTTGTACGCCATCACCTCGTCCAGCGGCGTGCGCGCCGGCACCATCGTCACCTCGCAGCCGCGCGAGACCAGCAGCCGCAGGATGTTGTACTTGATGCCGTAATCGTAGGCGACCACGCGGTAGCGTTTCTCCGGCGCCTCGCCGTAGCCCTCGTCCAGGGTCCAGACGTTCTGGGTCCAGGTGCGCGGCTCCTTGCAGCCGGCCTCGGAAGCCAGGTCCATGCCCTTGATGCCGGGGAAGTCCCGGGCCAGGCGCAGGGCCTCTTCCTCACTGGCGTTCTCACCGGCGACGATAGCGCCCCCCTGGGCCCCCTTGTTGCGCAGCAGACGCGTCAGTCGGCGGGTATCCACGCCGGCGATGGCCACCACATTCTCCCTCTGCAGGTAATCCGAAAGGGAGTCGGTCCGGCGCCAGTTGCTGGCCAGCAGCGGCAGGTCGCGGATGATCAGCCCGGCAGCACAGATCCGGTCGGACTCCACGTCCTCCGGGTTGGTGCCGGTATTACCAATGTGCGGATAGGTCAGTGTGACCATCTGGCGGGTATAGGACGGGTCAGTCAGGATCTCCTGGTAGCCGGTCATGGCCGTATTGAATACGACCTCGCCGCTGGTGGCGCCATCGGCACCAATGGATTCCCCTCTGAAGATGCTGCCGTCCTCAAGTGCAAGGATCGCTGGTTTCGTCAAAGCCATGCCCCTCTAGCGTCTCTGGCGGGTCGGACGCGCGTCACAAAACCCGGCCGTCACGTGCAAAAAAGCGAGACGGTGTCGTCGACGCCGTCCCGCTTTTCGCAGGGATTCACTGGCCGGTGAAGTAAACGCTTATCAAATCCGGCACATTATATAGAGAAACCGGCTGCACTGTCATCCGGGAGATCCCGGATGGGGCCGGCTGAGGGACTGCCCATTACTTGAGGCCGAGCACATCCTGCATGTCATAGAGCCCCGAGGGCTGCTGCACGAGCCACTGGGCCGCGCGCACCGCGCCCTTGGCAAAGGTCATCCGGCTGCTGGCCTTGTGACTGATCTCGATCCGCTCACCCAGCCCCGCAAACATCACGGTATGTTCACCAACGATGTCACCGGCCCGAATGGTTTCGAAGCCAATGGCGTCACGCGGGCGTTCCCCGGTAAAACCTTCCCGGCCATAGACGGCGCACTGCTGAAGGTCACGACCAAGTGTGTCGGCCACCACTTCACCCAGTCGCAGTGCGGTGCCCGAGGGAGCATCCTTTTTGTGGCGATGGTGCGCCTCGATGATCTCGACATCGGCGTCATCCCCCATCACCCGGGCCGCCGTCTGCAGGATCTGGAGCAGAAGGTTCACACCCACGCTCATGTTGGGCGCGAACACCACTTTCAGGCCTTCGCTCTTGGCCTCGAGTTGCTGCTTCTCGGCATCGCTCAGGCCTGTAGTGCCAATCACCGCCGCCTTGCCGGCGTCGCGGCAGACGTCCAGGTGCTCCAGGGTCAGATCAGGAAAGGTGAAGTCGATCACCAGATCGAAATCGTCCGTCACCTCCGCCAGGCTACCGGCCAGCATCACGCCGTTGCGGCCGACGCCGGCGACCTCGCCAGCGTCAGAGCCGATCAGGGAACTCTCCGGATGCACGGTCGCTGCGCCCAACGAAACACCATCGGTCAGCGTGACCGCCTCAACCAGCGTCTTTCCCATCCGGCCGGCAGCACCGGTTACCGCAATCCGCGTCATACTGTTTCCCCATCCAGAATCCGACATCGCCCGCGGGCCCTCTAGAACTTCATATCTTCAAAGAAGTTCTTCACGCCTTCAAACCAGGAGCTCTTGCGTGGCCCGTGCTGGGTACCGTCGCTGTCCTCCTGCAGGGTCTGGTCGAACTCACGCAGCAGCTCTTTCTGCTTCTTCGTGAGGTTGACTGGTGTTTCCACCATAACCCGGCACAGAAGGTCACCCGGCGATCCGCCGCGTACGGGCGTCACACCCTTGCCACGCAGACGGAACAGTTTGCCGCTCTGGGTTTCCGCCGGGATCTTGAGCTTGACCCGGCCATCCAGCGTCGGCACCTCGAGTTCGCCGCCGAGGGCCGCGTCCGTGATGCTGATGGGCACTTCGCAATGCAGGTTGCGGCCGTCCCGATCAAAGATGGGATGCTCCTTGACCGCGATCTGCACGTAAAGGTCGCCCGGTGCCGCACCATGCATGCCCGGCTCGCCTTCGCCGGAAAGCCGGATACGGTCGCCGGTATCCACGCCCGGCGGTACCTTGACCGAGAGCGTCTTCTCTTCCTCGACAAAGCCTTCGCCGCGACAGGCCTTGCAGGGGTTCTTCACGATCTGCCCCGCACCGCGACAGTTCGGGCACGTCTGCTGAACGGAGAAGAAGCCCTGCTGCATGCGAACCTGGCCCATGCCACGACAGGTGCCACAGGTCTCGGGCCGGGTTCCCGGCTCGGCACCGCTGCCGTCGCAGCTCTGGCACTCGCTGGCACTGGGGATCTCGATCTTCACGTTCTTGCCGCGCACGGCATCCTCAAGATCGAGCTCCAGCGTGTAGCGCAGGTCGGCGCCCCGGCTGCTGCGGCCACGGCCGCCACCGAAGATATCGCCAAAGACATCGCCGAAGATGTCCGAGAAGCTGGCGCCACCGCCGCCACCGAAGCCACCGCCGCCGGCACTGCCGTCAACGCCGGCGTGGCCGAACTGGTCGTAGGCGGCCTTCTTCTCGGGGTCGCTGAGAACCTCGTAGGCTTCACTGGCTTCCTTGAAGCGGGCTTCCGCGTCCTCATCCTCCGGATTGCGGTCCGGATGGTATTTCATTGCCAGCTTGCGGTATGCCTTCTTGATCTCCTTGTCGTCCGCATCGCGCGAGACACCAAGAATCTCGTAGTAATCGCGTTTGGCCATGACAATCTGTCAACCGTGATTCGAGTGTAACTGCAACAACGACGAACGCGGGAGAAAACTCCCGCGCCGTCGACAAAGGGTGTGGATGATGCCAGCGGTTTTACCGCTTGTCATCGTCGTTGACTTCCTCGAACTCGG
Organism: Pseudomonadota bacterium; assembly: GCA_051745655.1. Taxonomy (GTDB): domain Bacteria; phylum Pseudomonadota; class Gammaproteobacteria; order Pseudomonadales; family Oleiphilaceae; genus Halospina. The sequence continues at coordinate 19,449 of JBNJEG010000006.1, forward strand.
CGTCAACGGCATCATCACCACCGCCATCCTGGCTCTGGCCCGTGTCCCCGCCGGCAGCGCCTTCTTCGCCCTGCTGCGAGTACATCTTCTGGGCCAGACTGGACGACGCCTCGGTCAGGGCCTGGGTCTTGGCCTCGATCTGCTCCTTGTCGTCGCCCTTCATCGCCTCTTCCAGCTCAGAGATGGCGCTCTCGATAGCGGTCTTCTCTTCCTCTGTCGCCTGGTCGCCGGCTTCCTCCAGACTCTTACGGACCGCATGGATCATGCTGTCGCCCTGGTTCCGTGCCTGGACCAGCTCCTCGAACTTCTCGTCTTCCTGAGCGTTCTGCTCAGCGTCCTTGACCATCTGGTCGACTTCGTCCTCGGTCAGGCCGGAGGAAGCCTTGATCTCGATGGACTGCTCCTTGCCGGTTGCCTTGTCCTTCGCGGAGACGTTCAGGATGCCGTTGGCATCAATGTCGAACGTCACCTCGATCTGCGGCACACCGCGCGGCGCCGGCGGAATGTCCGCCAGGTCGAAGCGGCCCAGCGACTTGTTCTGGCTCGCCTGCTTGCGCTCACCCTGGACCACGTGGATGGTTACCGCGGTCTGGTTGTCCTCGGCGGTCGAGAAGGTCTGCGACTTCTTGGTCGGGATCGTGGTGTTCTTCTCGATCACCGGCGTCGACACACCACCCATGGTTTCGATACCCAGGGTCAGCGGTGTTACGTCGAGCAGCAGCACATCCTTCACATCGCCGGACAGGACCGAGCCCTGCAGGGCCGCACCCATGGCCACGGCTTCGTCCGGGTTCACGTCCTTGCGCGGATCCTTGTTGAAGAACTCTTTAACCGCTTCCTGCACCTTGGGCATGCGGGTCTGACCACCGACCAGGATCACCTCGTCGATCTCGCCAACCTTCACGCCAGCATCATTGATGCAGGTCTTGCAGGGTTCGATGCTGCGCTGGATGAGGTCCTCGACCAGTGACTCCAGCTTCGCCCGGGTCACCTTCACGTTCAGGTGCTTGGGCCCGTTCTGGTCCGCCGTGACGTAAGGCAGGTTCACATCGGTCTGCTGCGCGCTGGAGAGCTCAACCTTGGCCTTCTCGGCAGCTTCCTTCAGGCGCTGCATGGCCAGGGAGTCACCGCGCAGGTCGATGCCCTGCTCTTTCTTGAACTGGTCAGCCAGGTACTCGATCAGTGCCAGGTCGAAATCCTCACCGCCCAGGAAGGTGTCACCACTGGTGGCCAGTACCTCGAACTGCTTCTCTCCGTCGACATCCGCGATCTCGATGATGGAGATGTCGAAGGTACCACCGCCCAGGTCGTAGACCGCCACAGTGCGATCCTTGCCCTTCTTGTCCAGGCCATAGGCCAGAGCGGCCGCGGTCGGCTCGTTGATGATGCGCTTGACCTCAAGCCCGGCGATACGGCCGGCATCCTTGGTGGCCTGGCGCTGGTTGTCGTTGAAGTAGGCCGGAACGGTCACCACCGCTTCGGTCACGGTCTCACCGAGATACTCTTCGGCGGTCCGCTTCATCTTCTTGAGCACCTCGGCGGAAACCTGCGGAGGCGCCATCTTCTCGCCGTTCACTTCCACCCAGGCATCGCCATTGTCGTTCTTGACGATGTCGTAGGGCACCATCTTGATGTCCTTCTGCACGACATCGTCGTCATAGGCACGGCCAATGAGACGCTTGATGGCATACAGCGTGTTCTTCGGGTTGGTCACCGCCTGGCGCTTAGCCGCCGCACCCACAAGGGTCTCGCCCTCGTCGGTGTAGGCCACAATGGACGGCGTGGTGCGATCACCTTCCGCGTTCTCAATCACCTTGACCCCGTCACCATCCGGGATGGCTACACAGGAGTTCGTGGTGCCCAGGTCAATGCCGATAATCTTACCCATGGAATCACTCCAATTTTCTGATCGTTGAATTCAAATCCGGTATTCAGTCGCCGTTACTGCCTGTATTGGGCTTCTGGCGATGATTTCAAGCCTGCTCGTCGACGTTGCCGCCCTCCGGCTCTTCCGCTTTGGCCACCATGACCATGGCCGGGCGCACAACCCGCTCGTGCAGCAGATACCCCTTCTGCATCACCGCGATCACGGTATTCGGCTCCGCCTCATTGCTTGGGACCATGGACATGGCCTCGTGCTTCTGCGGATCGAAGGGCTCGCCAACCGGGTTGATCTGCTCGACGTTGAACTTGGTCAGTGCGCCGATGAACATATCAAGCGTCATGTCGACGCCTTCCTTGATGCGGCTGACGACTTCCTCGTTCTGGACCTCCTGGTTCTGGGCGCTTTCAACCGCCTTCTCCAGGCTGTCGACCACCGGCAGAAGCTCTTTCACAAACTTCTCGGTGCCGAACTTGTGCGCCTTCTCCACATCAATGTCGGCACGCCGGCGGATGTTCTGCATCTCGGCCTTGGCGCGCAGAACTTCCTCTTTCTGCTCCTCAAGCTGTTCACGCAGCCGGGCAACCTCATCATTGCCGCCCTGAGCAGACTCCGCCTCTTCGGTTGCCGCATCCGCGCTGCCGCCTTCACCTTCCTCGGCTTCGTTCACGGCTTCATCCTTACGGGTTTCGTCATCACTCATGGTCAACCTCATTGCTCGGTATCGGATTCGTTGGCCCGCTTCGGGACGCCTGCCGGGCAATATGGGGCTGGTCTCACGGGTTTCAACCACCCGGTAACACTTTCTCCACCCAAGCCCTGGTTACTGGTGCTTGAAACCACGCCCCAATAACTGTACAAATAAACATATACTGTATATCGATACACGTAAGGGAGGCCCTCATGCTCACTCACCTGACCGTTTCCAACTACGCCGTGGCGGAAAAAGTGGAACTGACCATCCGGGAAGGCATGACCACCCTTACCGGCGAAACCGGGGCCGGCAAGTCCATCGTCATGGACGCACTGAGCCTGGTGACCGGCGCTCGCGCGGATTCCGGCGCCGTGCGCGAAGGGGCGGAGAAGGCGGACCTGAGTGCCGTCTTTGACATCGCTCGCATCCCCGAGGCCCGGGACTGGCTGGAAGAGCGGGACCTGGACCAGGAAGGCGACTGTGTTCTCCGGCGCGTGATCCGGTATGACGGTCGCTCCCGCGGCTACATCAACGGCCAGCCCTGCACCCTCTCAGACCTGAAAACCCTGGGCGGCATGCTCATGGACATCCACAGCCAGCACCAGCACCAATCCCTACTCAAGCGCGAGACGCACCACCGGCTTGTGGACGAATTCGGTGGTAACGGGGCACTGGCGGAGCAGGTTCGCGCGGCGTTTCGGGAATGGCGGGATATCAACCGCAAACTGGAGCAGGCCAGCAACCAGCTCGACGAACGCAATGCCCGCACTGAGCTGCTCCGCTACCAGGTAGAGGAACTTGACCGACTGGCACTGGGAGCCGAGGAGCTGGACCAGCTTGAAGCCGAACAGAAGCAGCTGGCCAATGCCGAAAGCATCCTTGAGCAGTGCCACGAGGCCGCACAGTGCTGTGGCGAAGGGGAGCCGGCGGCGGTGAGTATGCTAGAACAGGCTCGCCAGAAGTTGGAGCGACTGCCGATTGAGGTGCCGCAATTGGCCGAGACCTGTCAGATGCTGGAGGAAGCCCGCATCCAGGTTGAAGAAGCCGGGGACAACCTGCGCCGTTTCATCGACGACTACGACTGCAACCCCCAGCGGCTCCAGGAAGTGGAGGAACGGCTCAGCTGGATCTATCAGATTGCCCGCAAGCACCAGATCCAGCCACAGGAGCTGCCCGAGCAGCACAAAGCGTTGCGAGGGGAACTGGATGAACTGGAGAATGGCTCAGAGAGCCTGGAGCAGCTCAGCGAGCGGGTGGAGACGGCCCGCACCGAATGGGCCCGCCTGGCCGATGAGCTGAGCCGGGTTCGCCGGGAAGCGGCCGAGCAGCTGGACGCGGGCGTGGGCGAGGAGTTGCGCCGGCTCAGCATGCCCGACATCCGGTTCGAAACCCATTTCGCGCCAACCTCCGAAGACGGTCGCCCGGCCGCCACCGGCCACGAGGAGATGGAGTTCCTGGTCAGCACCAACGCCGGCCAGAGTGCGCGGCCGCTTGGAAAAGTGGCCTCGGGCGGCGAACTCTCGCGCATCAGCCTGGCCATCCAGGTAGTGGTCGCCCAGACCTCAACCATTCCGACATTGGTGTTCGATGAGGTGGATGTCGGCATCGGCGGTGGCGTCGCCGAAGTGGTGGGCCGCCTGCTGCGCCAGCTCGGAGAGAGCGGTCAGATCCTGTGCGTGACCCACCTGCCCCAGGTGGCCAGCCAGGCACACCAGCACCTGTCCGTCAGTAAGTTCACGGAGGATGAGCAGACGTACTCAACGGTAGAGGCGTTGAATTCGGACGAGCGGATCCGGGAAGTGGCCAGAATGCTGGGCGGTGTCGACCTCACGGAACAGACCATGGCCCACGCCAGCGAGATGCTCCAGAAGGGGCAGGCAACCCATCACTGAGTCGTCACACCCGTAGGAGCGAGCTCTGCTCGCGATCAACCGGATCGCCTGCGAGGCAGGCTCCTACAGAGGAGGCGGGGTGATTATTTAGGCTTCACGTACAGGATCATGCTGTGATCCACCAGATCGAAGCCATGCTCCTCCGCAATACGGCGCTGACGGTCCTCGATAACCTCATCATAGAACTCGATCACCCGGCCCGTCTGGGTGCATACCATATGGTCATGATGCTCTTCCCCGGCCAGCTCGAATACCGCATGACCACCTTCGAAGTTGTGGCGCAGCACCAGGCCCGCCGCCTCGAACTGGGTCAGTACCCGGTAAACGGTGGCAAGACCCACGTCATCACCGGATTCCAGGAGTTTCTTGTACACATCCTCGGCACTGAGGTGATGATCGCCTTCGGCATTCTCTGCGGCTTCCGCGCTCTCCAGGATACTCAGAATCTTGACCCGTGGCAGCGTAACCTTGAGGCCTGCCTTGCGCAGCTCGACGTTTTCTGGTGCCATGCTGAACCTAACCGTTGGTGATGGAGTGGGCTTTCGTTACCATGTGCGCTCGTCTTCAGGCGGGCAGCGCGCCTCGGAGCGGCACTCAAGATAGAGGATTTCCTTCCACGATGCAAAAGGCTTCCATTCCCGCCCGCCTGGCTGTTCTCGCACTCGTTATCAGCCTTGCGGCCTGCAGTTTCCCCGGCGTCTACCGGATCGATGTTCAACAGGGTAACATCATCGATTACGAAGATCTTGGCCAACTCAACCCGACCATGACCCGCGAAGAGGTGCACGAACTTCTGGGCACCCCCATCACGGGCAACAGCTTCAACCCGGACCGGGAGCACTATGTCTACACCTTCCAGGAGGACGGTGGCGAGATCCGTAAACAGCGGGTAACCGTCATCTACGAGGACAACCAGTACCTCCGGCACGAAGCCAAGCTCCTGGCCGAAACACCGGCCAACTGACCCCTGCGGTCAGCGCCGGGTCCCTGCCCGCTTCGCGCGGGCCTCCTTGGGATCAATCTCAAGCGGGCGATAGATCTCCACCCGATCGCCATCACGCAGCCGATGCAGTCCCGGCTCTGCGATGACCTGACTGAAGATGCCCACACTCTGCCGCTCGAGGTCGATGCCCGGGAACACCGACTGGATACCGGATGCCTGTATCGCATCCAGTGCGGTGCTCTCCTCCGGAAGGGTTACCGCGATAAGGCGCTGCGCGTCAGGGCGTGCGTAGGCCACCTCCACCCGGATCATCCCCTGCTCCCGTCATAGAGGGACCGAGCCCGTGTACAGAAAGCATCCACCATGGTGTTTGCGGCCTGGGCGAAGATCCCGCTGAAGGCCATCCGGGCCAGCCCGCTTTGGACCGCAAATTCGAGGTTAAGGGTCACGCGGCAGGCGTCGACCCGCAACGCTCTGAATTCCCAGAGTCCTTCCAGGTGCTCGAAGGGGCCATCCACCAGCTCCATGCGGATTGATTCCGCGGGAACCAGGTGGTTGCGGGTGGTAAAACGCTGTCGCAGCCCGCCCCGCTCCACATCCAGCGAGGCCACAAGCTGATCCCCGCCCTGCTCATGCAGAACCGCTCCGCCACACCAGGGAAGGAACTCCGGGTATCGCTCCACGTCGCTGACCAGCTGAAACATCTTTTCAGCGGAATGCTGGACCAGCGCGCTGCGTTCGATATGTCGGGTCATTGAACCGTTACACCATAGGGTTCGTTATCAATCGGCACCACCGGATGCCCCACGCCCGGGCTACCGCACAGGGCTGAACCGGCCACCCGGCAGAGCCCCTGCCTGTATTCAACCGCTGTAAGAGTCACGGCAACGACCACCGCAGCAGGCACCAGCCACGCCATCAGCCAGCGCCATAACCGGTACCCCCTGCCAGTAACACCCAGAAACGCCAGCAGCTGCCTGGGATGCAGCTGCCAGCCGGCCAGTCGCGCCAGTGCCAGCACTGATACCGGCACCAGCACCAGCATGACCAAAAGCTCCATCGCCGCATAGGTATCCACCGGCCCCTGGCCAGTGAATCCAACCAAAGCCAGCGCAGACGCCACCGCCACGGGCAACGCGGCAATCATCGCGGCCACTGGCCGGTAACCGCCCAGCATTTCCGTCAGCCGGGCCACCACCACTTCCAGAGCGAACAGCGAGGACGTCCATACCAGAAGAACCACGATCAGATAGAAAAGGCTGCCGACAAGCTGGCCCCCAGACATGGCCTCGAAAACCCTCGGCAGGGTGACGAACACCAGCTCAAAACCGGAGGTCAGCGGCACCTGTTGGGCCAGCACCAGCGACATCACCGCCAGCCCCAGCACCAGTGTGACCATAAGGTCCACCACTGCGACACCGATGGCCGACAGCGGCATTGAGGCGTTCCCCGGCATGTAGCTGCCAAGGGTCATGAGCACGCCCACCCCGATCGCCAGCGAAAAGAGCGCCAACTGGACCGCCAGCGCAGCACCATACCAGCCCAGCTCGCCCCAACGCGGCCAGAAGAGGGACCAGGCCGCCTCCTCCGCCTTGCCGGACAGCAGCGCCACCACTGCCATCACCACCAGCAGCACCACGAGCAACGGCATAACCGTCCGCAGTGACCGCTGTACACCCCGGCGCAGGTTGCGCAGCGCCACTGCAAAAACCAGCCCGATAAAGATCAGTTGCCAGATAAGAATCTGCTGGATGTCCCCCGAGAATCCGACGAACAGACTCGCGGCGGACTCCGGCGTGGCGCCGCGCAATTCCCCCAGGGCAGACCGGAAAAGCCAGGCCAGGGACATACCGCCCAGCACCGAGTAGAGCCCGAACAGCAGCACCGCTGCCAGCAGCATGCCCCGACCGGCCCAGGGCAGACTCCGTGACTGCAGCCCCGAGGCTCCGGCAACCGCCTCAAGCGTGCGGTCGGGGCTGTGCCGGTACCGGCGCGCCAGCGCCAGCTCCGTCATCACCACCGGCACCCCAACCAATAACAGCGCCAGGCCGTAGACCAGCAGGAAAGCGCCACCGCCATGCTCCACGATGGCTGTAGGCACCACCCAGAGATTCCCAACACCAAGGACGACGGCCGCCAACGCAAGAGCAAAAGTCCAGCGACTGCCCCAGGCGCTGACCGGGGGTACCGGGTAAGAAGGCATGACAGGCTCCTGCATGGATGAACCGCGAATTATAGCCGAATGCCGCCCAACGCTTCAGCCACACCCTTCGGACTTTGCCCACAGGCAGCCCCTTTGGGCTACAATACGCGGTTTGCAACGACACCCACTCGGCCAGGCCGGACGGTTCCCATGGCTCAGAAGAAAAAACCCGCAAGCGGCGGCAGCACCATCGCGCTCAACAAAAAGGCGCGGCACGAGTTCCACATCGAGCAGAAGTTCGAGGCGGGCCTCCAGCTCCACGGCTGGGAGGTCAAGGCTCTGCGTTCGGGCAAGTGCCAGATCACGGACGCCTACGTCCTGCTCAAGGACGAAGAGGCATGGCTGCTGGGCGCGCATATTCCCCCGCTACCGTCCGTCTCAACGCACATCACCCCGGACCCCACGCGCACCCGCAAGCTGCTGCTGCACCGCCGGGAACTGGCAAGTCTGCTCGGCAAGACTCAGCAGGAAGGCCACACCTGCATCCCGCTCGCCCTGTACTGGAAGAAGAACCTGGTCAAGTGCGAGATCGCGCTGGCGAAGGGCAAGAAGCTTTACGACAAGCGTCACACCGAAAAGGAACGCGACTGGAACCGCCAGAAGCAGCGCATCCTGCGTGAAAATCTGCGCTGATCGGGTTAAGGGATCGTATTTGTTCAGTGGCCGCATCGTCGTATACTGACCAGTCCAGATCCTGAACCACTGCAACCAGGGAGGGACCATGTCTGCAAAACGCACAGCCATGTCCTCGGTCGATACCTCCTGGTTGCGGATGGAGTCGCCAGAAAGTCCGATGATGATTGGCGCCGTGCTTGTGTTCGACGAGCCGATCGACATCGGGGCGTTCCGCAACCTGCTTGAAACACGATTCCTGCACTTTGAGCGCTTCCGACAGTGCGTGGTCTTCCAGAACGACCGTTTCTACTGGGAAGAGGACCCGTGGTTTGACCTCGACAACCACCTCCACATAACCGCGCTTCCCGGAAACGCGGACCAGGCAGCACTGCAGCAGCTTGCAAGCGACCTCAACAGCACGCCGCTCGATTTCACCCACCCGCTCTGGCAGATCCACTACGTGGACAACTACCAAGGGGGCTGCGCGCTGATCGTGCGCATCCACCACTGCATCGCGGACGGTATCTCGCTGGTTCGTGTCCTGCTCTCGCTCACGGACGAGCAGGAAAGCTCCGAGGCAGAACGCAAGATCTCGAGACGCCGCAAGCGCATTCGCCGGCGCATCCCAGAGTGGCGCCAGACCCTGTTCCGTGCCCGCCGCAACCTGCGCCTGGCACGCCGGCAGATCCGCCAGACCTGGCGCACGGTGCGTGAAGACCCCGCCTATCTGGCCCGATTCGGGCGTGAATGCGTCTTCGTGGGGCGCGATCTTCTGAAGGTCGCCGTTCGCCCCCCGGACCCACCCACGGCCCTGAAGGGCCCGCAATGCGGGCGTAAAAAGGTCGCCTGGTCAGAGCCGCTGAACCTGGGCGAAGTCAAGGCCACCGCGAAGGCATTGAACGGTACCGTCAACGACGTGCTGCTTACTGCCGCGACCGGCGCCTTGCAGTCGCATCTCCAGAAGAGCGGCACGCCCCTGCCCGAGACGGACATCCATGTGGCGGCGCCTTTCAACCTGCGGCCGCTGGACCAGCCCATCACCCGACTGGGCAACCAATTCGGGCTGGTGCTGGTGCCCATGCCGGTACAGACCCTGTGCCCCTGGGAGCGCTTCGAGACCGTGCAACGCCATATGGACGACATCAAGCGCTCCTACCAGGCCCAGGTCTCCTATGGCCTTCTGGACATCCTCGGGCGCGGGCCGGACCTGATGGAACGCCGTGCCCTGGAGCTGCTCAGCCGCCGCGCCTCCGCCGTTCTCACGAACGTGCCGGGCCCTGACAAGCCGCTGCACCTGTGCGGCTGCCGCCTGCGCACGCCCATGTTCTGGGTGCCGCAGACCGGGGATGTGGGTATTGGCCTGAGCATCTTCAGCTATGCCGGGCAGGTCCAGTTCGGCGTAATCAGTGACCGCCAGCTGATGGAGTCCCCGGAGCGCATGGCCACGGCCTTCGCGGATGCCTTCCACCAGCTTCGCGATCTGGCGCTGGATAACAAGGTTCCCCTTGAGTCCGCTCTGGGCCGCCCCTATACTGGAACGTACGGGGACGATCCGGATTCGACGCCGGTGACAAAACCCGAGGTGCATGCCGAGACGGCAGCGAGTCTCGATAAATCAAAGCTGCTTTAAAATAGTCGCAAACGACGACAACTACGCACTCGCGGCGTAAAAACCGCTAGTGCCTGCCTGACCGGGGTGCCTGTCCCCCGCGTATCACAGGCAGTCATAGCAGATAGGATCGCCGTCGCGTGATGCTCGCAGCGTAACGGTTAAAATAAAGTGAGCTCGCCCCTTGCACCCTGACCTTCGGGTCGCCTGGGGTTAAAACAATAGAGGGACCCTAAGCATGTAGAGCCAAGGGCGGAGTACCGGCGGACGCGGGTTCAACTCCCGCCGTCTCCACCAACCAACAGTTTCAGGAGATCCACCGAAGTCTACTGAAACGCCCCAAAGCCCCGGAAACGGGGCTTTTTTATGTCTATAGCACCCATACCTTCCATTGAGCTCCACGCTCAGGCGTGGGCTTGCCGCACAATCAGCACCAGCGGCCAGGAACTTGACTTCTGCACCGTAGCTGTCAGCTTTCATACCAATACCCTCTTCACGACCTGACGCAAGGAGCGCGACGTGATGAACCGCCAAAGGCTCTGCACCCGCTGCTGCGTTTGGTCATTCTGCCTTATAGGGGCGGTTGCCTTTTGCTTTGCCCCCATGCCGGCACACGCTGAACCAAATAACGAAGAAACTGGTGAGCAGACAAACGAGGAAGTTGTCGAGACAGTCACCGAAGAGAAAAAAGAAGAACCCGCGGAAGCCAAGCCGGCCGTCCAGCCCGAACTGGAATCACCCTCCAAAAGACCAGAGGAAATGCAGCTTCCTGACAGCGAAACGGCGGATATTCGTCTTCAGATTCAGGCCCTTGGAGCCTCTCTTGACCAACGCCTGATCGCGGTTGAATCCACACGCAACCGCCTCGCCTACGCAGAATCACTTCTCAATCGACTTCAGGATGAATACAACAGTTTTGAGCTTCGCCTGGAAAAAGCTGGCCTCAACCTGACCGGCGACTACGCGAGCCTCCTTGAGCAGCGGCTTGAGCGGCTTCAGCGGCAAGGCATTGCGAAGGATCTGATTGATGACATTGAAGACCAGCTGTCTACAGCACGCGAAGAGCAGCTTCGACTGGAAGAGTTTGAAGCCGTCATCGATCCTGATGACGATGCCCGCGGCCAGCTGAGGCACCAAAGGGCCAGCCTCATCCGTCAGCTTCACGAGGCGGTCACGGAACATATCCAGGCCCTGAACGATTATTACAGCACGGTATCGGCTCTTCAGGAGCAAGTGGAGACCTATAAGCTTCTCCTGCAGCAGCGGCTCTTTTGGCTGCCCAGTGCGCCGGTTCTAGGAATTGAAACCCTGACGGAACTGTTTGGGGCTGCCGGCTGGTTTGCCGAGCAGTTGCGTCTCGATCCACTCCAAAACGCGATCGGCAAATCGGTTCAGGAGCGTGGCGGGCGGGTTGCCCTTCTTGTAGCCCTTCTGGCAGTGCTGCTCATCAAGCGAGGGGCCGTCAAACGCAACCTCAAGGCCAACAGCCAGTATGTTGGAAACGTTGGCCACGATCGCATCACGTTTACGGTTTACGCGGTCGCCAACAGTGTCTTGCTGGCACTGCCGAGCGTGCTGTTATTCGCCATCGGGGCGCTGTTGCTGATGGAGGGCAACGACTTCTTCTCCGCTCTATCCAAAGGGCTGGCCACTGCCGCACTCATCGTCCTACTGCTGGCATTTTTCCATAATGTGGCCCGCCAGGGCGGATTGGGAGAGATGCATTTCCACTGGCATACCGACTCGCTGCGCGCCCTTCGCCGGGAGCTGCCGCTTTTTCTGGCGGTTGTCATCCCGATCACCGTTATCACGCCGACCACCGCAACACCTGACGGGTCCGAATTTCTGGACAGTCTCGGACGCTTCCTCTTCACAGCAGTATCTCTCGCAATGTCGACGTTCGCGTATCGCATCATGAGTGCGATTCGGGCTGACCGGCCACAGAGCAAACGCCTGCTGGCCCTGCACGTACTGGCAGTTGCCACGCCCCTGGCACTGGTGGTGGCATCGCTACTCGGCTATCACTACACCGCTTTGGTACTGGAGCGAAACCTGTTCATCAGCATCTGCTGGTTGGCATTCAACGCCATGCTTTTCTACATCGGACTACGGGCGCTTTCGGTCCGGGAACGCCGCCTGACGCTGGAGCGGCTGCGTGAACACCGGGAGGCGCAACGCCAGCTCGCCGAAACCAGGGAAGCCGCAGAACCCTCGGGCGAAGGGGTACCGCAGGCGCTGGACATGCCCGAAATGAACCTCAGGGACATCAGTCAGCAGAGTACTGCGCTCCTGCGCATCCTGATTTCCGTGCTTGTCATTACCGGCCTCTGGCTGCTCTGGGCTGGCCTGATTCCGGCCCTGCAGCTGTTGGACAACATCACACTCTGGACCATCGCCACCGACCTTGAAGGTGGCGACCCGTTGCCCATCACCCTCGGTGACCTGCTGCTGGCGCTGTTCGTTGGGATTGCTACAGTGCTCGCCGTCAAAAACCTGCCCGGCACCCTGGAAGTCATGGTGCTCAGCCGGATGAAGCTTGAGCCCGGTACCGGCTATGCCATCACCACCCTCACCACCTATACCCTGGTCTTTGTCGGCATCGTCGTGTTCCTCGGAGTGATCGGGGTGCAATGGTCCAAACTGCAGTGGCTGGTGGCGGCACTCGGGGTGGGTCTGGGCTTTGGCCTTCAGGAGATAGTCGCCAACTTCGTATCCGGCATCATCCTGCTGTTCGAACGCCCCATCCGCGTCGGAGACACGGTTACCATTGATGGCATTACAGGGACGGTTTCACGTATCCGGATTCGTGCAACCACCCTGGTTGACTGGGACCGCAAAGAGCAGATCATTCCCAATAAGACCTTCGTGACCAAGGATCTGACCAACTGGACACTGTCTGACTCGATCACGCGCGTCATACTGCCAGTTGGCGTTGCCTACGGCTCCGATGTGGACCATGTGCAGGAACTGCTTACGGAGGTCGTTCACAACAACGAACGGGTCGTGGATGATCCGGCGCCAGCGGTTTTCTGCATCGGTCTGGGCGACAGCCGCATTGATTTCGAACTGCGGGTGTTCGTGAAAGATCCTCTGGACATTATGCCCCTGATCCACGAGATCAACGCCGCCGTTACTCGCGCCCTGCATAAGGCAGGCATCGAGATCCCCTTCCCCCAGCGGGATATTCACGTTCGATCAATCATAGACCCGTGAACTGCGAGGGGGGGGGCCTGATGATGCTCAGAACCTTTTTTGATCCTCTCAACACTCACTGAACATCTTCGACCGAAGCTCCCGCCGCTCCGCCCTCAGCTTATTCCCTCTTGGCTCCCGGTAACCACGCCCCAGCTCCTCATTGACCTGGTCCAGGCGCTCCTCGTACTCCTCGCAGCGGCGCTCCTTTGCGGCCATCTTCTCCCTGGCGGCCTCGTGGCCTTCGTCATCACCCTCGTTCTCCTTACGCTCAGGCTTCCAGGTGCCGGGCTCAGGCAGCTCCATCGGTGAATTCGCAAGCTCGGGTCGTGTCCATTCTTTGTCAGCACCACCCTGCCTGGGCGTGTCGGTGTAATGGGTAACGCCCTCCTCGTCGGTCCACCGATAAATCTCCGCGTAGGCGGCGCTGGTAGCCAGGACGAGCAGCATGGGTGTTATGAGCATGCGCAATGCATTGGCGGGCATGAAGCCTTCCTCCTTGAGTCGTGTGGAAATCCGTTTCGAGCCGCGAAGAATCCACGCAGCAGCTGCAGCTGTCAAGGCTGGTCCCGCAGGGTCCATTCCCTGCTATGATGAAATCAAATCGCCGGATTCCGGAGCGGTCGTCTCATGGATGGATTTGCCAGCCCCCTGATCGGGGACCACAGCGATATCGAGCGCACCTACCAGCTGGAGCTCAGACTGGGCGCCGACCATGCGCGCCAGCGGCTGATCACGGAACGGGAACGCGAGACGCTGTTTCTCAGCCGTTCCGGAAAGCACCTGCATCCCGAAAACCTCTATTCCATGCCCATGCTGGTCCGGCTTGCCCTCAGCCTTGGCGGCTTGTATCAGCGCGCCGTGCAGAACAGCCGGTCTCTCAGGGTGACCCATAACCGGTTCGTGATCCCTGGCCTCCCTCCGGCCCTGGAGGGGTATACCCTGCTGCAGCTCAGTGACCTGCATGTGGATATGGACGAGGCAAACCTGCATGCCGTCATCGAGACAGTGCGGGAGCTGGACTATGACCTCTGCGTGATCACCGGCGACTACCGACGCGACACCTGGGGGGATATCACCCCGGCAATGGACGGCATGCGCCGGCTGCGGACGCACCTCAAAGGTACCCCTCTTGCCATCCTGGGCAACCACGACAGCGTGCTGATGGTGCCCGAGATGGAAAACATGGGGTACCGCATGCTGATGAACGAGAGCCTGTGCATTGAAAGGGAAGACGCAGCACTGTGGATCGCCGGCGTAGATGACCCGCACCTCTACCGAACCCATGACCTGGCCGCCGCCACCAGGGACATCCCCCCGGGCGCTCTGTCACTGCTGTTGAGCCACACCCCGGAGATCCACCTGGAGGCGGCCCGCGCCAGCTTCGACCTCTACCTCTGCGGCCACACCCACGGTGGCCAGCTGTGCCTGCCGGGCGGCATCCCGCTGACCCTGGATGCGCGGATCCCCCGCCGTCTTGGCCGGGGTGCCTGGACGGAGGATGCGATGCAGGGCTACACCACCACAGGCGCCGGTACGTCCATTCTCAACGTGCGCCTGAACTGCCCGCCGGAAGTGACCCTGCACCGGCTGAGCGCCGGCCCGGATTCCGCGGGTCAGTGAGGCCGCCGGCGAATGCCAAGGCGGTACAGGAAAGGCGAACCCCAGATATTGAGCACGCAGAAGATCAGCGCCGCCAGCAGGGCCACCCAGCCGGAAACACCCAGCCACCACCAGGCAACGAAATTGGGAAGCAGCCCTTCCGGCAACTGATCCAGGCCCAGCGCCCGATCCCCTGGGCCAAGCCCGAAACGGCGCTTGATGAAGCTTGAAAGCAGATCCCCGACCATAGCCGCCGCGCCGAACACCGCCCCGAAGACGAAGCCGAGCCGGAACAGCCAGGCAACAACGGCCGCGGCCAGGATGGCCGCTGCCAGGCCACGCCATGTCTTGCTGGCCCCGAAGAGTCGGCGACCATCCGGCAGCTGCAGGCGGCAGTCCACCGGGTACCCGCGGGTGCCCAGGATCCGGCTCAGGACCATGGGCGCCCCGTTGGCTACGATCAGCAGCGCGACCAGCTCCGGGATCAGAAGCATGGCACGCTGCCCGGCGCGGGGTGCCGCCGATCAGGCGTCCGGGAGACCGCCCTTGGTCTGCTTGATGGGATCAAGCAGTTCACGCAGCTCGTTTTCCGGCACATCCGTCTCTTCCTTCGCCACGTCCAGTATGGAGCGCCCGGTTGCATAGGCCTTCTTGGCCACCTCGGCCGCCTTGGCGTAGCCGATAACCGGGTTGAGGGTCGTCACCAGCACCGGGTTCTTGCCCACGGCTTCGGCCATCACCTCGCTGTTCACAGTAAAGCCGGCAATCACCTTGTCCGCCATCACCCGTGCGGTATTGGCCAGCAGGCCGTTCATTTCCAACAGGTTCCAACCCACCAGCGGCAGCATGACGTTGAGCTGGAAGTTGCCGGACTGGCCGGCGGTGTTCACAGTCGCATCCAGCCCGGTCACCTGCGCAGCCACCATGGCGGCGGATTCCGGGATCACCGGGTTGACCTTGCCGGGCATGATGCTGGAGCCGGGCTGCAGCGCCGGCAGCGTGATCTCGCCGAGGCCATGGATGGGGCCGCTGTTCATCCAGCGCAGGTCGTTCGCCATCTTCATGACCACTGTTCCCAGTCCACGGTAGGCGGAGGACAGGGCCACCGGCGCATCAATGGCACTCTGGCCGACGAACGGGTGCTCCATCGCGGTGAAATGGTGGTCGGTCAGCGCACTGAGCTCTTCGGCGAACAGTCGCGCGAAGTCCGCGTGGGCGTTCACGCCCGTGCCCACGGCGGTACCGCCCTGCGGGATGCGCAGCAGGTCCCTGGCCGCCTGCTCCAGGCGGTCACGGGCATTGCTGATCTGGTCGCGCCAGGTGCGCAGTTCCTGGGCCAGGGTCACCGGCATGGCATCCATCAGGTGCGTGCGGCCGGTCTTGACCACGGACTCGGTCTCTTTCTCGCGGCCCGCGATGGTCTGCATCAGGTGGTCCAGCGCCGGCAGCAGCGAGTCGTGCACCTCGGTAACCGCGCTCAGGTGGATCGCGGTGGGGATCACGTCGTTGCTGCTCTGGCTCATGTTGACGTGGTCGTTCGGGTTGACCGGCTCGCTGCTGTGGCCGGAAGCCAGGCGTGCGATCACCTCGTTCACGTTCATGTTGGTGCTGGTGCCGGAGCCGGTCTGGAACACATCCACCGGGAACTGGTCCGCATGGGCACCGCCCAGGACTTCGTCACAGGCGGTCTCGATGGCCCGGGCCCGATCCGCATCCAGCAGCCCCAGAACGGCATTGGCGCGCGCAGCGCTGCGCTTGATCCGCACTACCGCGTGGATAAAGGCGCCGGGCATGGGCCGGCCACTAACCGGGAAGTTATCGATGGCGCGCTGGGTCTGGGCCGCCCAGAGGGCATTGGCCGGGACTTCCACCTCGCCGAGACTGTCTTTCTCGATGCGCTTGTCACTCATTCGGACCTCCATCAGGTTGCACCAGGCAGTTCAAAACTGCGGCTATAGTGCCTTTCGATCGCCCGGTTTTCCAGTCATTGACCCTTAGGCATTGGTCGAAGGCCCATACGGCCACTCCGTGACCACGACCTCAGCAGGCAAAGTTGTTACAAAACTTAACTCCCCATGGTCAACGCACCCCTATACTGTAAGGTAAAGATTCTGTCATAAGCCGGCCATCAAAAAGCTGTAGAGGCCGCGCCGACGAGGAGTATGGCCCATGAAAGCCAGTGACGTCCGCAAACTGAAAAAACGGATCGAACCCGCGTACAGCGAGATGTTCTCCGGTCGGGTCTATGAGGTGGGTTCCGGCGCGGTTGCCGTGCGCAACCACAGCGGCGAGGCGCACCATACCGTGATCGCCGTGCACGGTTTCCTGGAGAACCAGTGCTACTTCACCCAGCTCTACCAGGAGCCCACCACCGAGCTGATCCTGCTGACCTGCTCCAAGTACCATATCCCGGTGAGCGGTCCCGTCCTGGAGCGGCCTGAATGGGCACGGCGCAACCCGCACACCGAGGCGACGATTGAGTACGACGCCCGCATCCTGATCCAGACCATCGAGAATCTGCCCTCGTCGGACCGGATCCGGGTGCACGGCCATTCCCGCGGCGGCGGTGTCATCGTGGAGGCCGCCCGCCAGCGGCCCGAACTGTTCGAGGACATCGACGTGGTTCTGGAAGCGCCAGTGCTGCCCCAGGGTGAACTCCACGCCCTGGTCCGGGCCATCCTGGAGCCGGTCAGCCACGGCATGTGGCCCTGGATCGTGCGCGCGATCAACAGCACCCCGTCCTCAGCCTACGCCCAGACCTTCTTCGGGCGCATGAACCCGCGCAAGAAGACACTGCTCAACCGGATGTTCTCGGCCACCCAGGACCACCTGACCATTGTGCGCAACATCGAGAACATCATGGCCTGGATGGAGCAATGGGACACCGATGTCCTCGCCAACATCCGTCAGGGCACCATTCTGATTCCGGAGACCGACCGCATCCTGGACCGTGAAGCCATGCTGAACTCGGCCCGCCATTCGGCGACCTCCGTGCGGATTGTCGAGACCCAGGGCACCAGTCACTTCATCACGCTGGACAGCGAGACCTGGGTGCCGTCCATGGACGACATCCCCAGAGTGGCCTGAGCGCCATTGTCGGCCACTTCCGGCCCCACTAGAATGCCCGTCCGCATGAACGGAGGACGGGCGTGTACCGGTACAAGCTGACCCAGACCCAGACACGGACTCCCAACGCGCGTCGGCTCCAGGAGCTGATGCTCGACTACCACGATTTCCGCCAGGAGCGGGTCGGGCATCCACTGGAACCCTCTATCGAGGCCCTGGGCCGCTGGCAGGCAAGGCGCCTGCGCGAGACCCACAGCGACCTCTATGAATCCCCGCGCTACCAGGAAGCGCTGGACTTCCTGCTGGAGGATCTCTACGCGCCCCAGGATTTCAGCCGCCGGGACGACGACTTCGACCGGATCTTCCCCTACCTGATCCGGCTGAGCCCGGACAGCGCACTCCTGACCCTGTCACAGCTGGTGGAGCTCAACCTGATCAGCCAACGGCTGGATCTGGCCATGGCCGAGTGGCTTACCCAGGAGAAGGGACTGGATGCGGCCGGTGTCGAGGCAATGCCCGATGCCGCCTACGCCGAGGCTTACCGGGCCTGCGGGCAGGTGGACGTGCGCCGACGCCAGATTGAGCTGGTGGATGCGGTGGGGCGGGACCTGGAACGCTACGTCAACAACCGATCCCTGCGCATGGGACTGAAGATGATGCATCAGCCCGCGCGCATGGCCGGGCTGGCGGAGCTTTACGGGTTCATCACCAACGGGGTCCAGGCCTTCCGCGCCATGGGTGGCGTATCGGAACTGCTGGAGACCATCCGGAAACGGGAAACCCGGATCATGGAGCGCGTACTGGCAGGCGAGCCCCTGCCGAGGCAGCCAGAGTAAGCCAGTTCTGACTCAGGCGTTGCGTGCGAGGATGTCCTCCAGCTGGCGCACCACCTCCTGCTCGATCCGCCCCCTGAAGGGCCGCAGCATCATGCCCAGCTCCAGATCCACGCCAATGTCCTTCGGGTTGACGGCGACTTCACCCTTGAGGCCGGTCCGGCGCAGCTTCAGGCGCTCGCCCTCCCAGTGCCACTCGAAGTCGTAGTGCGCGGTCATCTCCCGGGCCAGCTCATCGGCCACCCGCAGCGCGTGTTCATGGTCCATGGCGTGCGGGCGGTGGATCTGGATACGGGACATCGGGACTCCTCGGCGAACAGTGGTTACCAGCGTTGCCGGCAATTTTACGCAACTCCGGCCTGTGAGGCGAGCGGCCCTCCCCGGCGCAGACAAGTGGGTCCTCCGGGGTTAGAATACGCCAAAGCATCAGCGGAGGTCCCCATGGCGGATCAGGACACCACCCATTTCGGTTACCGCGAGGTGCCGAAGCAGGAAAAAGCGAAGCACGTCGGCCAGGTCTTCTCCTCGGTCGCCAGCCGGTACGACCTTATGAACGACCTGATGTCCATGGGCATCCACCGGCTCTGGAAGCGCTTCACCATCGAGCTGAGCAGCGTGCGCCCGGGCCACCGGATCCTGGATATCGCCGGCGGTACCGGCGACCTGACCATGCAGTTCGCGGACCGCGTGGGCACGGACGGCGAAGTGGTGCTGGCGGACATCAACCAGGAGATGCTGGAAGTCGGCCGGGAACGCCTGATCGACCGTGGCTACGCGGGGCGCGTGGACTACGTGCAGGCCAATGCCGAAGCTCTGCCTTTCCCGGACAACTATTTCAACGCGGTCTCCATTGCCTTCGGCCTGCGCAACGTCACGGACAAGGACCTGGCCCTGCGCGAAATGACACGCGTGCTCAAGCCCGGCGGCAAGCTGCTGATCCTGGAGTTCTCCAAGCCAGTCAACCCGCTGCTGAACAAGGCCTACGACACCTATTCCTTCACCGCCCTGCCACTGATGGGCCGGCTGGTGGCCGGTGACAGCGAGAGCTACCAGTACCTTGCCGAATCCATCCGCATGCACCCGGATCAGGACACCCTCAAGGGCATGATGGAGAACGCCGGCCTGGTGCAGTGCAAGTACCACAACATGACCGGCGGCATCGTCGCCCTGCACGCGGGGATCAAGCCCTGATGGGACTGGGCGGCACACTGCTCGACCAGGCCACCACCATGGCCGCCTCGGCCCTGAACCGGGCGCTGGAGGCGGACGCCGCGGCACGGGATCTCCTGCTCCGAGAGCTTGAGGCCCCGGTCTCAATCACGCTGGTGCCCTTTGGCGCCACGCTGACACTGGCACGCTCCGGCGACCGGCTTGCCCTGAACCAGGGAGCTGCGGACCCGAACGCCGTCGCCCATGTCACCGCCACGCCACTGGCCCTGCTGGCGCTGGCCGCCGGCGACACCAGCGGCCTCGACCAGGGGCTGATCGGGGTCGAAGGCGATGCGCAACAGGTGCGTCACCTCGCCCAGCGCGTGCACGAACTGGCCCCGGACTGGGAAGCGCTCCTTGCCCGGACCCTCGGGGATGTCCCCGCCCACGTCATCGCCCGACGCCTGCGCGATGCCCTGCGCTGGAGCCAGCAGGCGCGCGCCTCGGTGCACGCGAACATCGAGGACTACCTGCACGAGGAATCCGGCCTGGTACCCGGCCGCCGCGAGGCCGAGGCGCGGTTCAGCGACATCGATGATCTGGCGTCCCGCGTGGACGCCCTTGAAGAGCGGATCAACCACATGGCCCCGGAGGCGGACCGTTGATCAACCTGGCCCGCCTGTTCCGGATCCTCTGGGTGTTCAGCCGCTACCGGCTCGACAC